>JBBJNS010000103.1:0-7535 GCA_037720745.1 Candidatus Limnocylindrales bacterium
GGTATGGATATGGGTCGTACAGGGCATGCAGGGGTCGAAGGAGCGGATGGCACGCAGCACATCGATGCCCACGAACTTGCCGTCCCCGGACTGCTCCAGGATGGGCGTGTTCATTACGGCTTCCTCGTACTTGCCCGGCGTCCCCCAGGGATCGCGTGGCGAGGCGTTGATGGTGGACGGCGTGATGATCTGGTAGTTCGTGACCACGCCATCGTCGAGCACCAGGTGATGCGACAGATAGCCTCGACCGGCGCCCCAGAAGCCGACACCCATCCGGGTGCCCTTCTTGGGGATCTCGAACTTGGTGCTGACGGCCGTCTTGCCGGCCTTCATGTACTCCATGCCCTGGCGCCACAGGTTCAGGCCCACCAGCGCTGTGTAGGCCACGCAATAGGCACGGCCGCGGTTGCGCTCGAGGGCGTTCCACACGTCCGGCACATGCCACTCGAGCTCCTTCTCCGGGAGCTTTCCGGCTGGCACCAGCAGCTTCAGGCTGTGGCCGGTGGGGAAGATGTACGGGTTCTCGGGCAGCTTCTGCGCCACCGCCGTGTTCCAGATGCGGCCGCTCACCTCGGCATCCATGGCTTGGCGATCCCAGCGGGGAGACGTCGACCAGGTGTACTTCTCACGCCAGTTGGGCGCCTGCGGTCGTGGCTTCGTCTCCTTGTTCCAGGGATGGTGGGGGCTCAGCGGGTTGCCCGCGGGGTCGGTGGCGAAGCGCTGTCCCTCCCAACCCTCGTAGAAGGAGTGGTCGATGAACTCCTCCAGGCCGACGTTGAGGTGCTGAAGGTTGGTGGTGACCTGCTTGCCGTCGACGATGACGCCGGGAGTCGCCCAGCGCCGCTCACCCCACTCATTGCAGTTCTCGTAGGTGGCGTCGTACGCCTCGGGGTCATCCCACTGGCCACAGTCGATGAGGTTGGCGCTGGTGCGGCCGACATCCTTGTAGCGTGGATCGGCGTCGTAGAAGAAGTCCACGATGTCGTCATAGATGCCCACGACGCGCTTGGAATAGTCAAAGAACTGCTGGAGGCGGAGGTAGATCTCGCTGAAGGTCGACAGGTTCACGGTGGCGCTGATGCCACCGGGGACCACCGTCTGGGGGTGCGGGTACTTGCCTCCGATGAGCACGTACGCCTCGCGCGCCACCCGGGTCATGTGCAGCGCCTCGAGGTAAAGCGAGCCGGTCAGCGGGTTCATGTCGCGCATGATGTCGGCCACGGTGCTGTATCCATGCGTCTCGGCGTTGGGGGCGGGGGTGCGCTCCGCGCGTGCCAGCAGCTCCGGATTGGTCTGACGGACGATCGACTCGGAGTAGTCCGGACCGGCCAGCAGGAACAGATGCAAGGGGTTGTCGTAGAGGTACTCCAGCGCCAGGAGCATGTTGCGCAGCACGATCCCCAGCGGCGGGGGCCGCACACCGATGGCCATCTCCGTGGCCAGCGCCGAGCATGTCGCGTGCACGCCGCCGCACACACCACAGGCGCGGCTCGTGATGTAGATGGCGTCGCGCGGATCGCGCCCCATCATGATGATCTCGTAGCCCCGGAAGAGAGTGGCCACGGAGCGGCCCTCGATGACCTTCTTCTGCTGAAGATCCACCACCGTGTGAAAGGCCAGCGCTCCAGCCACCCGCGTGACGGGGTCGAAGTTCTTCTCCTTGATGTGGCCGTTGCGCGCCAGTAGGTCCTCGATCTGGTCGCGCGTGAGCGTCTCCGGACCGGCCGAGGTCTGGGGCGCCGTGCTCACGCCGTACGGGTCGGGCACGTCCTTGAGCGTGGCCCGTCCCTGAGCGTCGAAGACCACGGGGAGGTTCTTGAAACACATCGGTCGTATCGCCTCGTCTAGCCGCGGTCGAGGACTCGGCGCACGCCGGCGAGATGGCCATCGGTGGCGGCCAGGTCGTCGCGCAGGGTCCCGAGTGCCCCGTTGATCGTGGTGAGGTGCTCGGGCAACGGCCGAGCGTGGCCCTGGATGGCCTGCAGGCCTCCGACCAGCGCGGCCAGGTTGCGGTCGGCCCGCCGCAGATGGATGACCGTCGCCACCAGGTAGATGACCAGCACGAGCACGATGGCCGCGACGACGATGAGCGTGAGCACCGTCAGCAGCGTGGTCATCGGCTCAGCGCCCCGCTGCCCGGCCGGCCATGGCCGACTCGATGGTCGCGGCGTGCTCCTGGATGGCACGTGAGCTGCCCAGGATGTCGGTGGCCACGGCGATGGTGCTCTGGAGCGCCTCGATGTTGGCCGTGTTCCCGGCGATGCCCACGCCGCCCGCCAGGGCACGGGCGGTGTCGTGCTCGAGCTGCCGTGCCGCCAGATAGGTCCGGTGCAGGAGGCGTATCACGAGCGGCACGACGACCACCACCGTCACCAGCAGCATGAACCCCCAGATCAGCGCGACGAATCCCGGCAGCTCCACGTCAGCCAGCCTCCTGTCGAACGACGTTCTCGATGGTGCGCACGAGGTGCCCGTCGATGCTGCGGAGCCCGTCCGCGGCGGCACTCAGGCCCGCGTTGAGCTGCGTCACCTCCGGGCCCAGGTGGCTGGTCTGCATCTCTATGGCTCGCACGCCGAAGGCGATCTTGCCCACGTAGCTCTCGCGGCTGCTGTAGCCGCCCGGCTCCCCGGAGATGCTGTTGAGGACCGCTACGATGCGGATGAGGAAGAGCGCCAGCGCCGCGAACAGGATCAGCACGGCCAGCGCGGTGAGGACCGTCAGGAGCTCGATCATCGGACGACGCCCCCCGGCGCCAGCGCACACCGCGGGCAGCTGGGGCAGACGCCGGAGTGCTGCTCGATCTGCGCAGCGGCGCCGTCTATCCCGCCGGCGCGTTCCAGGATCAGCCCGGCAACGCGGTTGGTCTCATGCAGCAGCGGGATATGGACGGTGTTGTTGGCGATGCGCTGGCCGACCACCCAGATCTGGGCCACGGCGGCGTCGATCTGCCGGACCGTGCGCAGGATCGCTGCCAGCAGCAGCGCGACCACCAGGATGACCACGACGCCGAGCAGTAGCGACACGATCCAGGCCGTGTAGACGGCTCCTTCACTGGGCATGCTCAGACCCTCCAGTGGACACGACCGAGACGGGAGCCGCCTCGGTCTCACGCAGGGCCGTGGCGATGGCGCCCCCGTTGCTCTCGATGCTCTCGGCCGTGGCCAGGATGTCGGCCGCCACGCGGTTCGTGTCGTCCAGCGCCCAGATCACCTGCGTGTCGGCCGCGATGTGCTCGGCCGCCTCGAGGGCCTGCGCACCGTGGCGCAGGAGGCTCCGCGCCGTGAGCAGGACCGCCAGCAACAGACCCGCCGCGATGAGCACGACCACGGCGGCCAGCGCCACGGCGACGAGCCAGACCGTGATGAACTCGCCGTCGGTCACGTCCGGGGACCCGGTGCGGAGCGATCCTCCACGACATCCATGCCCTCCGCGCGCGGCGGCAGGTCACCGGCATAGATGCGCCCATCGTCGCGGCCCGGCTTCTTGGCGCCGCGGAACTGGAGCTTCTCGTAGAAGTAGTGCACGGTCTTGTCGATGACGCCGGGCTTGCCCACCTCGCCCCAGCCGCTCGGCACGCGCCCCCCGTTGACCGCGTCCCAACGAACCTCCCGGTTGACGTTGTCGTGGCTGAGAGTGCGCAGGCGGCGGATGCCGAAGCCGAGCGTCTTGGAGGCGGTGCTCGATACGAAGGAACCGGGCGGCGCCTTGTAGAACGGGGCGAACTTGTCGGGGAAGCCGGGCATCGTGCAGCCGATGCACACGCCCCCCACGGCCATGCAGCCACCCATGTGCGACTGCGCGCCACGCGAGACGATGTTGCAGTTCACGACGGGTCCCCAGCAGCCGACTTCGACCAGGCACTCCTTGTCGCCGTAGTTCTCCGCGAAGCTGCCCTCCTCGTAGTACCCGGCACGGGTACAGCCCCGGTGCACGGTCTCGGTGAAGAGCCAGGCGGGACGGCCCAGCTCGTCGAACTCGGGCAGCGGGCCCATGCCCTGGAGGAAGAGCAGGATGGCCGCCACCGTCTCGGTGAAGTTGTCGCCGATGGGAGCACAGCCGGGGATGTTGATCACCGGCAGGCCCAGTGAGCTGCGGTAATCGGCGCCCAGGAAGTCCATCAGGCTCATGGAGCCGGTCGGATTGCCCGCCGCGGCCGGGATGCCGCCCCACGTGGCGCAGGTGCCGATGGCGATGACCGCCGCCGCGTTGGGCGCCATCACGGCCAGCCGCGCGGCCGTGGGGAATGGCCGCGCATCGCTGCCCTCCATCACCTGGTCGCCCATCGCGGAGAAGTAGCCGTTGGTCTCCGCGGCGATGCGCTCATCGGCGATGGACCCCTCGTAGATGACCACGTACGGCGCGTCCAGCTTGCCTTCCGCCGCCCGGTCGAATGGTTCGATGAACTCCTCGCCTGCCTCCACGGAGAGGACGGGGTGATGCAGCACGACCGTGGGCAGTCCCGAGATCGATCCGGTCAGCAGCTGCTCCACGCTGGGATTGGTGGCGCCGGTGACGGAGATGCTGCAGCCGTCGCAGCTCATGCCGGCCAGCCAGAAGGCATGCACGACCTTGATGGGACCCTGCGGGGCCTTGTGCGGCTCCTGGAGCTCCTCGGGAGATGGATCGTGCGGTCGCTCGATGCCCTCCGGAGCCGTGGACTCGCTGGACTCCATTGCGGCGCCCCGATCCTCGCGGGGCGGTGCGGCGACGGTCATGATCGCCTCCTGATCTACGCGGTCGTCCGGGATGGCGTGGCACTCGTCTCAGCCTCGCGCTCGGCCTGCCGGTCGAGGAGCGACTGGACCATGCCGTCGATGGCGGTCACGGCGGGCGAGGAAGGCTCCGTGTCGATCAGCGAGCGGTTTTCGCGATCGGCCTGCGCCACGGCCTCGTCGTAGGGGATCATGCCCAGGACCTCCACGCCGAGGCGCTGGCTGTAGTCGCGGATGGTCGATTCGTCCCACTCGGAGCGGACCTTGTTGGCCACCACGTAGGTGGCCGGGATGCCCAGCTCCCTGGCCAGCGGAACGGTGCGTCCCAGGGTCTCGAGTGCCCGGAAGTAGGGTTCGACCACTACCAGCAGGGATTCGACGCTGCGGACGGTGCCCCGGCTGAGGTGCTCGATGGAGGCTTCCGTGTCCAGGATGGTGACGTCCTGCGGACGCGTCGCGCCAAGCTCGTCGACGAAGCCCCTCACGGTGGAGTGCTGACCGCAGATGCAGCCCTGCCCAGCGCCCAGGAGACCGGTCATGGTCAGCATCCGCACGCCGTCCGGACCGATGGCGCCGTACTGCTCGACCACCTCCTCGAAGGGACGTGTGAGGTGAAGTGACGCCTCCTGGTTCGGCCCGATGCGCTCCTCCAGGACACCCTCTCGAGGGACCCGGGTCAATCGCGCGATCTCACCGGGGGGCAGCCCCAGCGCGGCCGCGAAGTTGGGGTTCGGATCCCCGTCCAGCGCGTTGACGTCGTAGCCCCGTCGAGCGAAAAGACGGGCCATGGTCGCGGAGACCGTGGTCTTGCCCGCGCCGCCCTTGCCCGCTACACCGATCCGCATGATCTTGCCTCCGATCCGGAAGCCACCCGCGGCGTCCCGGTGACTCTTCCTACCGTTCCACAGAGTGACGCTATCTGCACCTCGCATATAGCGTTCGGGCAGGATACACCTCTCGCGACGGCAAGCGATGCGCGGCGGCCAGGCGCGTGCTCAGGCGCGGGGATCCGGGGGCTAAGTGTCCGGAGCACTTACAAGTGCCGGGCAACCTAGTCGCATCCGGCAACCTCGTCCCATCTCGCCCGCGAGGGCCATCTTCGCCGTCCCGATCTGGAGGTCTCATGCCCCGCCGTCCCCTTGTCGCTCTCTGTCTGGTCGCGATCGCCGCGGCCTGTACCGGCCCTGCCGCCCCGCCCGCATCCCCGGACGCGCCGGGCGCGTCACCGGGCCCGAGTGGGAGCGGCGCGACCGGCGGTGGCGGCACCCTCGTGCTGGCCATCGACAGCGATCCGGGTCACCTCAACCCGGCCATCACCACCAGCGGCGCCACGCATACCGCGTCGGAGCTCATCTACAACGGGCTGGTGGAGCTGGGTGAGGACCTGGAGCCGCTGCCGGAGCTGGCCGAGAGCTGGCAGATCGAGGAGGACGGTGCCGTCTACCGCTTCACGCTGCGTGACGGCGTCACCTGGCACGACGGGGAGCCATTCACCTCCGCCGATGTGAAGTTCAGCTTCGAAGAGGTCCTGCTCGAGTTCCATTCCCGCACCCGAGCATCGGTGGGGCCGGTCCTCGAGTCCATCGAGACCCCGGACGACCTGACGGTGGTCTTCAACTTCTCGGAGCCGTACGCTCCTCTGCTGGGCCAGTTGGACGTGACCGAGGCACCCATCGTGGCGCAGCACATCTATGAAGGAAGCGACCCGCAGGAGAACCCGGCCAACATCGACCCGGTGGGCACGGGACCCTTCCGCTTCGTCTCCTATGCGCCCGATTCAGAGATCCGTCTGGAGCGCAACCCCGACTACTGGAAGCCGGGCCTCCCCAAGCTCGACGAGGTCGTGATGCGGGTCAACCCGGAGAAGGGCAGCCAGGTCATCGCCCTGGAAGCGGGCGATGTGCAGTGGCTGTGGGGTGTGCCCGGTCCGGACCAGCCCCGCCTGGACGAGGATCCCAACATCGAGTTCCTGCGCACCGACCGCAACCCCGGCGGCTCCAACTGCATCATGACCATGAGCTTCAACCTGGAGCGGCCCGTGTTCGCGGACCTGAACGTCCGCAAGGCCATCGCCCACGCCCTTGATCGTGACGCCTTCCTGGAGCGTGTCCTATTCGGCGAAGGTCGGGTCGCCCAAGCCCCCATCTCGAGCGGGATCGGCTGGGCGCACGCCGCCGACCTGCCCATGCCCGGCTTCGACATGGCCGAAGCAGAGCGACTGCTGGATGAGGCCGGCTGGACCCGCGACGGCGACGGGACGCGCACGGCGCAGGGCGTGGAGGGTGTGGAGGATGGCACGCCGCTGGCCTTCGACTTCGTCCACTTCCCGTCGTTCGCCCGGTACGGAGAGCTGCTCCGGACCCAGCTCCAGCAGGTCGGCGCGGAGGTCGAGCTGCGGCCCCTGGAACCGCCCGTCTTCGCTCCCACGGTCTTCACGGAGCGTGACTTCGATACCAACATCATCAGCTACTGCAACGGCACGGATCCGGAGATCGGCGTGCGGCGCATGTTCGACTCGGCGCAGATCGGCGAGGTGCCGTTCTCCAACGCCGCAGCCTACGAGAACGCCGAGGTCGACCGTCTGTTCGCGGAAGCGGCGAGCACCGTGGATCAGGCACAGCGCGCCGAGCTGTATCGCCAGATCCAGGAGATCGTCGTGGCGGAACAGCCCTACGTCTGGATCGTCGAGACGTCGGGCACCCGGGCGTTCCGAACGACGTGCTCCGGATTCAAGGCCTACGGTCTCTTCGCCGAAGAAGCCACATGTAGCCAGTGACCCTCCGCTACGTCGGCCGGCGCCTCGTCCAGGTGCCGGTCGCCGT
>JBBJNS010000013.1:0-24924 GCA_037720745.1 Candidatus Limnocylindrales bacterium
CGTGCCCAGGAAGCTGCGCGCGCCGACGTCTGCTCCCTCTACCTGATGGACCGCGACGGGGCGGGCATCACGCTGGCGGCCACCAACGGTCTGGCCAAGGAGTACATCGGACGAGCCAAGCTGCGCCTCGGACAGGGCATCACGGGCATCGCCGCCGAGACCCGGTCGCCGATCACCAGCCTGGACATCCGCAACGACGAGCGCTTCGCCTGGATCACGGGGCCGGATCAGCCGCACACCTCGATGTGCTCCGTGCCGCTCGTCTGGAACGACCAGGTCGTGGGCGTGCTCAACGTGCAGACCGTGCGTCCGCGCCGCTTCCCGGCGTCTGACGTGCGCTTCCTTGAGACGCTCGCCGCGTTGCTGGCAGGCGTCGTGGAGAAGGGCCGGCTGCAGCAGGAGGCCGAAGCGCAGATCGAGAGCCTGCGTGCCATCGATGAGGCCAGGGCGAACGTCATCGCCGTGGTGACGCACGCGCTGCGCACACCTCTGGCCGTAGTACGCGCCTACGTGGAGCTGCTGGGCGGCCGCGCGCAGGCCGGTGAGCAGCCCGACGCTCAGGTCTGGGAGCGGGAGGCGCTGCAGCAGGTCGACCGATTGGACCAGGCCGTGGACTCCATCCTGGAGAGCATGCGCATCTTCCCCTCCGGATCGATGGAGACAGGACCGATGGACCTGACGGCGGTGGTCGAGGAAACGGTCACGGAATTGGGTCCGCTGTTCCGCCGCCACCGGCTGGCCACCGACTTCCTGGAGCGTCCGCTCCGTGCGCATGGTGCCGCCGAGCCCACGCGACGGCTGCTGGGCTACCTGCTGGAGAACGCGGCCAAGTACGCGCCGGTCAACGGCAACATCGACCTGTACGGCTGGCGTGCCGAGGGGCGGGCCTACCTGGCCATCACGGACGACGGACCGGGTATCCCAGAGGAGTGGCGCGAACGCATCTTCGATCCGTTCGTCCGCCTGGACGATTCACCGCGTGGCGCGGGCATCGGCCTCTTCGCGGCGCGGCGGCTGGCGCACTCGATGGGTGGCCAACTGACGGTCGAGCCACGCTTGCCGCGCGGCAGCCAGTTCGTTCTGGAGCGCGCGGCGGTCGACGACCCCGTCTAGCGCCGCGAGACGACGGCCGGGATCGCCGCGGCGGATCAGGCGGCGGCCACGTCCCGTGCCGGCAGCAGCGTCTCGTCCATCTGCTCACGTCCGTCGTCGTTGATGAGCAGGCCGATGGCCGGTCGAGCGCCGAGGACGCGACCGTCGCGACCGTGCAGCGCGTGGACGCAGGCCGTTCGGTCGCCGCGAGCATCCTGGTCAGGGTGCAGGGACGGGAAGTGGCGCCAGGCGGGACCCTCGGCGTGGTCGACCTCGATGAGGCGGCAGCCGCAGGTGCGGCAGCTGACCGGTCCGTACGGTTCCGGCGCAGGGATGAAGGAGGAGCGGGTGTCGATCATGGTCCGAGACTAGGTGCACGCACGCACCGGGTCAGCGGCGGAGTGGTGCCACTTCGGTTGCGAGTCGGTTACGCGTCATCGGCCCTGGCCCTGGCCGTGGCCGTGGCCGTGACCGGCTGGCCAGCCGGATCCAGTCGATAGCCCACAGCACGCACCGCGGAGGGCTTGGCGGCGCCGAGCCGGTCGAGCTTCTCGCGCAGTCGCGCGAGGTGCGGCTTGAGCCAAAGAAGATCAGGGTCCGGGACGCCGGGCCAGCCCGCGGCCAGCAGATCGGCGTGCGGCACGACCTCACCAAGGTGCTCGATCATGCGTCGCAGGAGGCGGAACTCGATGGCGGTGGCATCCAGCACCTGCCCGCGCCAGCGGATCTCGTGCCGGCGCAGGTCGAGCTGCCAATCGCTGCCGCCGGCCGAGTCCGAAGCCGGGGAGGCCGAAGCGCGGCGCGTCACGGCACGGATGCGCGCCAAGAGCTCATCCGATCGGAAGGGCTTGCTCAGGTAGTCGTCGGCACCCAGGTCGAGGAGCTCCACCAACGACGCGCCGTCGCGCTCCCCGGTCACCACGATGATGGGCGTGGCGCTCGTGGCACGGATGGCGCGGCAGACCTCCGAGCCATCCTTGGCCGGCATCGACAGGTCCAGCAGCACCAGGTCGGGCGAGTCGGCCTCGAAGCGGCGAAGGGCCTCGTCACCGTCGTAGGCGGCCACGATGCGGTGGCCGGCGCGTCCCAACAGGGCCCCCAGGACGCCCACCATGGCCGGCTCATCATCGACCACCAGGATGGTCAGCGACTCGCTCGCCTCTGCGTCAGGCATCAGGCCGCAGTGATCCGTGTGCCGCGATCCGTGCCGCCGAGTGCCTCCGCCAGCGCACCCTCCGTGCGCCCATCGGCGATGACCGCCACCGACTGGGGCGCCACCAGCGCCCGAACGGCGGCACGAACCTTGGGGATCATGCCGCCGGCGATCACGCCACCTGCGATCAGCGGCTCGATCTCGGCCGCGCGCAGGGTAGGGATCCGGACGCCGTCGGCATCGCGTACGCCGTCCGTGTCGGTGAGCAGGATCAGGTCGGCGCCGATGCCGGCCGCCAGCCCGGATGCCGCGTCGTCCGCATTGACGTTGCAGATGGCGCCGCCGCCATCGGCGGTCAGGGGTGCCACGACCGGCACGAAGCCGGCCAGGAAGAGTGCCTGGAGCAGCGTGCCTCGGACGCCAGCCACGGAGCAGACGCGTCCCAGCCCTGGTACGCGCTCGCCGGCCAGCAGGCCGCCGTCGATACCCGAGAGGCCCACCGCGTCCGCGCCTGCCCGGCGCAGTTCGGCCACGACCTCGGCATTGACCACGCCGCGCAGGACCGCCAGCGCCACCTCCAGTGTCGCTTCGTCGGTGACCCGCAGACCCTCACGGAAGCGGTGCTCCACGCCCAGCCGGTCGAGCCACTCGGAGAGCCGCTTGCCGCCACCGTGGACGACCACCACGTCACGCTCTCGGGCGAGCGCGGCGACCTCGCCCAGGACGCCTCGCTCCTGGGCGATGGCGGTGCCGCCCAACTTGACGACCAGCGGCCGCGATCCGGGCATCAGGTCGTGTACTCCGAGTTCTCGATCACGTAGGCCTCGGTCAGATCGCAGCCGAAGGCTTCGCCGCGGCCGTCGCCCAGTCCCAGGTCGACCCGCACCACCACCTCAGGTTCATCCATCAGCGCGCGCACTGCCGCGCGCTCGAAGGGCAGCGGGATGCCGTCGAAGACGTCCTGTCCGCAGATGGCGATGCGCAGGCGCTCGGGATCGAGCCTCGCCGGCGCTCCGGCCCGGCGCTGTGCCTCGTCCGCATCGAGCCCGGCCGCCTCAAGCACGCCGGCCGAGGCCAAGCGGGCATTGCCGGCCGCCGCCGCGATGCGTCCCCAGTTGGGGTCCCTGCCGTGGACGGCGGCCTTGACCAGGCTGCTGCCCACCACCGCGCGTGCCACTGCACGTGCCTCGGCGTCGTCCGTGGCACCACTCACCTGGCAGGTAAGGAGCGTCGTGGCGCCTTCACCGTCGGCGGCCTGCTGACGTGCCAGCGAGCGTGCCACGGCCTCGACAGCGTCGCGCAGCAGCCCTTCCTCCGTGCTGCCGCCGCGTAACGGCGCCGAACCGGCCGCGCCCGAGGCGAGGAGGAAGACCGTGTCGTTCGTGCTGGTGTCGCCGTCGACCGTGAGCTGATCCCAGGTCCGCGCCGCTACCGGACGCAGCAGGCCGTGCAGGAGGAGGGGAGCGACGTCCGCATCGGTCAGCATGATGGCCAGCATGGTCGCCATCTGGGGGTGGATCATGCCCACACCCTTGGCGATGCCGGAGACGGTGACGGGAACCGGACGCCCCGCTCGATCGGGCAGCATCAGCAGGACCGTGGCCGACTTCGGGCGCGAGTCTGTGGTGCACATCGCCTCAGCCGCAGCGGACAGCGCCGAGAAGCCGTTCGACAGACCCTGGCCTGCCAGCCGGGCGATCTCGGGACCCAGCCGGTCGGCCGGCAGCCGCGCCCCGATGACACCGGTGGACATGGCCAGGGTGCGCTCCGGGTCCGTGCCCAGGCCACGGGCGAAGCCTTGAGCGATGCGCTCCTGGTCGGCCAGTCCCTCCGCTCCCGTGGCGGCGTTGGCGCAGCCGGCCGTGCAGACCACGCCGCGCGACCAGCCGTGACGGCCATCGCCCACGGGCGACAGCGCGCGAAGGTGCTGCCGCGAAAGGACGAGCGGCGCGGCGACGAGGGCGTTGGAGGTGAAGACCGCCGCGACCGAGGCATCGGGCAGCCCCCCTTCGATGGCCACGATGGCTACGTCCGTCCGGCCCGATGCCTTGATGCCCATCGTCGCGGCGCCGGCACGGAAGCCGCGCGGCAGCGTGGCCGAGGCGGTCGACTCGGGCAGCCGCCCTTCGAACGGCGCGAGGGGTTCGCGCACGCTCAGGGGGCGAGCGGCAGCTGGTCGAGCCCGGCCGTCTCGGGCAGGTCGAAAGCGAGGTCGAAAGCCTGGATGGCCTGGCCCGCGGCGCCCTTCACCAGGTTGTCGATGACACCGATGGCCAGCAGGCGACCGGTGCGCTCATCGACCGACACGTGCACGCGGCAGTGGTTGGAGCCAAGCACGTGCTTGCTCGTCGGTGGGACGGAGACGACCGTGACGAACGGCTCGTCCTCGTAGGCGTCGCGGTAGAGCGCGTCGAGCTCGGGCTGCGAGATGGCCCGCGTGGGTCGGACGTGGCAGGCCGACAGGATGCCGCGCGTCATGGGCACCAGGTGCGGCAGGAAGTCGATACCCTGCGCGCCTGGGTTTCGTGTCGGATCGCCTTCTTCCGTGCCGCCACCCAGCTGGCCGAGCTCCTGCTCGATCTCCGCCACGTGCCGGTGGCCACCGATGCCATAGGCGCGCACGCTCTCGTTGATCTCGCTGTAGGTCAGCTCTGGCTTGGCTTCCCGGCCGGCGCCCGAGACGCCGCTCTTGGCGTCGACTACCAGGTCGGCGATGAGCCCCTCGCGCGCCAGCGGTGCCAGGGCCAGCAGGGTCGCCGTGGGGTAGCAGCCCGGCGACCCGATGATGGAGACCCCTCGCTGGGCAAGTCCCGCCAGTTCTGCTCGATGCAGTTCCGGCAGCCCGTAGACCGCCTGCTCCAGAAGTGCCGGCTGCGGGTGCTCGAAGTCGTACCAGCGCGGATAGTCGGCTGGGTCGCGCAGTCGGAAGTCGGGACCCAGGTCGATGACCGTCACACCGCGGGCCACCAGGTCGGGGACCATCGCGGCGGCCGCGCCGTGCGGCAGTGCCAGGAAGACGGCCTCCACGTCATCTGGGAGCGCCGCGTCCACCGTCCGGTTGGTGCCCGACAGGTGCGCGTGCGTGACGCCCACCGGCTCCTGCTCCCGGCCACGTGCCTGGAGCCCGCTTATCCGCACGTCGGGGTGCCGCTCCAGGAGGCGCAGCAGCTCCCCGCCCACGTATCCCGTGGCGCCGATGATGCCCACCCGGATGCGTGCTGCGGTGCCAACGCTCATGCCGGCCAGTGTACGGCGAGGGTCTGTGCTGGGCATGCGATAGTGCCCCGATGCGCGACGCAGACCCGGTCCCCGCAAGGCCTACCGATGAGTGACGCCCAGGACCTGCACGATCTGCTCCTCCCAGGATCGGGGCACATCCTGGCCAAGCTCAGCGTCCGCACTTCCGCCGACGTGGATCTGCTGGCCGTGCTGGGAGCGGTGCGCGAGGCCGGCGGCGACATCACCTCGGTGACCGCCTTTCCGGCCACCAAGGGCGAGCCGGGCGTCGAGCGCGTCATCGATGTCGAGTTCCGCGATGTCGCCGGCGAGGCCGCCGCGGAGGCCGTGCGGCAGGTGACCGGCGTCGTCGTGGCCGAACCGCGCGAGACGCTAGGCCAGGTCTTCGGCAAGCGCGTCATCGTCATCGGCGGTGGCGCTCAAGTGGCACAGGTCAACCTGGGGGCCGTCAGCGAGGCCGACCGGCACAATCTGCGCGGTGAGCGCATCAGCGTCGACACCATCCCGCTCGTCGGCGAGGAACAGATCGCCGCCGCCGTGCGTGCCGTGGCGGATCTGCCGCGGGCACACATCCTGGTCCTTGCAGGGGCCATCATGGGTGGCGACATCACGGCCGCCGTCATGGAGCTGCGCGAGACGGGCATCCCGGTGGTGGCCCTCAATATGGTGGGCAGCGTGACCGAGGCCGTGGATCTTGTGGTCAGCGATCCGGTCCAGGCTGGCACGATGGCGGTCATGGCCATCGCCGACACGGCGCGCTTCGACATCGACCGCCAGCGCGGACGCCGGTACTGAGCCGTGCGGTCAGGGGCCCTTAGCCATGCAGAACGTCACGATGAACGAACGACACGTCGCCTACCGGCAGGCTCGGACCCCATGAGACGGTCGGCGGCCACCGATTCCGGCCACGCTGGGCGTCTCTCGTGCTAGATGAGCACGGATCGTTGGGATCGTGTTTGGTCAGGGGCGGTACTTACGTGCGATACATGGCAAAGGCCGCAGGTCGCCCCTGTCCTGTTCGTTCATCGTGACGAATCGACACGTTCCCCGCGGCCGCCCAACCGATGAAGCCTCGCACTCGACCATGCCACGTGCCACTATCGGAGGTCCCCATGACCGTGACTCCTGAGGCTGCCAGGCACCTGTCGCTGGCACCGACCCACCTGTCCCCCGTCCTGGCGCGCTACTTCGAGCGCACCTGGAGCCACGGTGAAGGACACCGGCTGTTCGACTCAGACGGCAAGGCCTATCTCGACTTCGCCTGCGGCATCGCGGTCACGATCCTGGGGCACCGCCATCCCGACGTGACGGCGGCCATCCATGCCCAGGCCGACCGGCTGCTGCACACATGCAACGGCCTGGGCTACCTCGAGCCGGTCACCGCCCTGGCCGACGCCTTGGCTCGAATGCTGCCCGAGCCGCTGGATGCCGTCTTCCTGGCCAACTCCGGCACGGAGGCCATAGAGGGTGCCATGAAGCTGGCGCGCCGCGCGTCCGGGCGCCCGGGCATCGTCGCGTTCTCCGGCGCTTTCCATGGGCGGACGTACGGGTCGCTCAGCGCCACCACCTCCAACCCCAACTACCAGCGCGACCACGGCCCGCTGTTGCCCTCGGTGCTGATCAGCCCCTTCCCCGACATCTACCGCCTGGGCGAGGGAGACGAGGACCAGGCCACGACGCTCGCCCTCGAAGCTCTCGACCGGCTGCTGGATGAGGCCGGCGCGGAGAGCGTGGCGGCGCTCCTCATCGAGCCGGTCCAGGGGGAGGGCGGCTACAACCCCGCGCCGCCAGCTTTCTTGCGAGCGATCCGCGAGCGCTGCGACAGGCACGGCATCCTGCTCATCGCCGACGAGATCCAGTGCGGTTACGGTCGGACCGGGCGGATGTGGGGCTTCGAGGCGGCGGGCATCGTGCCGGACGTGGTCACGCTGGCCAAGGCCATGGCCAACGGCCTGCCGCTGGGTGCCATCGTGTCCTCACGCGCCCTTCAGGAGCGGTGGGGCGTGGGCGCGCACGGATCCACCTTCGGCGGCAATCCCGTCTGCTGCGCGGCCGCCGTGGCCGTGCTGGAGACCATCCAGCGTGACGATCTGGTGGCGAATGGCGCCGCGCGCGGGGACGAGCTCTCGGCCGGATTGCGGGCATTGATGGCGCGCGACGAGCGGATAGGGGACGTCCGAGGCCCGGGACTGATGATCGGCCTGGAGCTCGTACGAGACCGCGTGACCAGGGAGCCGGACGCGGAGCTGGCCACGGCCATCATGCAGCGCTGCGCCGATCTCGGTCTGCTGTTGCTCACCTGCGGCACGGCCCACAACGTGATCCGTTGGATCCCGCCGCTGGACGTGACCGCCGCAGAGGTGCACGAGGCGCTGGGCATCTTCGAGACAGCACTCACGGGCTGACGGCCGATGGCGTATCGACGAGTGCCTTCACAGACGAAGCTGACGCGCGTCGTCTGGGCCGATGACCGAGTGACGCCGCGACATGCGGCTCGACCAGATCCATGAATGCTTCGCCATCACCTTGGGCGGCCAGCGAGACCAGGGAAGCAAGGGCCATGCGCGGTCGAGGCATGACGTCGTCCACACGGTAAGGGTGTCGGCCAACGCCCGATCGGTTCGATCTTCGCAGGCGACAGGGCATGGGTGCGGGCCTAAGGCTACGCTCCCACCATGCCGGCACCCCACTCAGTTCGCCAGCCCGCAGCCCTTCCGCTCAAGCCCATCGATCGGCTGCTCTCGCCGTTCCGGTCGTTCACGGAGCTGGAGGCCGCCGGCGGCATCGTGCTCATGGCCGCCGCGGCACTTGCGCTGCTGTGGGCCAACTCTCCATTCGCGGCTTCCTACGAGGACCTCTTCTCCACCCCGGTGACCATCGGCTTCGGGGAGCTCGCGATCTCCAAGGCCTTCGTCCTCTGGATCAACGACGGGTTGATGGCCATCTTCTTCCTGGTGGTCGGCCTGGAGATCAAGCGCGAGGTGCTCATCGGTGAGCTGGCTTCCCCTCGCCGAGCGGCATTGCCGATCGCCGCAGCCGTGGGCGGGGCGGTGGTCCCGGCCGCCATCTACCTGATGATCAATGCCGGCAGTGGGGCCCCTGCCAGCCGTGGCTGGGGCATCCCGATGGCCACGGACATCGCCTTCGCGCTGGGCGTGCTCGCGCTCCTCGGCCGGCGGGTGCCGCTCGGGCTGAAGGTCTTCGTGACGGCGCTGGCCATCGTCGACGACATCCTCGCCGTGCTGGTCATAGCGTTCTTCTACACGGACGACCTTTCGATCGTGGCGATGGTGGCGGCCGCCGGTCTGGTGGTCGCGCTCGCTGCCGCGAACGTGCTCGGCGTTCGGCGGCTCGCCGTCTATGCCGTGCTGGGCGTGGCACTCTGGCTGGCGTTCCTCCAATCCGGCATCCACGCCACCATCGCTGGCGTGGTGCTGGCGATGACCATCCCGGCACGCACGCGGGTCGATGGTCGTGTCTTCGTCGACGGCAGCCGCGCACTCCTCGACCGCATCGAAGGACCCCACGCCGGTGCACCCGGGCCCGGGGACGTCGACCTGCGCCGGGACCACCAGCGCATGGCCGCCGTCTGGCAGTTGGAGGACCTGGCCGAGAAGGCGCAGTCACCGATGCAGCGCCTGGAGCACGGACTCCACCCTGCCGTTGCATTCGCCATCGTTCCGCTGTTCGCGCTGGCCAACGCGGGAGTAGCGTTGGGTGGTGCGGTCGGTCCGGCGCTCTCCAGTTCGGTGACCTGGGGCATAGCGGCCGGCCTCATCATCGGCAAGCAGGTCGGGATCATGGCGGTGACCTGGCTCGTCGTCCGGCTGGGGATCGCCCGGCTGCCTCGGGGCGTCTCCTGGCGGCATGTCTATGCGGCGAGCTGGCTGGCGGCCATCGGCTTCACCGTGTCGCTCTTCGTGGGGGAGCTGGCGTTCGCTGGCACGGACGTGCTGGCGGAAGCGAAGATCGGCATCCTGGCGGCCTCCGTCGTGGCCGGGGTGGTCGGTTACGCCCTGCTGCGTATGGCCGGAAGGCCGCCGGCCGGGGCGGGAGCTGCGGTCAGGGCTACTCCTCCCGACAGCGGTTGACCAGCCGGCCCACACGCTCGATCTCTACGGTCACCTCGTCGCGGTCGCGGAGCATCCGCTTGGGATCGCGGAACCAGCCCACTCCAGAGGGCGTGCCCGTGGCGATGATGTCACCCGGCTCGAGGGTGAAGGCGCGCGAGCAAAAGGCGATCAGCGCCGCCACGCCATGGACCATCTGGGCGGTCGATGACTCCTGCATCACCTCGCCGTTGACCAGGCAGCGGATGCCCAGTGCCTGGGGATCGGGGATCTCATCGGCGGTGACCAACGCAGGCCCGATGGGCGGGAAGGTGTCCAGCGACTTGGCGCGCACGAATTGCTTGTCAGCGTACTGAAGGTCGCGCGCGGAGACGTCGTTCAGGCAGGTGTAGCCCAGCACGAAGTCCAGCGCTTCGGCCTCCGTCACGAGGCGCGCCGTCCGGCCGATGACGACGGCCAGCTCTGCCTCGAAGTCGACGGCCGCCGTCAGTCCAGGATCCCAGGTGATGTCGGCACCGTGGCCCACGATGGAGGTGGTGAACTTGGCGAAGAGGACCGGTTCGGGCGGCGTCTCGCGGCCACCCTCCGCAGCATGCTCGCGGTAGTTCAGCCCGACCGCCACCACCTTCCCGGGGCGGGGCACGGGCGAGAGCAGACTCAACGACTCCAGGGGGAGGCCGGCCGACGGAGCGATCCGGGAGGTCGCCAAGGCGTCACGAACTCGATCCAGGACGCCCGGGTCGGCGAGGAGCTCGCCCATCGTCGCCGGACCGTCAGGCAACAGGTCGACCGCCGCGACGGCTCGCCCGGTCAGGTCGACGCCTAGGCGCTCGGCCCCGTCCGTGAGGTAGCTGACGAGTCGCATGGAGCGCAGAGTAGCCTCCAAGCGACTCCTAGGGACGGATGGAGGGCGCGACGTGGGGGTCGGCCGATGGAGCGCGCACCGTCGCCGAGCCCCAGGTCTGTGCCAACAGCACGCCGCCGATGACCAGTGCGCCGCCCAGCATCTGGACAGGCGTCAGGGTCTCACTGAGGAGGAGCGTGGCCATGGCGATGATGTAGACCGGCTCCACCGTGCTGACCAGTGATGCGTTGGCCGCGCCGATCCGTCTGGAGCCCGCGTAGAACGTCTGTAGCGCCACGGCCGTGCTGAAGACGCCCAGCAGCAGGAGCGGCAGCCAGGCATCGGCCGGGATGTCAGCCGGATGCGTGGGCCGGCCGGTAGCCATGGCGGCCAGCCACCACACCATGAAGGTAGCCGTGGTCATGAGTGCCGCGGCGGGCGCCGGCTCCGAGGTCTCCGGTTCCGTCTCGCCCTCGCGCGCCGAGCGCTCGCCGCCCAGACGCGCCGCCAGCACGATCCAGACGGCGTAGATGACCGGCGAGGCCAGCGCAAGTGCCAGGCTCAGTGCGGGTGGCGCAGCGCCCGGCGCGATGCCACCCACCGCGAGGGCCACGCCGATGGTCGTCAGCACCAGCGCGATCCAGGCACGCTTGCCCTCCAGACGCCGTCCGAATCGTATGGACAGCACGGCCACCAGCGCCGGGTACATGTAGACGATGAGCGCCGTGAGTGAGGCGGGCACCGTCTCCAGCGCTGCGAAGTAGGTGCCGCTGTTACCCACGTACAGGACGCCCAGCGTGAGCAGCACGGCCACGCGCCGCCTCGACATCCGCCGCAGCGCCGCGCGGTGAGCAGGGAACGCCAGCAGCCACAGCCATGACACGGCCGCCGCGATGAGGAAGCGCCAGGCGAGGAGCGTCATCCAGTCGAGCCCTGAGGCGTAAACGGGCGTGGCCAGCAGGGCTCCCGACCCGAAGCCGATAGCCGAGATGAGCACGAGCACCACGCCGATGGCGTGATCTCGGCGCGAACGGACCAAGGCAGGGGAGGGAGTCGCCATCGAGCCGATGCTATCGGCCTTCGGCACGAGGGCTCGATGGACGCCGGTCGCTGCCGCCCGAGACGGGTAGAATCAGCCTTGGCGTCGCGTCACGTCGCAGGGACGCTCGACACGACATCTCCTGTACGTCCCTTCGGAGGCGATCACCCATCGTGCTCAAGGCTCCCGGCGATACCACCGAGCGCATCAGCCGCGCCCAGTTGCGCACCGAGCGCATCAAGACGCTGGGTCACCGCGACCCGGTCACCGTTCCCAGCGGCACGCCCCTGCGATCGGCCATCGCCACGATGCAGTCCAACGACGGCGAACCCATCCTCATCGCTGATGGCCAGCGGCTGCTGGGCGTGCTCACGGAGCGCGACGTGCTGCTGAAGATCCTGGGTCGCGAGGGGATCCTGGACGAGCCGGTCGACCACGTCATGACCCGCGACCCGCAGACGCTGACCGCGGATTCGACCGTGGGCGAGGCACTGGAGCTGATGGAGTCAGGGCGCTGCCGGACCGTGCCCCTGGTCGACGAGACGGGTGCCCCCGCCGGCCTCTTGCGCCAGCAGGACATCGTGGAGTACGTGGCCGAGGCATTCCCGCAGGAGATCCTCAACCTGCCACCCAGGCCGCACCAGGTGATGGAGGAGCAAGAGGGCGCGTGACGACCGAGACCGTCCCCCAGCAGGACCAGCAGATCCAGGAGCTCGAGCGGGTCACCATCCGCTTCGCCGGTGACTCCGGTGACGGCATGCAGCTCACGGGCACCCAGTTCACGCGTACTTCGGCCGTCTTCGGCAACGACATCAGCACGCTGCCCGACTACCCCGCCGAGATCCGCGCGCCGGCCGGCTCCCTGCCCGGGGTCTCCGGCTTCCAGCTGAGCTTCAGTTCCAACGAGATCCACACGCCGGGCGACCAGCCCGACGTGCTGGTGGCCATGAACCCGGCGGCGCTCAAGACGAACATCGGCGATCTGCCCGCGGGCGGCGCGCTGATCGTCAACAAGGACGCTTTCACCAAGCAGAACCTGACCAAAGCGGGCTACGCGGCCGACCCGCTCACCGACGGCTCGCTCAAGTCCTACGCGCTCTTCGAGATCCCTGTCAGCACCCTCAACGCGCGGGCGCTGGAGGGGCTGGAGATGACCAACAAGCAGGTCGATCTGACCAAGAACTTCTTCTGCCTGGGCATCATGTTCTGGCTCTACGAGCGCAGCATGGATCCCACGCTGCGCTGGATCGAGGAGAAGTTCGGGGCCAAGCCGGTGCTCGCGGAGGCCAATCGGCGGGCACTCAACGCGGGCTACGCCTTCGGCGAGACGACCGAGATCTTCCACACCCACTACCGCGTGGCACCGGCCCATCTGCCGCCCGGCAAGTACCGCAACATCACGGGCAACGAGGCCACGGCGTTGGGCCTCGTGGCAGCCTCGAAGCTGGCCGGCCGGCCGCTCTTCTACGGCAGCTACCCCATCACGCCGGCCAGCGACATCCTGCACCAGCTCTCGGGCTACAAGAACTTCGGCGTGCGAACCTTCCAGGCCGAGGATGAGATCGCCGCCGTGGGCGCGGCCATCGGTGCCTCCTATGGCGGAGCGATGGGCATGACCGCCAGCTCGGGCCCGGGCATCGCGCTCAAGACGGAGGCCATGGGTCTGGCCGTGATGGTCGAGCTGCCCCTCGTGGTGATCGATGTCCAGCGCGCCGGCCCCAGCACGGGGATGCCCACCAAGACCGAGCAGTCCGACCTGCTCCAGGTCCTCTTCGGGCGCAACGGCGACTCGCCCATGCCGGTCGTGGCGCCGGCCACGCCCGCCGAGTGCTTCGACTACGCGATCGAGGCCTGGCGCATCGCGCTCAGATACATGACGCCCGTGGTCTACCTCTCGGACGCGTTCCTGGCCACCGGTTCGGAGCCGTGGCGCATCCCCGAGGTGGCGGACCTGCCCGGCATCGGCGTGGAGAACCACACGGACCGCGCCTCGTTCCAGCCCTACCGGCGTGACCCCGAGACGCTGGCCCGGCCCTGGGCAGTCCCCGGCACGCCTGGCCTGGAGCACCGCATCGGCGGCCTGGAGAAGGCCGACGTCTCGGGCAACGTCTCCTATGACCCGGAGAACCATCACAAGATGCAGCTGCTGCGTGCCGAGAAGGTGGCCGGCATCGCCAAGGACATCCCGGATCTCCAGGTCCACGGCCCCGCTCGCGGCGACCTGCTGGTACTCGGTTGGGGCTCCACCTACGGAGCCATCCGCAGCGCCGTGGAGCGGCTGCAGGCGGCCGGGCAGAGTGTCTCGCACGCCCACCTGCGTCACCTCAACCCGTTCCCGCAGAACACGGAAGAGGTGCTCCGCTCCTTTCGAACCGTGCTCATCCCGGAAGTGAACCTGGGACAGCTGCTGATGGTCATCCGCGCTCGCTACCTGATTCCCGCCATCGGCCTGGACAAGGTCCGCGGCAAGCCCTTCCGCATCGCCGAGATCGAAGAGACTGCCCTCCAGCTGCTGGAGGCGAGGTAGCCACCATGACCGACACCGCGACCCAGACCAACGGCGACGCGCCGCTCAGCCCAGAGAACGCGGCCATCATCAAGCTCTCCCGGAAGGACTTCGTGTCCGACCAGGAGGTGCGCTGGTGTCCCGGCTGCGGCGACTACTCGATCCTGGCCCAGACGCAGAAGGTGATGCCCGACTTCGGCTATCCCCGAGAGAACATCGTCTTCATCAGCGGCATCGGCTGCTCTGGCCGCCTGCCCTACTACATGAACACTTACGGCTTCCACACCATCCACGGCCGCGCTCCGACGCTGGCCACGGGACTCAAGGCGGCGCGCCCGGACCTGATGGTGTGGGTCATCACGGGCGACGGGGACGCGCTCTCCATCGGCGGCAACCACGTGCTGCACTCCATGCGCCGCAACGTGGACATCCGGCTGGTCATGTTCAACAATCGTATCTACGGCCTGACCAAGGGACAGGCCTCGCCCACCTCGGAGATCGGCAAGAAGACCAAGTCGACCCCGGCGGGCACCATCGACACGCCCATCATCCCGCTCTCCATCGCCCTGGCCGCCGAAGCCACCTTCGTGGCCCGTTCGGTGGACACGCACACCGACCACCTCCAGGAGACGCTGGAACGCGCCGGCCGGCACAAGGGCTCGGCCTTCGTGGAGGTCCTTCAGAACTGCAACATCTTCAATGACGGTGCCTTTCGCGACTTCACCGAGCGTGACGTGCGCGAGGATCGCATGCTGGTGCTGCGCCACGGCGAGCCGATGATCTTCGGCAAGGATCGCGATCGAGGCATCCGGCTCAACGGCCTGCACCCCGAGGTCGTGCAGCTGGGCGACGGAGTGACCGAGGCGGATCTGGTGGTGCACGATGAGAAGGCCGAGGAACCGTTCCTGGCCTACATGCTCTCCCGGATGGCTTACCCGGACTTCCCTGTGCCCGTTGGTGTATTCCGGCGGATCGAGCGACCCACGCACGATCAGCTGATGCTGGCTCAGGTGCAGGACGCGGTGACGCGCTCCGGTGAGGGCGACCTCCACGATCTGCTGCATTCCGGCGAGACCTGGGTGGCCTCTTGATCTGCCCCATCTGCGGTCACGAGAACCTCCAGGGCGTCGACAACTGCGACAACTGCGGAGCCGACCTGCGGACCGTCGACATCCCTACGCCCGGCACCGGTTTCGAGGCGCGGCTCCTCAAGGAGCATCTCGACGCGGTGGGCGCGGCGCAGCCCCTGATGATCGAGAGTGACGCGCCCGTGGGCGAGGCGCTGCGGCTGATGCAGGAGGGGCAGAACGGTTGCGTCCTGGCCGTCCGCGACGGCCGGCTGGTGGGGCTCTTCACGGAGCGGGACGCACTGCTCAAGGTGGCCGGCCGCCCACTCGACGGGGTCCGCGTGGCGGACGTGATGACGGGCGATCCGGTGATGCTACGCCCCGAGGACAGTGTCGCTGTAGCGCTCCACAAGATGGCCGTGGGCGGCTTCCGACACGTGCCGCTGGTGGTGGATGGGCGGCCGGTCGGCGTGGCCACGGCGCGCGATCTGCTGCGCCACATCGACCATCTCCTTGGCTGAGGCGACGAGCACCGCGGGAGGCACCATCGCGGTCCTGGCCGATGATCTGATGTGGGCCTCGCGGCTGGTCGCTGCCGTGGAACGGACGGGCGCGCAGGCCGCACGGCTTTCCACGCAGGAACAGCTCGAGACCGTGCTGCTCGCCGCTTCGGAGGCTGAGGCCGAGGTGGGGCCCGAATCGACGGCGGCGGGAGGCGGCCAGCCGCGGCTGCTTGGCGTCGTCGTGGACCTGGGCGGGCGCCGCTATGACGGCACTGCCGCCGTGGCTCGTGCCGTAGCCGCGCGGCAGCGGGTCATCGCCGTGGCCCAGCATGACGACCAGCCGACCCGCAAACGGGCGCTTGAGGCGGGGGCCCTGCGCGTCTTCTCGTACGCCAAGCTCTTCACCGACGGCCCGCAGGTCATCGAACGCTGGCTGGCTGCCGAAGGGCCACTGGAGCGTCGCGCATGAGTCGATCGATCGCACCTGAGCGCTACGCCACGCGGTTGGAGCGTGCCCAGGCGGTCGTCGCGGAGCGGCAGGTCGGCGCGCTGCTCATCGGTCCCGGTGCGGACCTGCGCTGGTTGATCGGCTACGAGGCCATGCCTCTGGAGCGTCTCACGATGTTGGTGCTGCCGGCCACGGGGCGTGCCACGCTGGTCGTGCCACGGCTGGAGGCTGCCGCCGCTCGCAGCGCATCCGGCGTGGAGCACGGCGTGGTCGACCTGGCTTCCTGGGAGGAGACGGACGATCCGGTCGACCTGGTGGCTCGACAGGACGGCCTTGACGCTGCCGCCGATGGCGCCGCTCAGGTGCTGGTCTCGGACCGGCTGGCAGCCGCCTTCTTGCTGCCCATCCAGACCCGACTGCCGGCGGCCACGTTCGGGCTTGCTTCGGCCGTGCTGTCGGATCTGCGGGCGGTCAAGGATGAGGAGGAGATCGGGCTCCTGCGTCGTGCCGCGCAGGCCGCGGATCGTACGGTGGCCGCCATCTGCGCCGGCCGGCTGGTGGGGCGGACGGAGGCGGATGTCGCTCGTGAGGTGCGCGAGCGCCTGGTCGCCGAAGGTCATGACGAGGCCGCCTTCTGGATCGTGGCCAGCGGCCCCAACAGCGCTTCGCCGCACCATGGGGCCGCTGATCGGGTGATCAGCGCCGGCGAGCCCATCGTGCTGGACATCGGCGGGCGTATCGAAGGCTACGGCTCCGACATCACGCGCACGTTGTGGCCGACCGGTGGCGACGAGGCGCGCGGTCCGGACGTGGAGTACCGGACCCTCTTCTCCACCCTTGAACGGGCACAGGCGGCAGCCAGTGCCGCGGCCGTGGTCGGGGCGAGCGGCGAGGACGTCGACACGGCGGCGCGCAGCATCATCGCCGAGGCCGGCTTTGGCGACGCGTTCATCCACCGGACGGGGCACGGCATCGGCCTGGAGGGGCACGAGGAGCCCTACCTGGTGGGCGGCAACAGCGAGCCGCTGGTGGCAGGCAACTGCTTCAGCACCGAGCCTGGCATCTATCTCGAGGGCCGCTATGGCGCCCGCATCGAGGACATCGTGGTCTGCCGAGCTGAAGGTCCCGACATCCTCAATGGAGCGCCACGCTCGCTGGCGGTCGTGAGCGGCGTCTGATTCGCGCGCGGGCGGAGCTGCTTAGCGCTACCTCCAGTAGCGATAGCACAGCGGAACGTTCATGGCCGGCTCGCAGGGATGTCCCGCGGGCCGGCCAGACAGCGGCCGGGTGTATCATCCGGTTTCGCCGTCCTGACCCGGACGCCCTTAGAGCTATGACCGAACATCACACACGGCGGTCGCCCACCGCCGAGGCACGCAAGACCGGGCTCAGTGCGCGGGAGCGCCGAGTCCCCGGACGGCACGTCTCAGCTGGGGTATCCGCTCAGGCCGAAACATGAGCCGTCGCTTCGCTCGCCGTCACGGCGCTGCGGCAGGCCAGCCGCGTCCGACCCGCTCGACGGGGCGCCAAGAGTCACGGCGACCAGCTGACGTGACCGATGCCTCGCCAGCGGCATCCGGCAGGCAGCCTGAGGGCTCGCCGGCAACGGCCGACCACCCGCTTCCGCAGGCCGATCTTGGACCGACCGTTCCCGATGGACGGAAAGTCGAGCAGAAGGCTCCCGCCTTCGCGGTGATGCCCGGCGAACGCATCAGCTTCTCCCGCGCTAAGCCGACCCCCCCCGAGGGGATGCAGCCGGTCGACGTGCCGGCCACGCCGCTGGTCGGCGGGCCTGCCAGCGCAGAGCCCGCCATGCCAGGCACAGGCGCGCTGGGCATGAACGGCGGCGCCGGTCACGATGGCGGTTCCTCCTGCACGTCCGCCCAGCTGCGCCGATTCATCAAATCGCGGCCCTACGTGCCGATGCATGAGCTGCGCCGCCGCTTCGAGCTGAACGGCGGCGCCGACGACGTCACCGCCGTCCAGACCCCCGGGGGCCTCGTCTACCTCGGCTTGCCGGGCCGCGAATCGCGGTTCATCGCGGACCTGGTGCGCCAGGGCGACGTCGGGCTTGAGCTGTGCCACGACCCGCGCGTGCCCATGGTCATGGGCGTCTTCGCCATCCGGCCCCTCACCCGCCAGTAGGCCGGCGGGCGCTCTTACCCTCGTTCCCATCATGGTGCGTCTGATATACTCCCTGGGAGTATGAAAGAACCAGCCGACCCGATCCTTCTGACGCTGCCCATCGAGGGCATGACCTGCGCCTCATGCGTGAACCGCATCGAGCGCTTCCTGCGCAAGACCGACGGCGTGGTGGAGGCCAGCGTCAACCTGGCCACGGAGCGAGCGACCGTCTCGTTCGACCCGGGCCTCGCCGGCCGCAGCGACCTGGTCAAGGCCGTCGAGGCGGCTGGCTATGACGTACGCCCCGAGCCGGTCGCGCAGGCTGCCTCCGAGTCGGGGGACGCTGCCGCCGTGGAGGTCGAGCAGCAGGATCGGGCCAAGGCGCAGGAGCTGCGGGACCTCGGCCTGAGGGCGCTCGTGTCGATCGTCGTGGCGGCCGGCATCTTCGCGCTGATGTTCTGGCCCGAACGGCCCATCGCCATGGAGGAACTGAACAAACTCGTCCTGTGGCCGGCAACGTTCATCCAGTTCTGGGCTGGCGGTCGCTTCTACCGGGCCGCCTGGCGCGCGCTCAAGCACCGCAGCGCGACGATGGACA
Source organism: Candidatus Limnocylindrales bacterium (assembly GCA_037720745.1). Taxonomy (GTDB): domain Bacteria; phylum Chloroflexota; class Limnocylindria; order Limnocylindrales; family CSP1-4; genus Palsa-1032. The sequence goes on from JBBJNS010000013.1 coordinate 18,682, forward strand.
CGCTCGTCGCCCTGGGCACCTCGGCGGCCTGGGTCTACAGCGTCGTGCTCACGATGTGGCCGCACCTGGTGATGGCCGCCGGTGTGGAGCCCGTGACCTACTTCGACACCTCGGCCTTGATCATCGGCTTCATCCTGGCTGGCCGCTGGATGGAGGCGCGCGCACGGACGCGGACCGCGGGTGCTGTGCGGGCGTTGCTCAGCCTCCAGGCGCGAATGGCTCGACTGGTCGGCGCGGACGGCACGGAGAAGGACGTCCCGGTCGACCAGGTGCAGGCCGGCGACCTGCTGCGGGTCCGTCCCGGCGAGCGGATCCCCGTGGACGGGTTGGTCCACGATGGTCGCTCCAGCGTGGACGAGTCGATGCTCACCGGGGAATCGATGCCCGTCGGGAAGGGTCCCGGCGACGAGGTCATCGGGGCCACCATCAACACCTCGGGAAGCTTCATCTTCCGCGCCACGCGCGTGGGTGCCGAGACGGTGCTGGCACACATCGTGCGCATGGTGCAGGAAGCGCAGGGCTCCAAGGCACCCATCCAGCGCCTGGCTGACGTGGTCAGCGGCTACTTCGTGCAGATCGTGCTGGTCGTGGCGGCCCTGACCTTCGGGATCTGGATGCTCTTCGGGCCGGAGCCGCGCCTGACCTTCGCTCTGGTGAGCGCTATCACTGTGCTCATCATCGCCTGCCCCTGCGCCATGGGTCTGGCCACGCCCACGGCCATCATGGCCGGCACCGGCAAGGGCGCCGAGGCGGGCATCCTCATCCGCGGTGGCGAGGCGCTGGAGATCGCGCACAAGATCCGGACCGTGGTCTTCGACAAGACCGGGACCCTCACGATGGGACGTCCAGCGGTGGCCTTCGTCGTCGCCGCGCCCGGCGTGACGGACGATGAGCTGGTCTCCGCCGCCGCCTCGCTGGAGCGTGGCTCGGAACACCCGCTGGGCACCGCCGTGGTGGCCGAAGCTGAGCGCCGCAGACTCGCGTCGGCGGCAGTCGAAGGGTTCGACGCGGTGGTCGGGCGGGGAGTCGTGGGGTCCATCGACGGTGAGCGCGTGTTGGTCGGGAACCGCGGGCTGCTCGAGAGTCAGGGAGTGGCGGTGGACACGCTGGGCGAGGTCGCCGTGCAGCGGGCCGAGAACGCCGAGACGCCCATCTTCGTGGCGCGCGATGGGCGGGTGCTGGGACTCATCACCGTCAGCGACCCCATCCGCCCGCAGGCCGCAGAGGCGGTGGCGGCCCTCCACGCGCGTGGCTTCGAGGTCTGGCTGGTCACCGGCGACGCGTCAGCCGTGGCCCATGCCGTGGCGCGCCAGGTGGGCATCGAACACGTCATGGCTGAGGTGCTGCCGGCAGGCAAGGCCGAGCGCATCGCGGAGCTCCAGGCGGGCGGGCGCCGCGTGGCCATGGTCGGCGATGGGATCAATGACGCGCCGGCGCTGGCCAAGGCCGACCTGGGCGTGGCCATCGGCACGGGCACGGACGTGGCCATCGAGGCTTCCGACATCACGCTGGTGGGTGGCGATCCTCGCCTGGTCGTTTCCGCTATCGACCTGTCGCGCAGGACGCTGAGCATCATCCGCCAGAACCTGTTCTGGGCCTTCGCCTACAACGTGGTGCTCATCCCGGTGGCCATGGGCGTCCTGTATCCCTTCTTCGGGATCCTGCTCGATCCGGTCTTCGCGGCCGGCGCGATGGCCCTCTCGTCGGTCAGCGTGGTGCTCAACTCGCTCCGTCTGCGGCGCTTCGACCCGCGGCCCGGTGCCGGCGGTCGCGGCGGCCGGCCGGTCCGAGCGGCAGCAGGGGCCGCGTCCTAGGATCCCGCCTCGGCACCATCCTCGGTCTTGCGCACGACCAGGAAATGGGAGAGGCCGAAGGTGTGCAGCGCCGTGTGCTCGGCCGTGTAGAGGCTCCGCCGCAGCGCTCCGCCGAGGAGTCGGTGCCTGGCCGACAGGTTGTCGAAACCGGGATAGATGACCCGGTGATGCACCAGCTTCACGGGCAGTTCCCGAAATAGCCGGCGGATCCCTCGCTGCGTGTAGGCACGCACGTGTGGCGCCAGCCGGTCACGGAGCGGGTCCGGCAGCCAGTTGATGAGCGGGATGTTGCCGAAGCGATAGCGGCCCCGGAAGTAGGCGCCATGCGTCTCGAAGGGATAGAGGCGGTTCGGGGCGAAGTACACGATGTGGCCGCCGGGCTTGGTGACGCGCACCGCTTCCTGGGTCGTCTTGCGGTCGTCATCGACGTGCTCGATCACCTCGTTGGCGAAGACGAGGTCGAAGTGATCGTCCGGGTAGGGCAGCGCCTCGCCCTTGGCGCAGACGATGTTGGGCAGCTCGCGGCTCGCCTCCTCGGCGCGCCCAGGCTCGACCTCGATGCCGTGCACCTCGTCGCTGAACTGGCGGAAGCGGCGTACGTAGGTGCCGATGCCGCAGCCGATGTCCAGCACGCGCGCGCCCTCGAGTGGCACGAACTCGCGCACCATCTCCAGGCGCCGATCTTGGCCGAAGCGCCACGAGTAGGAGGGCCGGCCCCGTTCGATGGAGCTGGGAGCGTGGCGTTCATCGATGGGTAGGGCGCCGTCCTCGGGTCCGGCGGGTGATGCATCGATGGTCATGGCCGGTACGGTACGCGAGAAACGGGCCTGGAGCGCATCATCGGAGGGTGAGCAAGCGCAGCCGCCCGCCGGAGGGTCCATTCCCGTACCGGCACCCCATCGAGGTCCGCTTCGCCGACACCGACGCACTGGGGCATGTCAACAACGCGGTCTACCTCTCCTACTTCGAAGCGGCGCGGGCGGGCTACTACCAGGCCATGGCCGGCACGCCGTTCGGACAAGGTGAGATGGCCGCCCGGCACACATTCGTCATCGCTGAGGCGCGAATCGCCTGGCGCGTGCCGGCCTTCTTCGGTGAGCCGCTCGTCTGCGAGTGCCGCGTCGCGTGGGTCAGCCGATCATCGTTCGGGCTGGAGTACCGGTTGAGCTCGGAGGGCTCGTCGGTAGCTCCCGCGAGGTTGGTGGCAGATGGTGATTCCGTGCAGGTCATGTACGACCTCAAGGCCGAACACGTCATGCGCGTGCCGCCGGACCTGCTGGATATGATCGACCGCTTCGAGGGGCGGCCCATCCCGCGCAAGCGCCCCGAGTAGCGGGCTGGCCGCGGGGTTCGAGCTGCATTGGCCTGGGGTGGACGGAGGTCCATCTGCCCGGGTGAGTCGGATCGGGGCATCGTCGCAGTCCCTTGTCTGCTTGCGCTACCCCGGCTAGCAGTAGGAGCATGAAAAGACGGTTCGCGGGGTCTGCACGCGTCGAGGCGAGGCTCCGCAGGCACCACGCAACGGACCGGCAGCACCAGCGCGCATCGAGGGTGTCAGACCTACGCTTCGAAGCGGCGGAAGATGGCCACGGCGTTCTGGCCGCCGAAGCCGAAGCCGTTGATCATCGCGGTGTCCACGCGAGCCTCACGTGCCACCTTGGGCACGTAGTCGAGATCGCACTCGGGCAGGTCGGGGTTCTCCAGGTTGATGGTCGGCGGGATGACGCCCTCGCGGATGGCGCCGATGGCCGTCAGGGCACTGATGACGCCGGCCGCACCCAGCAGGTGTCCCACCATCGACTTGGGTGAGCTGATCGCGACTTTGCGGGCGTGCGTGCCCATGGCCGCCTTGATGGCGCGTGTCTCCGTGACGTCGTTGAGTGGCGTGGACGTGCCGTGCGCCACGATGTAGTCGATCTCATCGGGCGCCACGTTCGCGTCGCGCATCGCCTTGGTCATGGCCATGCAGGCGCCGCGTGCCGTTGGGTCCGGGGCGGAGATATGGAACGCGTCAGCGGTCATCGCCGCACCCAGGACCTCAGCCTGGATGGTGGCGCCGCGCTTCAGGGCGTGCTCCGCGCTCTCCAGGACGACCACGCCGGCGCCCTCCCCGTAGAGGAACCCGTCACGGTCGCGATCGAACGGCCGCGAGGCGCGCTGCGGATCGTCGTTGCGGCGGGAGAGCGCGCCCATGTTGCCCAGTGCTGCGAAGGCCACGGCCAGCAGTGGCGCCTCGGTCCCGCCGGCCAGCACGACGTCGGCCTCTCCCCGCTGGATCATGCGCAGGCCGTCTTGAAAACAGATGACCGAGCTCGCACAGGCGGCCACCTGGGTGATGACCGGTCCCAGCAGTCCGAACTCCATGGACAGCTGGCAAGCGGCCATCGAGCCGGACAGCGCCGGGATGGCGAAGGGGCTCACCTGGCCGGGACCCCGGCTCTGCAATATACGTGCCCCTTCGGTCACCTGTTCCTGGCCACCACCACTGGTGTTGACGGCCACCGACACGCGGTCGCGCTGCTCCGGCGTCCACTCGCTGAAGTCGAGACCGCTGTCGGCCACCGCTTCCTTGCCGGCAGCCATGGCGAAGTGGATGAAGCGGCTCATGCGGCGCGCCATCTTGCGCTCCATGGCGGTAGCCGGATCGAAGTGCTTGACCTCGGCCGCGATGCGCACATCGAAGCCCGTAGCGTCGAACGAGGTGATCGGCCCGGCGCCACTGACCCCATCCACGAGGTTGCGCCAGAAGGTCGGGTGATCATTGCCGATGGGCGTGATGGCGCCGACGCCGGTGACGACGGCGCGGCGCGAGAGGTCCTGTTCAGGCACGGCTGGGCTCCTCGGGATGCGTCGCGGGATTCTACCGGCCGAGCGGTGCGTCCTACGGACGTGGACTGCCCGCAGGCTGCGGTGCCTGACGCTCTCGTCGTGCGCGGCGCTCGGCGGCGCGGGCCTGGGGCATGGCTCGCCAGCTCGGTGGCATGAGCCCTACCCAGGTGCGGAGCCCGGCGGCGGCCACCCCGGCCACGGCCGCGCGCCCCGCTCCCCAGGGCAGCCCGAAGCCGGCGCGGATCCGCTCGGGCAGGAGTGCCAAGCCGGGCAGGGCGGCCAGGTCGAGCAGTGGTCCGGGTACCAGCGGGATGGGCGGTCGGACGATCATGGGCGCCAGGCCACGGGCCGTGGGCGTGACCTGGATGGGTCCGTCGGGCGCCAGCATCCGCGCCCAGTAGCCCTCGAAGGCCGGCCAGTCCACGGGGCTTAGGGCGAGCGGGATGCCGATGCGCACGCCCACGGAGCGAGCTTCCGCCCAGAAGCGTTCGCGCTCGTCCGGCGTGAGGGGGGCGACCCAGCGCTCGTAGGCGCGCACGCTGGTCATGATGAGCGTCGCCTGGACCCACAGCAACAGGTCAGGGTCCAAGGCGCGATAGGCAGGTCCCACCACCCGACGCGCGAGCAGGTCGGTTGCTTCTCCGCGCACGGCGGCATGGACGCCGTTCAGCCTGCGGACGGCACGTTCCGCGCGCGGCCCGTCGCCGAAGACCAGGCCCATGGTGGTGTGGACCGTGGCTTCCAGGCGGCGGAAGGGGGCTGCCGCGAAGTCACTGTGTTGCGCCACGCCCTCGGCGACGTGCGGATGTGCGATCTGGAGCAGCAGCGCGGTCGGCCCAGAGCCCAGGAGCACCGCCTCGCGGTTGATGCGCCACATCATCGAGTCCGGACCGTAGAAGCCCAGGACGGGGTGAGGTGTCGGTATGCGGCTGGCGAGCATCGACCCATGGTCGCAGCTGCGGACGCAGCCGCGCGTCTGGATCAGCCTAGGGCCGCCTCGATCTCGTCGAGATGCTCGTTCCGATGGATGGAACGGTCGAGCACCCGGACCCTGCCTTCTCGCTGCACGGCCGCGACTCGCTCGTCTGACAGGGCGGCGATGATCTCATTCACGGCGAGCGCTGCCTCCAGCGCCGGGGCGATGGTCTCGCCGGCAGGGACTCGAAGCAAGAGCGGTGTGAGCGTGTCGTTCACCAGGTCTTCCAGGAGCGATTCGAACGACGCTGGCGTGTGGAGGCCGTTCGCGTTCGCGTGCGTCCATCGCTGGGCGACGAAGCCGTCCCAATAGGACATATGCACCAGGCTGGCAGCGATCGTCCAGTGCTCACCCAGTGGTCGCCGCAACGTTTCCGCGTCCATGCGCTCAGTCAACGCGGTCATCCGTTCTCGGCTTTGCTGGTTCCGCTCATCGTGATCACGCATCGTTGCCTCCCGTGGTGCCTTCGACCACCCCGTCGCGGGCCCAGGCTTCCAGCAGCGGCCGGATGGGTCGGGGTGTGAGCATCAGCACCGGCCGCAGCTCCTCCCAACCGGGCTCCTTGCAGCGCACCGCGTACTCGTAGTGCTCACGGTCGACCGGGTTGGCGAGGTCGAGTCCGGC
>JBBJNS010000104.1:0-7321 GCA_037720745.1 Candidatus Limnocylindrales bacterium
AGCCTCAGGACGTCGACCGCTATGCAGCCGCCGGTTACACCTTCTTCAGTGTCTCGTCAGAGGGTGCGCTTCTGCTCGGCGCTGTCCGTGGCGAAGCATCGGCCGTGAGGGAGCGGACGCCTACCTCCGCCTGAGCCTCGAGACGGACGGCGTCACCGTCGGTCAGGACTGGCGGGTGGCGATCTGGTCCAGGTAGCTCTTGATGCCGGGCATCGAGGTCATCCGCTCACGGAAGTAGTCGTTGACGGCCAGCATGGCGGCCGCCCGGATCCCCTCCATATCGACCTCGCGCGTCTCCTGGTCGCCCCGGTCGGCCAGGCTGTCGCGCAGCCGCAAGAGGTGACCCACGATGGTCGACTCGGCCTCGCCCTCAAGCGCCTTGATGGCCGACATGATGAGCTGGTCGGTCTGGCCAACGACCATCTCGGGATCGAACTGCGAGCCCTCTTCGGTTGCCTCGTCCAAGGTCCGCACCAGGGCCGCGACCTGGTACATCACGGTGACCTGGTCGTCGAAGAGCTCGCGCAGGTAGGCGGCCTCGTGGTAGCGGCCGGTCAGCCGGAAGATGTTGTACATCCGCCGCGCTGCCTTGCCGTAGTTGGGATCCTTGACGGTGTACTTCCAGACCTCATCCTCCAACTGGTCGACGTAGCCATCCACCGCGTCGCCGGTCAGCTCCTTGACCAGGCGTGAGAAGAGCGGGATGGACTCGGCCTCCAGGTAAACCTCCTGGAAGTAGGGATCGAGGTAACCATCAAGCGGGATGATCTTGCCCTCGGGGTCCTCCCACGTGGGATCGAGGACGTTGGACGCGTTGGCCAGCCGTCCGCGGACCTCGTCAGCGATGACCCAGTCGAGCTTGCACCAGCCGGGGTCCGTGGACGCTTCCTGCCAGGTCATCTCTCGCGTCCCGCCATCCGATAGCCGGAGCTCCATGCGACCGGCCTGCACCGCGGCGGGCTCCCAGCGCATGGGGCTGCCCTTCTTGACCGGCTTGCTGCCCACGGTCCCGGCCTCCTGCCAGGTCCCGAAGGTCACCTCGCACAGGCGATGTGTCTTCCCGCGGAACGTGCTCAGTGCCTTCTCGCGGATCACCTCGGCAAGGATGGCGCACGCTTCCTCGCGCGACGGTGCCTTGATGTGGACCCGCTCGAAGAAATCGGCATCGGCGGGGTACTCGTGGATCTTGCTCTGTGCCGCGGAGCCGGAGAGGGCCAGCGCGGTGGCCACACCGGGCCGGTCCTCCAAGCCCACCACAGCTGCGACCTTGCGGAAGTGGGCCAGGTCCTCGGGCTTGAAGTCGAGCATCGTCACGCGGTGGCCGTAGACCCCCGTGCCAACGTCCAGGACGACATCTCCACCGGTGACCTCAGCGGCCATGGCGGCGATCCACTCGGCCGCCTCACCCTCATCAAGGGCGACGCCCATGCGCTCCGCGGATTCGACCACTCGGGCGATGGCCTCCTCCGTGGAGATGGCCTGCGTCCCTTCCGCGGTCATCCTCCCGCCTGGTTGTCGATCTGGGCGCGCTGGAGCCGCCCCGAGTAGTCGATGTAGATGGATTTCCATTCGGTGTAGGTGTCGAGCGCCACGTGACCGGCCTCCCGGTGGCCATTGCCGGTGCCCTTCCAGCCGCCGAAGGGCAAGTGCGTCTCGGCGCCGATGGTGCCTGCGTTGACATAGACGATGCCGGTCTCGAAGTCACGCATGGCTCGGAACGCCGTGTTGGTATCGCGCGTGTAGATGCTGGACGAGAGCCCGTAGCGCGTCTGATTGAGTGCCGTCACGGCCTCGTCGTAGCCGCCCACGCGGATGACGGAGAGCAGCGGCCCGAAGATCTCCTCCTGGCCCAGCCGGTCCATGGGCCGCACGCCATCGACCACGGTGGGTGCGAAGAAGTGACCATGCTCGAGGCCCGCGCGGTCCGTCGCGGCCGTGCCACCGACCACGACTCGCGCCTCGTCCCTGGCCAGGTCGGCATAGCCGCTCACGCGCTCCAGCGCCGCGCCGTTGATGAGCGGTCCCACCTCCGTGGCCGGATCCGACCCGGCGCCCAGGCGCAGGGCGGTCGCGCGCTCGGCCAGCGTCTCCACCAGGCGGCCGGCTACCTTCTCGTGGACGATCACGCGCGAACAGGCCGTGCAGCGCTGGCCGGTCGTGCCGAAGGCAGACCACAGGATGCCGTCCACGGCCAGGTCCAGGTCCGCGTCTTCCATGACGACGATGCCGTTCTTGCCGCCCAGCTCCAGTGAGACACGCTTCAGGCGATGGGCTGCTGCCTCCGCGATGCGCCGGCCGGTGTCGTTGGAGCCGGTGAAGGAGATGACCGGCACGTCCGGGTTCTCCACCAGCGGCATGCCCACCTCTTCCCCGCTGCCTGTCACCAAGTTGACGGTTCCGGCCGGGAAGCCCGCCTCGGCCATCAGCTCCACCAGCAGGACCGCGCAATGCGGCGTGTCGGTGGCCGGCTTGAGCACGACCGTGTTGCCCGTCACCAGGGCCGGCATCATCTTCCAGCAGGGGATGGCCATGGGGAAGTTCCAGGGCGTGATGATGCCCGCCACGCCGATGGGCTGGCGGATGCTCATGGCCCACTTGTCGGGCAGCTCGGAGGGCACCGTGTCCCCGAACATGCGCCGGCCCTCGCCGGCCATGAGATAGGCGATGTCGATGCCTTCCTGGACATCACCACGTGCCTCCGCCAGGACCTTGCCCATCTCGCGGGTCATAGCCTGCGAGAGTCGCTCTTTGTGTCGCGTCATCAGCGCTCCGAAGGCGAACAGGATCTCGCCGCGCTTTGGTGCCGGCATCGCCCGCCAAGCGGGAAGTGCCACCTCTGCCGCGCGCACCGCCTCGGCCACGTCGGCCGCGTCCGAACGCTGGAAACGGCCGATGGTCTGGCGCGTGTCAGCTGGATCGACCGAGTCGAAGGTCCGCCCGGTGACGCTAGCCCCCCACTCACCGCCGATGAAGTTGCCGAAGGTAGGAAGGGCGCCGTCAGCCGGCTGCGCCTCCCCCTTCGTGGCTGCGGCGGGTTCGATGGTCTGTGTCATCTCAGCCTTTGACAGCGCCACCCGTGATGCCCCGCACGAAGAAGCGCTGGAGTCCGAAGAACACGATCAGCGGCAGGATCATGGTGATGAAGGCGGCCGCAGTGAGCAGATGGATGCCCCCACCCTGGGAGTTGACCAGGTTGGCCACCTTCAGGGTCAGTGGCTGGTTCTCGATGTTGAAGCCGATGTAGATGAGCGAGACCAGCAGGTCGTTCCAGGTCCAAAGGAACTGGAAGATGGCCAACGAGGCGATGGCCGGCACGCTCATCGGAAGCGCCAGACGGAAGAACGCGGTGGCCGGGCTGGCGCCATCGATGGAGGCCGACTCGAAGACCTCCTTGGGCAAGCCGCCCATGAAATTTCGCAGGAGATAGAGAGCGAAGGGCAGTCCGTATGCGGTGTGCGCCAGCCACACGGCCAGGAACTCACCGGCGATGCCGAGGGTGGCGAAGATGCGCAGGACCGGGATGAGCGTCAGCTGAAGCGGGATGACGAGGAGCCCGATGACCACTACGAACAGCGCGTTCTTGTAGGGGAAGTCCATCCAGGCGAAGGCATAGGCCGCAAAGGCGGCGATGACCACGGGGATGATGGTGGCCGGGATGGAGATGAAGAGGCTGTTGATGAAGGCGTCACCCAGGCCGCTCTGGTTGAGCACGGCGGCGTAGTTGTCCAGCGTGAACTGGTATGGCGGGAACAGGGCCGTCCACCAGCCTGTGGCGGAGGAGTCGGCGGCGGTGCGGAACGAGTTGATGAGCAGCCCGGCCGTGGGCAGCAGCCAAACGGCCATCATCACGAAGATGACGACGTGGATCATGACCCTTGGCCGGGGGGTCTTGATCCGCTGAGGGCCGGACCGGACCTGGGCGATGGGCCGCCCGCCTTCCGTGACTGGCCAGACCGGAGTCCCGGGGCTGCCACCGCCCGTCATCGGAGGGCCTCCTGGTCCCGGAAGCGGCGCACGTTGGCGATGAGGATGGGCGAGATGGCCAGCATCAGCACGATGGCGATGGCCGCCGCCCTCCCGAACTGGCTGAAGTTGAACAACTCGTTGTACATGCGATTGGCCAGCACTTCGGTGTTGAACCGGCCATTGGTCGTGACGTACACGATGTCGAAGGTCTTGAGGGCCACGATGACCATCGTCGTGGAGACGACCGCCATGGTGGGCAACAGCAGCGGCAGGACGATGTGGCGGAAGACGTGCCACTCGGTGGCACCGTCGACCCGGGCTGCCTCCAGCAGGTCCACGCTGATGCCCTTGAGGCCGGCCGAGAGGATGACCATGCAGAAGCCGGTCCACATCCAGACGCCGATGATGATGAGAGCGTACGTGCCGGTGGTGCCGTTGCGCAGCCAGGCGATCGGATCGCTGCCCAATCCCGTGGCGATCGCGTTGAGCGGCCCGGTCTGGGTGGTGCCCGGCGCGTCGAACGCGTAGACCACGCTCCAGATGACGCCCGCCGCCACGAAGCTGATGGCCATGGGCAGGAAGACCACGGACTTGGCTGCCGACTCGTAGCGCACGCGGTCCAGCAGGATGGCGATGAGGAGCCCGAAGCCGACCGTGAGCGCCGTGAAGAGGACGAGCCACAGGACGTTGTTGGTGATGGCACCGATCACCTCACGGCTGCTGAAGACGTACTCGTAATTGGCCAAACCCACGAAGTCCTCGGACCGGCGGTCCTTGAACGAGTCGATGAGCGTGCCGATGGCGGGGTAGATCAGGAAGACGAGTACGAACAGCCCCGCCGGCAGGATCCAGAGCCAGGGCCGGATCTTGGAACGATGGCGCTGAGGAAAGACCCGGAGCACGAACTCCACGCCCAGGATGTAACCGACCAGGGCGGCCGGGATGCCGACCACCACCAGGGCGGCCATGAACAGATCGTCCATGCTCCCTCCCTACCAGACCGACCGGTCGCCGATCGTCCGTCGGCGCCGCGAGACCGATGAAGACCGCGACGGAGGGCGCCTCAGCGTCCTCCGTCGCGCGTGAAGAGGCTACTCCCCGTAGGCGTCCGCCTGCGTGGCGTCCAGGTCGCTCAGGATCTGATCCAGATCGCCCGGGTTCTGCACGTAGTCGAGGATGGCTCCCCAGAAAGCGTTATTCATCGCTTCGGGCATGAGGTCCGAAGCGTCGAAGCGGAAGATCTCCGCGTTGATCAGGGCTTCCGCGGACTTCTGGCTGATCTCGTCCGGATACTCCGTCACCTCGCGGTTGCCGGACAGGGCCCCGCCGATATTGACCCAGATCTGCTGGGCCTCCGGCGTCACCAGATAGTTGATGAGGGCCCGCGACTGCGGGGTGTCGTTGAACATCCCGAACAGGTCGCCGGCACCGGTGAGCGCGCCCGAGAACTCGGGGTTGACGTCGGGGAAGGGGAAGAAGTCGTAGTCCTCGGGCGCGGCTCCACCCTGCTCCTGGAAGAAGCTGGTGATGAAGCTGGCCTGGTGGTGGAAGAGGCAACCCGGCGGGTCGGTGAAGAGCGGATTGCCGCCTTCGCCGAAGGGTGTGTTGAGGATCGTGTCTGCCCCTCCGAAGGAGCCCTCGACGACCTCGCCGAAGGCCTCGAAGGCCTGACGGATCTCGGGCGACGTCCATGCCTGCTCACCGGCTACCCAGGCGTCATAGACGTCGGGGCCGGACTGACGCAACACGAAGTCCTCGATCCAGTCCGTGCCCGGCCATCCGGACGCGGCCTCGGATTCGAGCGCAACGCACCACTTCGCCTCAGCCGGCTCGTTGGGCAAAGCCTGGAGGTCCTCCCACGTTGCGGGGGCCTCACCTGTGAACTGCTCGACGTCGTACCAGATGAAGCCCTTGACGGCGCTCTTGATGAAGACGCCCGAGAGCTGGCCGTCGACGGTGCCAAGCTCCACGAAGGCGGGCGCCGTCTGCTCGGTGTACTGGTCGACATCGAGGACGGTGCCCAGATCGACAAGGGCGCCTCGCTCCGCGAACTCGGCCATCTGGCCAGGGCCCGGCAGGCCGGCCAGGTCGGGCAGGATGCCCGACGCGACGCCGGTCGTCAGCACGGCGTTGAGGTCGCGCGTGCCGGTGTACTCCACCGTGATGCCGGTCTCCACCTCGAAGGGTGCCACCATCTCGCGGAAGGCGGCCTCTTCATCGCCGCCCCAGGTGCCGATGACACTGACCGTGCCACCCTCGGCCCCACCGCCCCCTGGTTCCGATGCTGCGGGTGATCCGCCCCCGGGTGCGCTGGCACCCGGGCTTGCTGCCCCTCCGCCCCCTCCCGGAGCGCTGGGGATGGGCGTGCCACCACCACCGGCACAGGCGGCCGCTAGCAGCGAACCGGCGGCCGACAAGGCCAGCCAGCGTGTTCTCAGTGCTCTCATCCTGATCCTCCTCCTTGCCAGAGCGGGGGCCGTGACCGCGTCTGCCACACCTCGGTGATCCCGACTGCCCTGGACATCCGCCACAGCATGAAGCATGGACGCAAGTCAGGAGAGGCCGTTCGCGCGAACCTCGAAACGACGCAGGTGGGCCAACGGAGCCAGCGCCACGGCCAGGATGACCAGCGTGGCCACGAAGATGCCGTCCAGCCCGGTGGCATCGGCGACCACGCCGCCCAGCAGCAGGCCACCGATCTGGCCCAGGCTGAAGAAGACGCTGTACAGCCCCATCAGCGCGCCGCGGTCGTCCGGGGAGTGCTCTGACATGTCGGCCAGGAGTCCCAGAGCGGCCGGCGTGGCGCCCGCCAGCACGAACAAGCCCGCGGCGCCGACCAACAGGATGGGTAGGTAAGCCACGGCCGGGAAACCGGCGCTGTGGTTCAGCACCAGAGCCGCACCCGCCAAGACAGCGCCGCCCACCAGTCCGTAGACGATGATGGTGGTGCGACGAAAGCGTTTGAAGCGATCGCCCCAGTAAACCAACCCGGCGAAGAACACGACACCCGCCGCCACGAAGCCAGCTGTCACCTCGAGCGGCCCGAAGCCGCCCACGAGCAGCTGGTCGGGGAAGCGCGGGTCTGGCGCACGGACCAGCTGGAAGAGCGTCTGGCTGGTGTACAGCCCCAAGGCAGCGTTGAGCGCGATCCAGGTCGGTGCCAGCAGCCAGACATGCGAGGCGCGCAGCAACACGGCGTATCGTCGCCAGGCCTGCTCCCGCGCCACGAGGCCGGACGGCTGCCCGGGACCGGGCGTCTCGGTCACGCCGTAGCGGTAGACCACGAACGAGGCCACATATAGCAGGGCGTTGAGGTAGAAGGCGGGCGGCCCCAGGACGGTGTAGAGGACTCCCG
>JBBJNS010000105.1:0-7276 GCA_037720745.1 Candidatus Limnocylindrales bacterium
GCTGTGCCCATCGTGGGGAACGAACGCCTTGATGACGGCTACCGGACCCAGCGCACGCAGCTCGAGGCCAACGGCAACGACGAGTACGTCCTGGAGAAGGCGCTCAAGTTGACCGAAGCGGGCGGCGACGTCTCGCTGCTGACCATGGGACCGGCGGGCGCCACCGATGCGCTACGCAAGGCACTGGCCATGGGTGCCACACGTGCCTACCACGTCCAGGATGACGCCCTCGCCGAGGCCTGCCTGCGCCAGACCATCGACGTCCTAACGGCTGCCGTGAAGAAGCTGGAGTTCGACCTGCTCTTCTGTGGCGCCGACACCTCGGACGGTCAGGGTGGCGTGGTGGCCCCCGCGCTGGCGGCACGCTTGGGCCTGCCGTACCTTTCGTATGCCTCCGAGATCGAGCCTGGCGAGGGCACGGTCCGGGTCCACCGGCTCAGCCCCACCGGCTATGACGTTCTGGAAGCGTCCACGCCTGCGCTGGTCATGGGCACGCAGGTGCTGGGCGAACCGCGCTATCCCTCGTTGCGCGGGATCATGCAGGCGCGCAGCAAGGAAGTGACCACCTGGTCGCTTGCCGACCTGGGCATCGACCCGGCGACCGTCGGTGAGGCCACGGTCACCACTCGCGTCCTGGGCAAGGAAGCACCGCCTCAGCGCAGTGGCGCGACGATCCTGAAGGGCGCACCCGAAGAAGTCGTTGCGCAGACGGTCGACTTCCTGGCACAGCGGAGGCTGATCTGATGGGGGGCATCTGGGCGGTCGGTGAGGTCGGAGGCGGACAGCCCACGCGCTTGACGCTGGAACTGGCAACGCTGGCTCGCCAGCTGGCAGAGTCCGCAGGCGCCGAGGCACGATCCGTGGTCATCGGCGGGGACGCGGCCGCAGCGGCCGCTGAGTTGGCCGCTTTCGGCCCCGACGTCCTGGCCGTGGAAGCGGCGGGGGAGGGACGGCCGGCGGCCGCGACGGTGGCCTCGCATCTGGCGGCGCTCGTGGCGGAACGGGCGCCCGACATCGTGCTGCTGGGCGCCACGCCCGACGGCAAGGACGTGGCCGGTGCGCTCATGGCGCTCTCCGATCTGCCCATCCTGGTCAACACGGCGGGGGTCAGCTGGTCGGATGGGCGGCCCGACGTGGAGATGAGCACCTTCGGCGGGCGGCTGGTGACGCGCAGCACGTTCAGCGGGACGCGTGGCATCGTCCTGGTGCGCCCCGCCACGGTCACGGCGGAGGTCGCGGCCACACCCGGCTCGATCGAGACGGTCACGATCCAGGCGCAGGAGCTGCCCGAGGTTCGCGTCACGGAACGGGTCGAAGAGGCCGGCGCGGGCGTCTCCATCGAAGAGGCAAGGACCATCGTGGGCGGCGGTCGGGGTGTCGCCTCCCCGGACGGCTTCCGCCTCATCGAGGAGCTGGCCGAGGCGCTGGGCGGCGCGGTCGGTGCGACGAGAGCTGTCGTGGATGCTGGCTGGATCGGCTACGGGCAGCAGATCGGCCAGACCGGCAAGATCGTCAAGCCCTCCCTGTACATCGCCTGCGGCATCAGCGGCGCCATCCAGCACAAGGTCGGCGTGCAGACCGCGGGCACCATCGTGGCCATCAACAAGGATCCCGACGCGCCCATCGCCGAGTTCGCCGACCTGGTCGTCATCGGCGATCTGTTCGAGATCGTGCCCAAGCTCACGGAGGCCGTCCGAGCGCGGACGACCGGCACCGCCTGACGGTGTCGCCGGCGACCACCGACCCTCGGGCGACGACCACCGACTCGTCGGGCGCAGGCACTGACCCTGAGGGCACGACCACCGACCCTGTCGGTCGTTGGAGGGTCCTGGGCATCCTTGCCATGGGACTCCTGCTGGCGATGGCCCCGTGGTTCTCCGGCGCTGCCGTGGCGCCGGAGCTCCGCGCAGAGTGGGGTCTCACATCGGCGCAGGTGCCGTTGCTCACGGTGGCCGTCCAGTTGGGCTTCGCGCTTGGCGCCATCCTGCTGGCTATGACCGGAGCACCCGACGTCCTCTCAGCGCGGCGCGTGTTCCTGGCGGGTGCGCTCCTGGCAGCGGCCGCCAACGCTGGGTTCGGTCTCCTGACCCAGGACCTCGGAGCCGGCCTGATATTCCGATTCATCACCGGCATGGCCTTGGCCGCGGTCTACCCGGTGGCCATGAAGATCGCCGTGGGCTGGTTCCGGCGGGAGCGAGGGCTGGCCATCGGCATCCTCATCGGGGCGCTGACGGTGGGCAGCGCACTCCCGTACCTCCTGAGTGGCATCGGCGCACTCTCGGGCGTCGACTGGCGCCCTCTGGTGTGCGCCGCCAGCTTGCTTGCCGTGGCTGGCGGCGTGATGGTCCACCGCAGGACCCGTGACGGTCCCTTCGATACCCCGGCGCCGCGATTCAGTCCACAGGTTGCGGCGCGCGCGATCCGCGAACCAGCGGTGCGGCTGGCGAACCTCGGCTATCTCGGTCACATGTGGGAGCTGTACGCCATGTGGACCTGGATCCCGCTTTTCCTGGGTGCCAGTTTCGCGGCAGCAGGAGCCGCGGATCAGGCCGCGGCGGCACTTTCAGCGTTCCTGGTGGTAGCGGCGGGCGGCATCGGCTGCGTAGCGGCTGGCTTCCTGGGGGACCGCTGGGGCCGAACGTCGACGACGATCGCGGCGATGGCTGCCTCCGGCACGAGCGCGGTCGTGGCGGGGCTCGCGTTCGGCGCCTCCCCGGTCCTGGTCGTGGCGGTCTGCCTCGTGTGGGGCATCACCATCGTGGCCGACTCGGCTCAGTTCTCCGCCGCGTTGTCCGAGCTGGCGCCGCCGGGCACGGCCGGATCCGCCCTGTCGCTCCAGGTGGCCACGGGTTTCACGCTGACTGCCATCACCATCCTGCTGGTCGGTACGCTGGACGCGACCGACGCGACCGGCTGGCGCGTGGCGTTCGGCATCCTTGCGCTCGGGCCGCTGGTGGGGATCTTCGCTATGTGGCGGTTGCGCGGGCGGCCTGAGGCTCTCCGCCTGGCCGGCGGCCGTCGCTAGGTCGGTGCAGCCGGCCAAGTGGCGCCCACAGCCGCGTCTGATGGCGCTTTGGAACCAGGAAGAGCGCCCACCGGCGGGGGGTAGAGCGGGGCCAGAGGCCCCAATGCAGTCCAGAACTCCTCATGCTCGCGGCTACGGTCGCCAGTCCGTCGCTGGCCCGTCTGGGCCCTCGGGTGGCGACACCCCGTCGCCGCGGAGTTAGACGTGCGGTTCCCAGCTCCATGTCGAACTGATTCACGAGCAACGTCTCGGCCGTTAGATTCATCAGGCCTACCACCTGATCCACTTCAAGTCATCGAGGATTGGATCCATTATCTGCCTCATGATTCAAAGCCGTATCCAGCACGTCCGGGTAGATAGAGAAGGACGATAACGCTATTTTTGATCGTGCTGTAAGACAACGGCTTCTCCGTGGACTTGCCGGCGAACTCGACGTACGACGTCAGTGCCTTGTCCGGGTGGTGCGTAATCGCTGCACGAACTGCATCCAGCGCGTACCGCTTGATTTCCCTGGACTCGCCCTTGAAGAAGACCACTAAGTCCTTTTCGGACAGCGACTCGTCGTGCTCAGTAAGCCCCTTCTCTTTCCGGTAGCGCTCAAGACGATCGTTGAACGACGACTTGCCCGGTCGACGCTGCACCGACTTGTCGAATGCCACCTGACGGAGGGCCGTTCCGGCGTTGGTGTTGGTAGTGAGGAGGAGGTCGGGGTCTGGATCGACGAAGACTCGGATAGGAAGGGCACGCACGCCGAGCAACACCTGGGCGGTCGCCTTATGGTCCTCGCCTAGAGAAGTCGTTGAGTCGTTATGGGCACCAACAGTATGGCTCACAGACAGAGCTTGTCCGCTGCCCGTCGACTCTCGAGTGTCCGATCAGTCGCTGATCAGCGCCCTGCGGTGTCGGCGCAACCGTCACGCAACGGGCCCGCATGTGGTGGTAGGCTGTCGCGTGTGCCACCAGAGGTAGTGGCACGGACAACCGGAGGCATTCGGCCCGTCGTGCGCTGCCCCGCCTGTAGTGAACGTGACACCCGCGTGGTGGACTCGCGCGATCTGGACGACTCGGCTACCATCCGTCGCCGCCGGGAGTGCAATGCGTGCAGCGCCCGCTTCACCACCTACGAGCGGGTGGAGTCGGCTCGGCTCAGCGTCGTGAAGCGGGCCGGAGAGCGTCAAGAGTTCGACCGCCAGAAGCTGGCGGCCGGTCTGGAGAAGGCGCTCTGGCGTCGGCCCGTTCCGGCCGGGACTTCGGAGGAAGTCGCCGACGGCATCGAGGCCACGCTGCGCGGCCAGGGCATCGGCGAGGTCGCCTCCGCTCGCATCGGGCAGATGGCTATGGAGCGGCTCCGCCAGCTCGACCAGATCGCCCTCGTTCGCTACATGAGCGTGCATCAGCGCCTGGAGGGCATCGACCAGCTCAAGCGGGAGGTCGATCGCGTCCATGCCCAGCGTGGTCGCGCCGCTCCCGGTCAGACCACGCTTTCTCTGGACCTGCCGCCGGTTGTGGTGGCGCCTGCTGCCGCCGCTACGCGCCGACGCGGCGGTCGGTCGTAGATGTCCGTCCTCTCGGATCGCGACATCCGCGCCGCCATGCAGGCCGGCCGTGTGCGCGTAGACCCATACGACCCTTCCTGTCTTCAGCCATCGTCGGTGGACCTGCACCTGGACCGCGAGTTCCGCGTCTTTCGCAACAACCGCTATCCGTACATCGATGTGCGTCAGGCACAGCCCGATCTCACGGAGATCGTATCCATCGAGGATGACGAGCCGTTCATCCTGCATCCCGGCGAGTTCGTGCTAGGCCAGACCCTGGAATGGGTGGAATTGCCTGACGACCTGGTCGCGCGCCTGGAGGGGAAGTCGAGCCTGGGCCGGCTGGGCCTGCTCATCCACTCGACCGCCGGCTACGTCGACCCCGGCTGGAAGGGCAACCTCACCCTGGAGCTGTCGAACGTGGCGAACCTGCCCATCGCCCTGTACTGCGGCATGAAGATCGGGCAGATCAGCTTCTTCAAGATGTCCAGCCCGGTCGAGCGGCCCTACGGCTCGAAGGAGCTGGGCTCCAAGTATCAGGGCCAGTCCCAGCCAACGGCCTCTGAGTACTACCGCGACTTCGAGGGCTCACGACGCGCTGCCAAGGGCGGTCCCAAGCATCGCTAGCTGACGAGGGTGACCGAAGGATATGGGCCTCAACGACTCGGTCGACTGGCAGGCGGATCTGGGCGGTGGCGTGCGCGTCGCGCTCATCCAGGCTGGCACGTTCACATCCGACGCGGGCACCGTCTTCGGGCCCGTGCCGCGGCTCATGTGGGACCGCCTGGTGGCGGACGAGATCAACCCGGATGCCACTCTCAGCCAGGCACTCAACTGTCTGCTGGTGGAAACGCCGGCCGGCCGGGTGCTGGTGGAGACGGGCATCGGCGAGCGGCTCACCGACCGGCGACGCGAGCAGCGCGGCGTTCGCGGCGATGCCATCCTGCCCGCCTTGCAGGCGGCGGACTTCGACCCCGACACCATCGATCTGGTGGCGGTCAGCCACCTCCACTTCGACCACGCCGGTGGTTTCCTGCGGGCTGACGGACAGCCGTCGTTTCCGCGTGCGCGCATCGTGGCTCAGCAGCTTGAGTGGGAGTTCGCGCTGGGTTCGAACCCGCGCCTGCAGGCCTCATACGACCAGGACGAGCTGCGGCTTGCCGAAGGGTTCGCCCGCGGGGGCTCCGCCGAAGGTGAGGAGGAGCTGCTGCCCGGCGTCCGCGTCATCCAGACGGGTGGCCACTCCGGCGGCCATCAGGCCGTGGTCATCAGTGGGCCGGGTGGCACGGTGGGATTCTTCGGCGACCTGTGCATGCGGCCGTGGAGCGCCAATCCCCGCTGGGTGCCCAGCTTCGACGACTTCCCGCTCACAAGCGTGGAGGTCAAGGACTCGCTGTTCCGCCGCGCGACGCAGGAGGGCTGGACCGTGGTGCTATCGCACGAGCCGCGGACGCCGGTGGGCCGCTTCGAGGTAGACCGCGACCGGTACCGCTTCGTCTCCACCCTCTGACCAAGGACGCCACTCGCGGTCCGCGAGCCGTGAGTTCCACCACTCATCACCCGGGATGGTGCTAAGTGGCCCGCGAGACCAGATCCGTACCACTCATCACCCGGGATGATGGTAAGTCGCGCTTCTTCACCCGGATCCTACCTTGGCACCCCGAGGAGCGGTCCATGCGGACAGCAGCGAACCGCGACCACGCTCGTTCGCATCCCGAGCCGCTCCGCGGACGACCTCGCAGCGATGATACCCGCGGTAGAAGGCAACGGAGATCTGCTTACCATCACCGGGGGTGATAGATGACGGACCTCGTGCGCCCAACGCGGCAGCCGAACCGGCCGGTGGCGCCCCCGGAGAGATTCGAACTCCCGACGCAGGCCTTAGGACGGCCTCGCTCTATCCACTGAGCTACGGGGGCGCGGCACGATGGTACCGCGGCGTCCTGCTATAGCATCGACCTGCGCATGACGACGAGCGACACGCAACCGACCTTGCACCTCTACCGACGCACCGACTGTGAGCTGTGCGACGAGACGCGCCTGCTTCTCCAGGCGGCACTGGAGGATCGCGCCACCCGAGGTGAGAGCGTGCCCATCGTGCGTGAAGTGGACATCGACATGGATCCTTCGCTGGAGGAGCGCTTCGGCGGCCGCATCCCGGTCCTGGCGGTGGACGGGCAGGAGCTAGAGCTCGCCACGAGCGGGCGGCAGGTGCGCACCTTCCTCGACCGGACCCTCGGCCGGTTGGTCTAGGGCCGCAACGGTGGAACTGACACTCGCGGCGGCGGCGCTGGCGGGACTCCTCTCGTTCCTTTCGCCGTGCGTCCTGCCGGTCGTGCCAGCTTATCTCGGGCAGCTGGGCATCGTGGCCGTGGCCGGGATGGGCGCTCGGACGCTCGTGACGGCCGGCTCGCAGGTCGCGGCCGTGGTGGGTCCAGGCAGCGGCTCCGGCGCCAACCACTTGGCTCGCCCGTCATGGGGCACGTCCCGCGGCTGGCGGGCGATGCCCAACGCCATCGCTTTCGTGCTGGGCTTCGGCACGATCTTCACGCTGCTGGGCACGACCATCTACGTGGCTGTGGGCCCGTTGCGCGTCCAGCATCTCGACCCGCTGCGCCAGGCTGGTGGCATCATCCTCATCATGCTGGGGCTCAACCTGATGGGCCTCCTGCGGGTCTCGCGCCTGATGGGCACATGGCGGCCGCTCGACGGGCTG
>JBBJNS010000106.1:0-7260 GCA_037720745.1 Candidatus Limnocylindrales bacterium
ATCATCTTCCTGGGCGGACTGGGCGACGATGCGGCCGGTCTGTCGAAGCACCTTGCCAGCCGACACGACACCGGCGCAGAGCTGGCCGCTCACGGCGTGCCGGTCACCGAGTTCCGCGCCGCGGTAGTCATCGGATCGGGCAGCGCATCGTTCGAGATGGTGCGCACCCTGGTGGAGCGTCTGCCCATCATGATCACGCCACGCTGGGTGGGCACGCGCTGCCAGCCCATCGGCATCCGGGATGTGCTGGACTACCTGGTCAGTGCCCTGGACCGCCCCGACGTGACCGGCATCGTGGAGATCGGCGGACCGGACGTCCTGTCCTACGGCGACATGATGCGGACCTACGCCCGCCTGCGCGGCCTGCGCCGGGTCATGATCCCGGTGCCCGTCCTCACGCCGCGGCTGAGCTCCTACTGGGTCGGCCTGGTCTCGCCGATCCCTTCGGGCATCGCGCGGCCGCTCATCGAGGGCCTGCGCAATGAGGTCGTGGTTCGCGACCCCGGGCCAGCCGCGACCTTCGGCCTCCATCCGCTGCCCTACCTGGAGGCGCTCAAGCAGGCGCTCGACCGGAGCGATCCGAGCGGGCTCGAGTCGACCTGGTTCGACGCTCTCGCAGTCCCGGGCAAGGAAAGCCTCTCCCTGACCTCACGCGAGGGGTTGATCGTGGAGCGCCGGCAACGTGCCATCGCGGCCCGGCCGGAGCGGATCTTTGCCGAGGTAGAGCGTCTCGGCGGCCGCGCCGGGTGGCCGTACGCGGACATCCTGTGGCGGATCCGCGGTCTGGTCGATCGCGCCGCCGGCGGCGTGGGCATGCGCCTTGGCCGCCGTGATCCCGACCGCTTGCGCGTGGGCGATGCGCTCGACTTCTGGCGGGTGGAGGAGGTCCGTCGACCGGAGCTCTTGCGGCTGCGCAACGAGATGCGTATGCCCGGCCGTGCCTGGCTCCAGTACGAAGTGGTCGAGACCGCTGCCGGAAGCAGCCTGGTCCAGACGGCCTATTTCGAGCCCAAGGGGCTGCTCGGGCTGGCTTACTGGTACGCACTGTACCCGGTCCACGGCCTGATCTTTCGTGGCATCGTGCGTGTACTCGCAGAGCGCGCGACCAGTTAGGAATGGGTTCCCTCTCAGGCCGCCGGCGCTGCTCCGTATGATGCGCGGACCCATGCACTGAGTGGAGTCAGTTCGACTCCGTATCGGGTCGCCGTCTCACCCATGTCCAGCGACGAGTCGTACGTCTCGAGTGCCGTCAGCAGACCGGTGACGAAGTCGGGCAGGCCCGCCAGTCGTTCGCCGACCGGGACGGTCTCGATCGGGATGGGGCGGCCTAGTTCCCGCTCGAACGTGCCCACGATGTCGCGCCACGAGAGCGGCTGTGGGCCGCCCATCACGATGACCTGGTTCTCCGCGGCCTCATGGTCCAGGGCAGCGGTGGTGAACGCGGCTACGTCACGCTGGGCGATGAAGGAGTGCCGGCGACGGCCCTCTCCCACCAATCGCACCGGCTCGCCTCGATCCAGCGCTCCACCGACGATCTGCGGGATCAGCAGATCCATGTGCGCGTCCGCCCGGGTGATCGTGAACGGCGTCCCGCTCGCCCGCAGGCGCTGCTCGGTCAGACCCTTGGCTCGCAATAGCGGCGCGGGGCTGTTCGGATCACTGCCCAGCACGGAGGTGAAGACGAACCTGACAACGCCTGCTGCGGCAGCAGCGTCGATCAGATGGCGGTTGCCCGAATCGTCGACCGTCTGGAACGTGTCTTCGCCCCCGCGTCCAGCGGCGTTCGCCGTGGTGACGATGCGCTCGATGCCTTCGCAGGCCGACCTCACGGAAGCAGGCTCCTTCAAGTCTCCGATGACCGGCTCCGCACCAGCCTGGACAAGTGCCTGGTAGTCCGACGCGGGGCGGACGAGGATCCGCACCCGCCGGCCCTCTGCCAGCAAGCGGTGGGCGATCGTTCCCCCAAGGCGCCCTGTTGCGCCGACGACGAGGATCATGTGGCCGTGTTCCTTTCCGCGGGAACACCGGACGACCCTGTCACCCGTCGCCGGGTGGCCGCGTTGATGTCCTCGCCTCCTGTATCGACGGGCTCCAGGTAGAAACGGCACCACGCCGCCTCGCCGTCGACGACACCGAAGATCCCGACCCCACGCATCTCGAAGGCGGACCCGTCCCTCCGTGTGCCGCTCAACTTCCATTCCGACCAGGCAGTGTCGCCCTCGGTGGTGCAGCGCAGGACCTGGGCGGTGACGTCGGGGACGCCGGACAGGATCTGCTCCCAATTTCGACGTACCTGATCTCGTCCCTTGAACCCGCGGCTGGGGTGGACCGGGGTCTCGTTGACGTAGTCGACTGCGAAGCAGGAGGTCAGGGCTTCCAGATCGCGCTCGGTTATCGACCGTCGGAGCCGCTCCACCATGGCCTTGGCCCCGTCGCTATGTCTTTGTCCTTCCACCGCCCGCCTCCGAAGCGCGTTACCTACAATGACCTGTAACGAATACAGTACACTGTACCTGAATGCAACGCCCTGTCAAGCCCGTTCGACGATATGACTCCCGCGGCCGTCGCGAGCAGGCACGCCGAAACGGGCTGGCCGTGCTTGAAGCCGGTCAGCACCTGTTCATAGCCAACGGGTACGCTGCCACCACCATCGCCGACATAGCGACCGCTGCCGGCGTTTCCGTGGAGACCGTCTACAAGGCTTTCGGCAACAAGCCCGGTCTCGTCCGAGCGATACACGACCGAGCACTTGCCGGAGGCGAACCGGTACCCGCCTATCAGCGCTCCGACGAGATGCGTGCAGGTGAGCCGGATCCGCGGAGGGTCGTCCAGGAGTGGGCCAGCCTCGCCACTGAGGTCATGCCTCGTGTGGCGCCTATCCTGCTTCTTGTCCGCTCGGCGGCCGCCAGTACCTTGGAACTCGCCGTCCTCTGGGAAGAGCTGGAGGATCAGCGGCTCGAGCGCATGACTCATAACGCCGGACACCTCTCCGATGGCGGACACCTCCGAACGGGACGCACGCTGGAGCAGGCACGTGATGTGCTCTGGGCTTATACCTCGCCGGAACTCTATGAGCGCCTCGTCCTCCGCCAAGGGTGGCCGCTCAAGGACTACGGACGGTTCGTCAGTGAGGGCATCGTCGCCGCCCTGCTGCGCGGCTGAACGACCGTCAGATAGTGCAGAAGTGGGATGTCCGGGGGACTTCCGTGTCCTATCTCGTGTGCGACCCGGGGCGGAGGATGGTCATCACGCCGGTTCGCCGAGGGGCGGACGCGTAGCGAAGGGGCTCGATCGAGCCCAGAGGTCGTCATGGCAGACGATGCCACCGAGATCGAGCTGAGTTTCGTCAGGTTCAACGCCGCAAAGGCTGCTCTCAAGCGAGCCACGGAGTTACGGAAGGCTGTGCTCACCCACCACAGTCCTGCCTGGTATGAAGCGGTCCAGGATGAAGCGCGCTGCTTCAACGCGACGTATGAAGCGTTCCAGGCCCTTCAGGCAGAGCTCATCGTGCCGGCAGGCGAGACCGTGGAGCAGGCCGGTAGCCCCAGCTGGTACCTGCGAGCGCTGTCGCCCGGGGAGGCCGCCGGAGCACCGGCGTAGGGACGCTCGCGTCCTACGCGCCTCGCTGGGGCACCGGCATCAGGCGATCAGCTCGTAGGCCGGCAGCGTGAGGAACTCGATGAAGGGCTCCGCCAGGGCGACGCGCTCGAACAGGACCCGCGCCTCCTCGTAGCGTCCCTGCGCATAGCCCTCCGCGCCCAGCTCCGACTCGATCAGCGCTGCCTCCTCAGCCACGATCGAGCGCACCAGCTCCGGCGTCACTGCCGAGCCGTCCGCGAGCGGCACTGACGCGTGGGCCCATTGCCAGATCTGCGAGCGTGAGATCTCCGCGGTGGCGGCGTCTTCCATCATGTCGTTGATGGCCACCGCGCCGTTGCCGCCCAGCCAGGCCGCCAGATACCGGATGGCCACGGAGACGTTGCTGCGGAGGCCCTCCTCGGTCACCTCGCCGGGCGTCTCGGACACCGCCAGCAGGCCACCGCCGTCCGCCGGGACCTCATCGCGCAGCCGATCGAGCTGGTTCGGCCGGTCGCCCAGCACCCGGTCGAAGGCCTCCTGGCAGACCGGCACCAGGTCCGGGTGAGCCACCCACGAGCCATCGAATCCGTCGTTCGCCTCGCGCTCCTTGTCCATCCGCACCTTGACCAGCGCGCGCTCCGTCACCTCAGGATCGCGGCGGTTGGGGATGAAGGCGGCCATGCCACCCATGGCGAAGGCGCCGCGCTTGTGGCAGGTCCGCACCAGCAGCTCCGTGTAGGCCCGCATGAAGGGCGCTGTCATGGTCACGCTGTTGCGGTCGGGGAGCACGAAGTCCGGTCCGGCGGCGCGAAAGACCTTGATGAGGCTGAAGAGGTAGTCCCAACGGCCGGCATTGAGGCCCGACGCGTAGTCACGCAGCTCGTAGAGGATCTCCTCCATCTCGAAGCCGGCGGTGATGGTCTCGATGAGCACCGTGGCTCGGACCGACCCTCGCTCGACGCCCAGCCGTTCCTCCGAGAAACGGAAGATGTCGGCCCACAGCCGCGCCTCCAGATGGCTCTCCATCTTGGGCAGGTAGAGATACGGGCCGCTGCCACGCGCCAGAAGCTCGCGGGCGTTGTGGAAGAAGTAGAGCCCGAAGTCGACCAGCGCGGCCACCATGGGCTTGCCCTCCACAAGGATGTGCCGCTCTTCCAGGTGCCAGCCGCGCGGCCGCATGACGATGACCGCGACCTGCCCGTCCTCCTTCAGGCGGTACTCCTTGCCTTCCGGGGAGGTGAAGTCGATGGTGCGGCGAATGGCGTCGGCGAGGTTGACCTGACCGGAGACGACGTTGTCCCAGTGCGGCGTGTTGGCGTCCTCTAGGTCGGCCAACCACACACGCGCGCCGGAGTTGAGCGCGTTGATGGCCATCTTGCGTTCGGTCGGGCCGGTTATCTCCACGCGGCGATCGATCAGGTCGGGCGGGGCCGGGGCGACGCGCCATGACGGGTCCTCACGGATGGCGACGGTCTCGGGCAGCAGGTCCAGGCGATGCGTACGGGCGATCTCCGCGCGCCGCTCGACGCGTCGCTGGAGGAGGCTGTCGCGAACGGGGCCGAAGCGCCTCTGCAGTTCCGCCACGAAGTCCAGTGCCTCGTCGGTCAGGATATCCTCGGATCGCTCGACATCGCTCGGGAGCACGCGGACGTCGGTCATGGCGGACTCAAGCGCTCGTCTCGTCGAGAAGCTGGAGGAGTTCGTGCGCGGCCAGTTCTACATCCTTGTGGCGCCACTCGGCGGCTCGGTACTGGCAGGCGATGAGGCCCGTCCGATGGACGCGCCGGAAGTCGCCGTACACGAACCCGTATCTGGCCTTGGTTTCGTCCGTCGTACCCTCGGTCAGCCCGAGGTGCCACTCGGCGTACTCATCCCACGAGTGAGACGCGAGGTAGGCGTTCTCCTCGTCCGCGCCGGGCTGGGACTCACCCCAGTCGCTGTCGAGCACATACTGGCGGGCAGCGATGAGCTTCCGCGCACGTGCTACGGCGCTGTCGTTGACCGTGTACGAGGCCATGGTCGAAGTATGACGGCCCTACGACCAGAGGATCTCGACGTCGTACCGGGTCAGCTGCTCATCTGCGCTGACCAAGGTCATCCGCTCCACCTGTGCCTGCGCGATCAGCATCCGATCGAAAGGGTCACGGTGATGGGCTGGGAGTCGGGCTGTCTGGAGCGCGTGGCTGTGCTCGATCGGCAGCGGCAGCACGCCGGAGGCCACGATGGCTTCCTGCAGCAGGGCTTCGGGCGATCCGTCGAGATCCAGTCTGCCGGCAGTGAACTTGACGCTGCATTCCCACGTGCTCGCTGGCGAGAGATAGAGCTGGTTGTCAGCCGCAACCAAAGCGGCGTGCGCCGAACGGCTTAATCTATCCGGGTCGGCGAGGAGCCAGATCCAAACGTGCGTGTCGAGCAGGAGCTTCATCCTCGTCCTTCGAAGGCATCCAGGATGTCGTCCGGCAAGGGATCGTCGAAGTCGTCGCTCATGCGGATCCGTCCTGCGAACTGCCCGGGTGTGAAGGCCGGCCGGCCCGCCATGGGTACCAGTCGCGCGATGGGTCGATCCCGCCGCGCGATCACGATCTCTTCGCCTGCGGCGACGCGTTGGAGGAGCCGCGAGAGATGCGTCTTGGCTTCTAGGATGCTGACCGTCTTCATGTCGGGCATGATAGACCAGCTTCTTGGTCTAGTCACGCGAAGCATCTGCGCTCCGCGACCTCGCATCACCCGCGGGTGACTTCTGGCGTACAAGGACCGCAGCCGGGTCATCCCGGAGCCGTACCGCAAGCTCGTCATCATGAGCAACGGCGACGCCCTGCCGACCGTGCTCGTCGACGGGTACGTATGTGGAGTCTGGCGGCCGGCGCCGGAGCGAGCGGACGCCATCGAGGTAACGGCGTTCCACTCGTTGGACGAGGCGACCTGGGGCGGGCTGGAAGTCGAGGCGCGTTCGCTGGTGGCCTCCTGGCCGGCCGACAACCGGAGGTCTATCGTCGCTACGCCCGCTGGTGGACTACCCTGCCGTCGGCCGAGGTCCGCTTCCTGCGTGGCTAACGTCCAGCGCGAGAGTACTGAAGGAGCAACCAGTCAGATGAGATACGGGATCGAGGCGATCACCCTGCCGGTCAGCGACGTGGACTGCGCGAAGGCGTTCTACGAGCGGGCCGGTTGGCATCTCGACGTCGACACGGAGCCGGCTCCCGGCATCCGGGTCGTGCAGTTCACACCTCCCGGCTCCGACTGCTCGATCACCTTCGGCACCGGGATGCCGCAGTCCCAGCCCGGTTCGTATCGGAGCACCTACCTCGTGGTCGCCGACATCGAGCCGGCGCACCGTGAGCTGGCCGAGCGCGGGATTCCGCTGAGCGACATCTTCCACTTCGGGCCAGACGGCCAGACCGCGGGTGTCGACCCGAAGCGAGCCGACTTCGGCTCCTACGCCACCTTCGCCGATCCCGACGGCAACAGCTGGCTCCTCCAGGAGGTTCCCAGTCGAGCCAGCGGCGAGTAGGTGCCCCAGCCTCGCTTCGTTGCTCGAAGTCAGGTAAGAGGGCCTTGCCGATCTGCACGGCGAACGTGCCGACGCCGCCCGACACCGGTGATCAGGATCCTCTGACCCGGCTGAAGATCGGCAGCCTTCGGGCGGCCGGTTTCGATATGGCCATGGCCGCCCACATCTAT
>JBBJNS010000107.1:0-7187 GCA_037720745.1 Candidatus Limnocylindrales bacterium
CCGGCCTGGGGCTCATCTGGACCTCCGGTCGGGATGTGCTTCGAGAGCCCTGGCTGCTGCTCTCCATCGTTCTCTATGTCATCGCCTTGCTGATCGCCGTCCTCGTGACCGGTCCGGCGAGCAACCGCCTCATCGAGGCGACCAGCACGCCGCTACCGCCCCGTGATCCCGCTGCCGGTGCGCCGGGCGGTCCACCCGCCCATATCGCCGCAGACCTCAAGCGCATCCAGGCAGCGGGCGCGGCCCTCACCATACTCACCGTCGTGATCCTCCTGCTGATGGTCTTCAAGCCTCGCTTCTAGGCGAGACCGGTAGTTCCTCCTCCTCAGTCGGCTTGCCCGCGGCGCAGGGTCCGGCCGGGCAGCGCGCCAGTGTGCTGGCCACCATCCACGACCAGCTCCCCATTGACGATGACGTAGGGGATGCCCTCGGGAAACTGGCGCGGCTCATCGTAGGTCGCCGTGGCGCGCACAGTGGCCGCATCGAAGATGCAGATGTCTGCCTTGAAGCCGTCGCGCAACAGGCCGCGGTCGGGGATGCCCAGGCGCTGCGCCGCGGACGAGGTCATCTTGCGCACCGCCTCGGGCAGGGAGATGAGCGCCATGTCACGCACGAACTGGCCCAATACCCGGGGGAACGATCCGTACGTTCGCGGACTCGGCTTGTCCCCGATGAACGTCGAGTCGGTGCCGATCATGCCCGCCGGATGGCGAATGAAGGGCGGCAGCCCGTCGCTCCACGGACCCGGCGTGACCTGGTTGACGCGCAGATCCTCGCCCAGCAGCAGCTCGCAGATGGCATCCACCGGATCCAGCGCCGTATCGGCCATGTACTCGGACAGCGTTCGGCCCTCCCAGCGGACGTTCTCCGGTCGCGCGAAGTAGCCCAGCCGCAGGTCCGCCCAGGGATCGGCACCGGCGTAGGAGCGCCCGCGCACGCCGATCTCATCCCGCAGCCGGTCACGGATCCCGTGATCGGCCAGGCGTTCCAGCGTGGCGTCCGGGCCGCCGGCCTGCGTCCACGGCGGCAGCATGATCAGAAGGCGCGTGCTGGCCCACTCGTAGGGATACGTGTCGTAGGTCACGTCCAGCCCCTCGGCCCGCGCGTCATCGACCAAGGACAGCATCTGCTCTGGACTGCCGGGGAACGTCTGGCGGTGGTAGAAATGCGTGATGTGGACAGGCCCATCGCCCTGGCGTCCGATCTGGATGGCCTCCCGGAAGGGGTCCAGGAAGCGGTCACCAAGCGCGTAGCGCACGTGCGTGTGATAGATGCCGCCCAGCGCGGCCGCTTCGCGCGTGAGTGCGGCCAGCTCCTCGGTGGAGGCGAAGGAGCCGGGCGGGTAGTCGAGACCAGAGGAGATGCCCACGGCCCCGTCCTCCATGGCCTCGCGCAGGAGCGCCCTCATTCGGTCGAGGCCTTGCGCATCGGCCGGCACGTCGTCCCAGCCCAGGGCGTCGATGCGCAGCGCGGAGTTGCCCACCAGGTAAGCCAGGTTGAGGCTGACCTGGCGGTCGAAGCGGGACAGGTAGGAAGCCACCGTGTCCCAGTCGTAGTCGATGTCGGGGAGTCCGTCCAGGCCGGCGTTGAGGCGGGCGAAGGCGCGCAGATCCTCGGCTCTCCGGAAGGGCGCATAGGAGTTGCCGTCGACCCCGAAGACCTCTGTGGTGATCCCCTGGCGAACCTTGGGCTCGTGGCGAGGATCGGCCAGGATCATCAGTCCGGAGTGGGAATGAAGGTCGATGAAGCCGGGCGTGACGGTGAGCCGCGTGGCGTCGATGCGCCGCCCCGCCCGTATCGCGCTCACGTCGTCGTGCAGGATGCTCAGCTCGTCGCCGGTCACTGCCACCGACCCGCCATGACCGGGGCTACCGCTCCCGTCGATGATGGTGCCGCCCTCGATGAGCAGGTCGCAGTGCTCCATGCCCGCAACGTTACCCGGGACGGATGACGTAGCGCCACTTCGGCCATCCGGCGCTCGTCCGGGGGCTCGTTCGGTGTCACTGCCACCGTCCCTCGCCACACGGCTACAGTTCGGGGCGACGGCGTGACACTTGGCAGGTGACCGAAAGGGAGATCGATATGTTCGGGTTGATCGGCCAGATGAGAGCGCAGACGGGCAAGCGCGAGGTGCTGGTGGAGATCCTGTTGAGAGGCACCCGGGAGATGCCGGGATGCCTCAGCTACATCGTCGCGAAGGACCTGACTGATCCGGACGCCATCTGGATCACGGAAGTGTGGGATGACGAGACCAGTCACGCGGCGTCGCTCTCCCTGCCGTCGGTCCAGGCGGCCATCTCCGAAGCGCGTCCCCACATCGCTGGTTTCGATAGCAGCACGCGGATAGAACCGGTCGGCGGCGTCGGCATCCCGAGCGTCGAGCCTTCGTAGAGGACGCTATCGACCCAGGAGGCGCCCCCGAACCCAGGCGGCCTGCACCATCTCGGGATGTCCGCGGAAGATAAGGCGGGAGGCGATCTCCGCCGGATCGTCCGAATCGATACCCGGCAGCGGCGCCGTCCGGGCAGGGTCCACGGCGATGAGGTCCGCCTCCTTGCCCTCTTCCAGCGACCCGATGGTCTCATGCATGCCCAGCGCCCGGGCGCCCTCCAGAGTGCCCAGTCGCAGCCAGCTGAGGGGATCAAGGATCGCTCGGCGGTCGTCGCCCACCGTGCGCAGGGCGTTCTGGACGTAGGCACCCACGCGCATCTGGGTGACCATCGACAGATCCGGCCCGCCAGCCACATCGGAGCCCAGGCCGACCACGGCACCCGCCTCCAGATATCGCGCTAGCGGCATGACGCCACTGGCCAGGAAGAGGTTGGAGGCCGGGCAGTGTGCCACCCGCGAGCCACTCTCCACGATCCTTTCCAGCTCCCGATGGGAAAGGTGCACGGCGTGGGCCAGGATGGTCCGCTCGCCGAGCGCACCGGCTCGGTCGTAGACGTCCAGGTAGTCGAGTGCCTCGGGAAAACGGCGCGCGACCTCAGCGATCTCGCCCCGATCCTCCGACAGGTGCGTCTGCCAGTACGCGCCGTAGTGGCGAGCCAGTGACGCTGACTCGTGCAGCATCTCCGTCGAGCAACTGACCGCGAAGCGCGGCGTGAACGCATACCGGAGCCGGCCTTCGTCGGCGCCGTGCCAACGTTCACAGAGCTCGGCGGACTGTCGCAGGCTGACATCAAGGATCCGCTCGCGGGACAGTCGCTCGTCGTAGGTCAGCTCATCCATCATCACCTTGCCGATGACAGCGCGGATGCCGTGCGCCTCGGCGGCCCGGAACGCCGCGTGCAGACTGTCCGGCCATATGGCGCCGTAGGCCAGCATGGTGGTGGTGCCGGCCCGGGCCATGGCGCGCAGGATCTGCGGCATGAGTCGATCGGCGGCGGCCTCGTCGAAGGACCGTTCCAGCGGGAAGATGTAGCGATCAAGCCAGGTCATCAGGTCCAGGCCAGCGCCCAAGCCCGCGGCGGGCACCTGTGGCAGGTGGACGTGCAGGTCGACCAGACCGGGCATCAACAGCCACGGTCGCAGGTCGAGGACTGTGACCGCTTGAGGGTCCACCTTGTGACCCGCCAGCCACCGATCGTAGGCGTCCACCGCGCTGATACGCCCGGCACGGTCGACCGCCAGGACCCCGTCGCTCTCATAACGCGTCCCGCCGGCGGCAAGGGGTGTCAGCACTCGCGCACGGAGGACGAACGGGGGTCGGAGCGGCACTTCCACGGGCCAGAGCCTAGCGGGCGGTGCGCACGCGGACGCTCCGGACCGACCTGCGCCGCGTGTCGCACGGTCCAGTGCGTCCTGAACGCGACTTCGCTGCAACACGCTCTCAACGCCACCCCGCGCCCATGACAGGCTCAGGACCGCTACGGCGGGCGACGATGTGCACACGTCATGACCCAGCGTTCCGATCGTCCCCGCCCCCGCGCCCCGGGCTCCGCCACGGCTGAGCCAGCCTCCGCTGGGAGGCCGGCTTCGGTCGGCCCCGCTTCTCCTGCGCGCCTGCTCGCCGATCGCTACGAGATCGTGGAGAAGATCGGGGAGGGCGGCACGGCCGAGGTGTTCCGCGCCCGTGACCTCCGCTTGGAGCGCGTCGTGGCCATCAAGCTGCTGCGTCCGCAGTTCAGCCACGACCCGCAGATGCGGGAACGCTTCGCCGTCGAGGCGCGTTCGGCGGCTGGTCTCGCAGCGGCGCACGTCGTCCCGGTCTACGACTTCGGCACCACGGACGATGGCTCCCTCTTCATCGTGATGCAGCTCATCGAGGGCCGCTCGCTGCGCGAATTCCTGCGTGAGCGCGGATCGCTGAGCGAGCCGGAAGCGACTTGGATCGGTGGGCACGTGGCCGCAGCACTGGCGGCCGCGCACGCCCGGGACCTGGTGCATCGCGACGTCAAGCCAGGGAACGTGCTCATCGACCTGGAGGGTCGAGCCCACCTCACCGATTTCGGCATCGTCAAGGCGCTCGGGGGCCGATCGGAGATCACGCAGACCGGCCTGGCCTTCGGCACGGCGGCGTACCTCTCACCGGAACAGGCCACGGGCGGGGCCGTGGAGCCGCGCTCCGATCTGTATGCGCTGGGCACGGTGCTCTACGAGATGATCGCCGGACGGCCACCCTTCAGCGGCGACGACCCAGCGAGCGTCGGCTACCGACAGGCCTGGGAGCGGCCGGCCCCTCTGTCCGAACTGGCGCCCAGCGTCGATCCGGAACTGGAGTCGCTCGTGATGCGCTGCCTGGAGAAGGACCCGCGCTACCGGCCGGCGTCGGCGCGGGAGGTGGGCGATGAGCTGGAGCGGATCGGTGAGCGCCTCCAGGCGCGGAATGGTGCCGGAGCATGGTCCGCTGGCGACACGGCGACCGTGGCCACCGTGCTGGGTTCTGCCGCTGCTGCGCCGCGGCCCGCCGGGCCTGTCCCGCACTCGGCTCGGGATGAGACCGTAGGCCTTCCCTTCGCCCCGGCAGCTCCCCTCGAGCCGGCAGTGGGCAGCGGTTACCGCACCGGGGTGGTGCCCGGCCGGCGCGGTCGACTGGCGGCGCCTGTTGTGGCGCGACGTCGAGGGATGCTCCCATTCGCCTTGATCGGCGCCGCCGTGGGTCTCGTCGTACTGGCGCTGGCTGGATCAGCACTGGGCGCCTTCGACCTGTTCGGGGGAGGTGACGAGACACCCACTGACCCAGCCATCATCGCTGAAGCATCCCTCACGCCGACGCTCACTCCCACGCCGACGCCCACGCCGACGACCGCCGCTGTGGTTCCGCCCGTGTTGCCCGAACGAAGCATCACGGTCCCCGCGACGCCGACGCCCAGCCTGATGCCGACGCCTAGCTTGCTGCCGCCGGCCCCACCGACTCCTGAGCCGACCGTCACTCCGAGTCCGCTCCGGACTCGCCAGCCCACTCCCCGACCGACCCCGGCGCCCACTTCCGAGCGGCCGCCCCAGCCCACACCGGAGCCGACGCCGCGACCTACTCGGGAGCCGACGCCTCGACCTACGCGGGAGCCGACGCCCCAGCCCACACCGGAGCCGACGCCGCGACCTACTCGCGAGCCAACGCCCCGGCCCACGCCCCCGCCGCCCCCGCCGCCCCCGCCGCCGACCGATCCACCGGCCGATCGCACCGTCACCGTGACCATCCCGAACCAGGTCCTCGAAGGTGGATATGAGCGCGGCGGCGGCCGCTACAAGGGCCGGACCGCGTCCTGGGTATACGGGCAGGGCACCTCGTTCGACACGATGAGCGGCTCATTCGCGGCCGACGGCGGTGGCAGTGCCGTGGGCACGGCCAGGCTGCGCCTCGTGGGCATGGACGACGAGCGACCCGATAAGAACCCCATGCGGTTGACGCTGAACGGCCAGGTCCTGTACGAAGGCCTTGACCCGCTGCCCAACGACTTCTGCTGCGGCCCGACCGGTGACGGCAACTGGGGCGCCGTCATCTTCGAGTTTCCGGCTTCACTGCTGCGTGGCACGAACGACATCTCGATCACGAACCTGAGCTCGAGTGACTGCACGGTCTGCCCGTTCTTCGTGATGGTCGATTTCGGGGAGCTGACCTACCGCACGCGCGGCTGAGCCTATGCTGCGGGCGATGGAGCCCGTCAACTCGTCCCGCTCGCTATCGCAGGTGAGGGTCCTCGCCGTCAACGGCGCGGAGGCCACGGAGCGCGACGAGGCGCTTGCCGGCGAGGAGCCGCTGGAGATGCGCGCCTGTGGCCCGGGGCAGGACCCGGTCAGCATCGCCGTCACGATGCGCACGCCGGGGGACGAGGAAGCACTCGCCACGGGTTTCCTGATCTCCGAAGGGCTCATCCGGGCGACCGATCTGGCCGGTGTGCGCTTCGCGGTGGGCGACCCGGCGGTCATGGCCCAGCCAGAGAACGAGATGACGGTGCAACTCAGACAGCCGTTCGACGCCTCCAGCGTGGCGAGCCGGAACTTCGTGGCGACCGCCTCGTGCGGCATCTGCGGCAAGACCTCCGTGGAGGATGTCGTGCTGCGCTGCGACGCCCTGCCAGACGGGCCGGTCGTAGCGCGCGAGACGCTGCTGGCGCTGCCCGACGCGATGCGGCAGGCCCAGGAGGTCTTCGCCTCGACCGGTGGCCTCCACGCCGCGGCTTTGTTCACGGCGGATGGTCGACTACGAGCGCTGCGTGAGGATGTCGGCCGCCATAACGCCCTTGACAAGGTCATCGGCGCCATGGCGCTTGCAGGAGACCTGCCGCTGCACGGATCCGTGCTCCTGGTGTCGGGCCGGGTCAGCTTCGAGATCGTGCAGAAGGCGGCCATGTCCGGGCTGGCGATCCTGGCGGCCGTCTCGGCGCCCACTGACCTGGCGGTCGCCACTGCCGAGCGGCTGGGCATGACCCTGGTGGGCTTCCTGCGTGGCGAACGCTTCAACATCTACGCCGGCCGCGATCGGGTCGACCTGACCACGTGAACGTGCATACTCGGGGCATGGATGCACGAGACGCACATCGGGATGTAGCAGGAGAGACGGGCTCGGAGCCGTCGTCCATCGCCGGCTCAGAAACGCCCATCACGTCCGCCCACCACGCGAACGGGACGCCCGACCCGCGAGCCACCTTCCAGCCGCCGCGCAAGAAGGCGCGCCGCATCGCCCCCAACCTGTGGGCCGGCCTGATCCCCAACGGCATCGATCAGCAGAAGCCGAACCACTA
>JBBJNS010000108.1:0-7161 GCA_037720745.1 Candidatus Limnocylindrales bacterium
TGGCTCCTTCGGGTCGGACATCATTCCACATGCCGGCAGGGTGCCGGATGATCGTGACAGCTCACCTGTCACGACGACGCTGATCAGCGGACGCGACAGCCCACCGTCTGAAGGGCTGTATCCAGGCCGACGCGCACCTCACCGAAGGCACCGTTCGCCAGCTCCGCCAGCTGCTCTCCTGTAGCACTGCCCGGCGCGAAGGGATCGTCCACCCCGGCGTGGTCCTCCAGCAGCTCGCCGATCCTGCGCAGCCGGTTCATCTCACCCTCCGTGCCACTCAGCATCGACAGCGCTTCCACGGCCGTGCGGAAGGCGCCGGGATCGATGCGGAAGGGAGCATCGGAGCCGGAGAGCTCCTCCATGGCGGCCGGGTCATCCAGCGCCAGCAGCAGCGAGAGGTGGTAGTCCACCGTCCGGCGAGCGCCCGTGAGTAGGTCGCAGTGCGCCTCCTCGCCTGGTTCGGCCGAGGCGTCACGTGGCGCTGCGCCGGCGGCACAGCCACTCAGCAAGAGCACTGCCGCGAGACTTGCTGAGGTGAGGGCGACGAGTCGCTTTCGAGCAGGCATGTCAACCATGAGGATACTTGCCGCCATGACCTTGGTCTCTGAACGCCGCCACGCGGCCGTCGCTGCGAGCCTGTTGCTCGTCGTGGCGCTATCCGGCTGCACGGTCGTGCCGCTGCCCAGCGCCGTGCCCAGCGCCGTGCCCAGCGGGACGCCGGGGTCGAGCGCTGCCGGTCCCTTCCCGTCGCCCACGGCGTCCGCGTCCCCCGTCCCATCGACCCAGCCGGCGCCCTCCGCGTCGGTCGGCCCAGGGCCATCGCCCGTCGCCTCAGCCACGGTCTACATCGTTCAGCCGGGCGACTCATTGAGCGCCATCGCGACCCGTTTCGGTGTCTCCGTGAGCCAGGTCCTGGCCGCCAACCCGGACATCGAGGATGCCGATGACATCCTGGCCGGAGAACCCATCACCATCCCCACCCCGGACGCGCCCAGCAGCCTGCCGCGCTCCGACGGCATCAGCGACGCTCGCGGCGACCTCCTTGACCTGGAGGATCAGCTGACCTTCGCAACGGGTGCCGTCGATCTGACCGGCCTCGGGGCGCGACTGGACGCCGAGACGGTCTTCATCGAGCTGCTGGTCGGGGCGCCGCCACCGGCCGCCAGTCCGGACGTGGAGCAGATCACCTACACCGTCAACATCGACACGAACGACGACGGCGAACCGGACTTCCGCCTTGTCGCCAGCAACGCGCTGGAACCGGAGGCCGACTACGCGGCCGCGCTCACCGACCTGGCCGCGGATGTCACCTCGTCACCGGGGAACTTTCCGGGCACCTTCGAGGTCGACGGAGCGGCCCTTCGCTTCGAGGTGTTCCGTGGCAGCCTGGGCGACCCCCGTCGCTACGCCATCGCGGCTACCGCCGAACGACGCTTCTTCCCGGGTGGCGTGGGCGACCCGGAGGTCGAGGCGGCCGTGGACCGTGCCCCCGACCAACAATGGCCACGGGCCAACGCGCGCTGGCTGGAGATCGGCCGCTGAGCGTGGCAAGCGGCCGTTTCCGCGCCCTCGGTTGCGCGTTACACTCGGGCTCACCCCGTCCAGCAGGAGGATCGATCAGCATGGAACTACTCGACCGCGTCGACCGGATGATCGACGAGCGGCACCTGCTCAAGCACCCCTTCTACACCAAGTGGGCGGCAGGGACCCTGCCCCGCGAGGCTCTCCAGGAGTACACGCGCCAGTACTTCGCCTTCGAATCGGCGTTTCCGCGCTTCCTCTCGGCGATGCACTCGCGCGAGGAGCGCCGCGATGTGCGCCAGGGGATCCTGGACAACCTGTGGGACGAGGAGCACGGCGAGGAGAACCACGCCGAGCTGTGGCTGCGCTTCGCGGAGGGTGTGGGCGTCTCGCGCGACGACGTGCAGAACGCGCCGCGCAACGAGGCCACGCAGCGTCTGGTCGACCTCTATGCCGAGATCACCTCGTCGGAGCCGGTCGTGGCGGGCATGACCGCCATGTACGCCTACGAGCGTCAGGTCCCGGAGGTAGCGCCCTCCAAGATCGACGGCCTCAAGACGCACTACGGCATCACGGAGGGTCCGGCCCTGGAGTTCTTCCAGGTCCACGGCGAGCTGGACATCGAACATTCCGGCACGGAGCGGGCGCTCATCGCCGGCGTCGCCGAGGGCAACGAGGCCGCGGTCGAAAGTGCCGCTGCCCGTGTGCTGGACGCCTGGAACGACTTCCTCAGCGCGGTCGACCTGCCCGCTGTGGAGGCGACGACCGCGGCCTAGACGCCCGAGCGGTAACGCTGTGCGGCTTCGGCGCGGTTCCTCACGCCGAGCTTGTGCAGCAGGCTGCTGACGTGGCTCTCCACGGTCCGTGGCGAGATCATCAGGGCGCTCGCGATGTCGCGGTCGGTGAGCCCCTCGGCGAGCATCCGCAACACGTCGTTCTCGCGTGGGCTCAGACCCTCGATGGCACCACCCACCGCGACGCGTCCGCGCCGTGCGGCATCAGCGAAGTGCTTGATGACGTACGCCGCATGACGACGGGCCATGGCCAGCTCGCCCCGTTGCGTGCCGCGCAGTGCGCGTAGCAGGGCCTCCGGACTCAGATCCTTGGTCAGATAGCCCGCGGCGCCCTTGGCCACGGCCTCGATGAGATCGCGCTCGTCGTCCGAGACGGTGAGCATCACGATGCGGGTCTCGGGCAGTCGCGGCGCCAGCTCCTCGACCATGCGGATGCCGCTCATGCCCGGCAGGTCGATGTCCAGCAGCAGCACATCTGGCCGCACCGAAAGCGCCAGCTCGAAGGCCTGCTCGGCAGTCGCCGCCTCCCCGACCAGCTCGACGTCCACTGAGGCGATGGCCTGGCGCACGGCCGAGCGCACCAGCGCATGGTCATCGACCAGCATCACGCGCAGAGGCCGGCCGATCTTCGGCTGGAGCGGCCGATCAGAGTGCACGGGCGAGCTCACGGCAGGACCGGGGCGACCGGTGGCAGGCGGTCCTCGAGGGGTAGCCGGACCGAGACGCTGGTGCCGTCGCTCGGCTCGGAGCTGATGCCAAGGTTGCCACCCATCAGACGCGCTCGCTCCTCCATGCCCAGCAGACCCAGGCCTTCGTTGCGCGCGGCATCCAACTGGAAGCCGCGCCCGTTGTCCGTCACGGTGACGAGCAGGGCATCACCGTCGAGACCCGCCCTCACGCGCACCATGGTCGCATCTGCGTGCTTGCGCACGTTGGTCAGCGCCTCCTGCACCACGCGCAACAGCTCGGCCTGCTGACGGGCCGGGATGGCCGTCGGCAGGGGATCGGCCACGAACTCGACGCGCAACCCGAAGCGCTGGCCGAAGTCCTCCACGGCCTGTGCGATGAGATCGGCCAGGGGCATGGCCGGACCGGCGCCCGAGCGCATCGTGACCAGCGCTTGTCGCGCCTCCACGATGGCGGCATCCAGGGCCTGACCGACCTCTGACGAGAGCGGTCGTGCCTCCTCCGGCACCAAGGGCGTGAGTCGATCGTGCTTGAGCTTGGCGAACCAGAGGTGCTGGGCCAGTCCATCGTGGATCTCGCGCGCCAGCCGGCCGCGTTCCTCCAGGGCGGCACGTTCGGCTTCGGTCACGCGCAGGCGGTCCAGTGCGGCGTACGCTCGCCGCAGGGCGCGTAGATCGGAGCGCGCCTCGGCGTCGATGCCCACGAGCAGCGCCATGACGAAGGCCAGCCGCAGGATGTCACTGCTGGTCACGAGTCCCGAGTAGATCCCTGGAAAGACCGCGAAGTGGATCTCCGCGAAGGCCGCGATGAGCAGGCCCACGGCCAGCACCCCGTCGGTGATGTGGCCCTCGCGGACGGCGCTGATGCGGTAGCACACGGCAGCAAGCACGAGCAAGACGCCCGTCAGCGCGAGCAGGGTCAGGAGCAGGGGTGTGACGCCGGGCAAGGGTACGGCCAGCTCGGGGTCCTCGACCAGGGCGCTCACGCCGCTGTCGCCGATGAGCGGCGGCAGTTGGCCGCGGATGGGGTAGAGGATGAGCCCCATCACGCCGAGGGCGATGGGCGGTAGCCCGATCAGCCGCCGAGCGGCGGCCGGTCGGGAGTGCACGGTGCGCACGGCCGCGAGCCCGCCGAACAGGAACAGCACGGCCGCCATGAGCCATCCCGTGGTGAAGAGGTAGAGGGGAAATTGCTCGGGGATGCCCAGCGTCAGGCCGAGCCGTGCGTCGTACTTGAGAAGGACCACCAGGACCTGCACGCTGACGATCACCGCGAGCAGGCACATGGCCGCTCCCTGGAAGAGCGTCGAGAGCCGACCACTTTCTCGGTAGCGACCGAAGGAGAGGGCAGCCAGGCCAGCCGTGGCGAGCGCCGTCAGCGCGTTGACCGTCACGTCCAGCGTACGGTCCAGGATGACGATGTTGAGGTCGGGATCCACCAGCAGCAGGCCGGTCACGAAGACGAGCAAGCCCAGCGTGACCGTGAGGTACAGGTCCAAGCGACGGGGTCGGAGCCGATCCCGCTCCCTCAGAACGCGCTCCATGGACCGATGATACCCATCCCGGCGGCCTCAGCCTAGGGCCCCTGCATGGCCGTGACACTGTCCCCGCGCAGCGGAGACCCACCGTGCACGTGCCCTGGGCATGACGAGAGCCGGACCTACGCCCCAGCGTTGATCCGGCTCCGTCGCGCTCGTCGCCGTCCCTGCCGTGAAGGGTCAGCGCCTGAGACAGGAGGTTTGTGAAGTTGGTCGTCGGGGACAGCCGCGCCGGCCCCGACTGCAGTGCAGTGTGCTAGCTGACCGTGTCCCGGAACATCCGGGGTTGTACGGAGGTGGATACGGAGCACGCGTCGGTATCCACCAGGAGCCTGTGAGTCTCCGCCCCCATAGCGGCGTCGGAGGTCATGAGGCGCTAGGGTCAGGGCATGGCCGCGTCATCGGGTCACGCTCGTTCGACTCCACCGGGCTGGTTGATCTGGGCAGCCCTCCTGGTGGTCTATATCGTGTGGGGCTCGACCTACCTGGCCATCGCCCTGGTGGTCGATTCGATGCCGCCCCTGTTGGCGGCGGGTGCCCGCTTCTTCGCGGCGGGCTTGATCATGGCCGGCGCCCTGGCCTTGCGCAGCGGCCCGAGCCGGATGCGCATCAGCCGCCCGGAGCTGGGCGGCGCGGCGTTCGTCGGAGCGGCCCTATTGATGCTGGGCAACGGCGGGGTCTCCATGGGTGAACAGACGGTACCCAGCGGCCTGGCGGCCTTGATCATCGGCGTAGTTCCCCTGGTCGTGCTGGTGCTGCGCCGGTTGGCGGGCGAGAAGCTGAGCGTGATCGGGGTGGGCGGCGTAGTGCTCGGCTTCATCGGACTTGGGGTGCTGGTCATCCCTCGGGGCATCGACGGGACCACGGACATCGTGGGCATGGCGCTGCTCGTCATGGCCTCTACTTTTTGGGCCACGGGCTCCTTCTTCAGCCGTCGCCTGTCCCTGCCAGCCGATCTGCTGGTCTCGACCGCCTACCAGCTACTGCTGGGCGGTTCGTTCCTGCTGATGGCCGGGCTGGCCATCGGCGAATGGCCCCAGGTCGTCGAAGGTGGCTTTACCGACGCGTCGATCTGGTCGTTCATCTACCTCATCATCTTCGGGTCGCTGCTGGCCTACACGGCCTACACCTGGCTGCTCCAGAACGCGCCCATCTCCAAGGTGGCTACGTATGCGTACGTCAACCCGGTGGTGGCCGTGGTGCTGGGCGCCCTCGTGCTCGACGAGCAGCTGGACGTGGCGATGATCCTGGGAGCCGTGATGATCGTCGCATCCGTGGCCTTCATCGCACGCACTGAGTCGGGTCCGGCCGCGCGCGACGTGACCCTTGACAGTGCGCCGGTGCGCGCCAGCCGCTCGACGCGGTTCGTCGGCCGCCGTGGTGTGGGTCGCTCATTCCGTCGCAGGGATTGACTGGATCACAGGTCTGCCCGCGCGTCTTGGGTCTTGACACCGTCCCGGTAAGCGGACGCGACGCCGTCCCGGGGCTTCAGTCGTTCGCTGAGCCGGGCTTGAGATCCTCCAGCAGCTTGGCTATCTCGCGTGCGTTGGTCGCGCCATAGTTGGCGTAGCAGTTGTTCATGAGCACGTGGGTCTGCTTCGCCTGCCCGGCCGCTTCGGCGATGCGCGGGGCCCACTCTCCCAGTTCGCTCCGGTCATACAGGTAACGGAAGCGTTCTACGACAGGGACGCCCGTAGCCTCCCAGGTCTCGGTGCGTCGACCGTGGAAGCGGATGATGGCCAGATCGGCTGAGGTCACCGCGGTGATGGGCGGGACGCTGCTCTTGAAGCCCTGTGGTCCATCGACCATCACGTATGGAAGCTGGTTGTCCTGAAGGAAGCGCATGGTCCGGTCGAGGTTCTTCTCGTTGAACCAGGTGGCGTTGCGCACTTCGACGGCCACCTGCACGCCTTCCAGCCTCTGGCGCGCCTCGAGGATCTGGTCGCGGCTCTTGGAGACGGGGAAGAACCAGCGCGGGTACTGGAGCAGGATGGAGCCGAGCTGACCGGCCTCGCGCAGCGGCTCCAGCCCGTCCAGGAACATCTCGAATACCGCGTTCAGCAGCTCCGGCGGCAGATCGCGCGCATAGATCCGTGGCTTGGCTCCAACTTCCGCGGGCAGCCACTCGCGCAACGCCTTGGGCAGGCGCTTCGTCTCAGTGGGCTGGCCGGTCATCAGGGCATGCGCCTTGACGTCGAA
This sequence comes from Candidatus Limnocylindrales bacterium, assembly GCA_037720745.1. GTDB lineage: Bacteria > Chloroflexota > Limnocylindria > Limnocylindrales > CSP1-4 > Palsa-1032. The sequence continues at coordinate 6,739 of JBBJNS010000108.1, forward strand.
GGTGAAGTCCGGCGGTGTCCGATCGCGCCACAGCTCTGCAGTGCGGCGCGCCGGCAGGGCGTAGTACGTGGCATCGACCTCGACCAGCGGGAACTGGCTGGCGTAGAACTGGAGGCGCTCCTCCGCGCTATCCGCCTCGGTCGGATAGAAGACGCCCTTGGCGGTCATGGTGGGGTCCGTCCATGAAGCAGTCCCTACTCGGATGCTGCCGCCGGAGGGCAGCTCGATGGCCTCGCGGCCGGCGTCGCCCAGATCGACCGTGCGGTTGGCCGCCTCTGCCGAGCCAGGGTCATGGCGGCCGCCCGTCGCGAAGGGCAGTGGTTCGGTCGCTGCTTCCTTGGATCGCGTCGTCACACGGTCGAGTGTAGGACTGGTTCCTGACCGCTGGTGTCAGGTTCCGGCCCCTGCGACCTCGTGGCGACG
>JBBJNS010000109.1:0-7074 GCA_037720745.1 Candidatus Limnocylindrales bacterium
TGGCCGACACGACCTCGTCCAGGACATCGATCGAGGCGAAAGCCCGGTCCAACTGGCGGCCACCGTGGTTGGAGACCCACACCCCAGCCGCTCCGTGATCCACCGCGAGTGCCGCGTCCTCGCCGGTCATGACGCCCTTGATGACCACGGGCAAACGCGTCAGGCCGCGCAACCAGTCCACGTCCGCCCAGGTCAGCCGGCGCTCGTTGAAGCCACCGATGACCTCCAGCAGCGGCCGCCCCGACGTTCCCGCCGCCTGGAAGTTGCCAAAGCGTTGGGGGTACTGGAGGTCGTTGCGCAGGTCGCGTTCGCGGTACCCGGCAACGGGCAGATCGACCGTGAAGACGATGGCCGTGTAGCCTGCCGCCTCGGCTCGTGCCACGAGGTCTCGCGACACGGCTCGATCACGATGGACGTACAGCTGGAACCAGCGGCTGCCAGCCTCCTCTGAGACGGTCTCCAGAGCGGTGCTGGAGAGGGTCGAGAGGCAGAACATCGCACCCGCCGACCGAGCCGCCCGCGCCATGGCCACCTCGGCCTCGGCGTGGGCAAGGTGCTGGAAGGCCATGGGGGCGACGCCGAAGGGCACCTCCAGGCGTTGGCCGAGCAGCTGGGTGGAGAGATCCACCTCGTTGACGTCGACCAGGACGCGTGGCCGCAGCCGACGACGGCGGAAGGCCGCAACGTTGTCGCGCAGGGTGATCTCCTCGCCCGAGCCGCCTGCGATGTAGTCGAATGATGCGCGGTCGAGCAGGCGTTCTGCCATCGCCTCGAACTCGGACAGGGAAAGGATGCGACCGATGGGATCGTCAGGGACCGCTCGCTCGGCGACTTCCTCCCCGGGATCGGGGAGTTCCCCGGTCACGGGCGCTCCTCGCCGGTCATGGGCGCTCCTCTCCGGCCGCCTCGTCATCCGCGCGCTGGGCGCTGATCCGCTCCTCGACCCTGATAGGCAGCACGGTCAGTGCCGCCGCCACGAACGCCGCGGCCATGAGCCAGAAGGTGATGGGGAGGCCCTGGGCCTCGCCGAATCGGTCGATGACCGCGCCATAGACCGCCGTCCAGAGCGACCCCACCCCGAAGGCCAGCGTGAAGTAGACCGAGAATGACGCGTCGCGGATGCCCCGCGGTGCCAGATCGGCGAGGAGCGCCTGGAGCTGCGGGCTCTCCACGAAGTTGAAGATGCTCATGAGCACGATGGCCACCCACAGCGCCGGCACGTTCGAGCCGGCCAGCACGAAGGCGGCCAAGGAAGCGGCCCCGGCCAGATACGCGACCACGATCAACGGCCGGCGGCCATAGCGGTCGGAAAGCCACCCGGCGATGATCGGGCCGGGCACGGATCCGATGACGAGCACCGTGTACATCAGGGAGACCGTCAATGTGTCCAGCCCCACCACGAGGGCCAGGTAGAGGGGCACGAAGATGTTGAGCACGCCCAGGCCGCGCCCGCCGCCTCCCAGCATGGCCGAGAGGTAGACGAGCAGCAGGTCGCGATCGCGCAGGATGCGGCCGAAGGCCTGCCGCACGCTGCCCTCCGCCCGTGCCGCGGCCCGGTCGGCGCCACTCTCACGGATGAGCACCCACATGGCCAGGCCGATGAGGATGGCGGGCACGCCGAAGAGCACCACCGTCAGGCGCCAGCCCATCACCTCGTTGATCAGCCACGCCCCCACCAGCGGCACGGCCACCGTGCCCAGGTTGCCGCCGGCGATGTGGGCACTGATGGCGAAGCCGCGACGGTGGGCGGGGAACTGCTCGGCCAGGAGCGCGTTGCCGACGGGGTGCTGTGGCGAGCCGCCCAGCCGGCTGACGATGTTGGCCACGGCGAAGGGCACGAATCCGGGCGCCAGTGCCTGGGCCGCCATGCCGCCGCCGAAGACGACACTGCCCAGGGACAGGATCGAGCGTCGCGAGACGTACCTGGTGATGCCGCTGTAGGACAGCTGCACCATGCCTGAGAGGAAGCTGCCGGCTGCGGCCAAAAAGGCGATGGACGCCACGCTCACCCCGAACTCGGCGATGATGGCGATGTAGACCAGCGGCAGCAGCGCGGCCTGCGCGTGGTTCACGGCGTGGCCGGCGCTCAGCAGCCAGAGGGTCCGGACGGGGTTCACGCCATCGTCGACCGATCGCGCTGCCGGCTCCGTCACCTCCATCCACGCCAGACTACCAAGCCTGACCGTACACTCGGCGGCGACGGACACACCACCGCACCGACGGATACGCGCACCGCGCTGGAGACAGAGGCATGACCGACCCCACCACCGATCGCCGCGAACGATGGGCCATGGTGCTCGGCGCCAGCAGCGGCTTCGGAGCTGCCTGCTCCACTGCCTTGGCGCGAGAGGGCTACCCCGTGGTGGGCGTCCACCTCGACCTGCGGGGAACCATCGCGGGGGCCAACGAGGTGCGGGACACGGTCGCGTCGCACGGGGTACCAGTCGCCTTTCACAACGTGAACGCGGCCGACGAGGAGAAGCGTCAGGCGGTCATCCAGGACACCAAGAGTCGCTTCGATGAACGCCGCGCAGCGGGCTTCGAGCCATTCATCGCCGTGTTCCTGCACTCACTGGCCTTCGGCACGACGCTCTCATACATCACGGACGATCCGACCAAGAAGGAGATCACCCGCAAGCAGCTCGAGATGACGGCCGATGTCATGGCCCACTCGATGATCTACTGGGTGCGCGACCTCTTCCATGCCGGCCTGCTGGCCGAAGGCAGCCGCATCTTCGCCCTCACCAGCGAGGGCGCCGTCCATGTCGTACCGACCTACGGCCCGGTCAGTGCGGCCAAGGCCGCCCTCGAATCGCACTGCCGCCAGCTGGCGCTGGAGCTGATGCCCCACGGCATCACCGTGAACGCCATCCGTGCCGGCATCACGGACACTCCCGCTCTGCGCCGTATCCCGGGCCACGAGCACCTGGTAAAGGCCGCCACGGCGCAGAACCCGGGGGGGCGGATGACGCGCACGGAGGATGTGGCCGAGGCGCTCATCGCGCTGGCCTCGCCGAAGCTCCACTGGATGACCGGCAACACCATCGGCGTGGATGGCGGCGAACTGATGGGGACGCGCGCCGAGGGCGTCTAAGGCGGCAGGAGCAAGACTCAGCTCGCGGCCATCCGCGGTCGCCCGGCTGGCCATGCGTCATCTCCGATGTCTCGCGGGACCCCGGGCATCAGGGGCAGTGATGCCGAGCCGACTCAGCGGGACCAGGGCTGGGGGAGCCGCCCTGTGAGGGTAGAGCGTCGTCGCGTGAGGAACGATGTGAGCAACGGATCCGCGGTTGTGTCCTCCGCCACATCCGCCGCCCCGACCTGCCGTCAACCTATGCCCACCAAGTAATGGCTCGAGAGGTTCCGATGCAGACACGCACGACCCGCACCGATCCCGTCGACCCTGCCCACGGGTCCGACCAAGCCGACCTCGGCCGGTGGGCCAAGCATGGCGCCATCGGTGGGCTGCTCACGGGTCTCCTCTTCGCCCTTTTCGAGATGGTGATGGCCACGGTCCAGATGGGTGGCGAAGCGTTCTTCATGCCCCTGCGGATGATCGGCGGCATCGCCCTTGGCAGTCAGGCGTTGGAGCCCAGCAGCACGTCACTCCTCGAGGCAGGAGGAGTCGGCATCGCCGTTCACATGATGTTGTCCGCGATCTTCGGTGCGAGCGTAGCGGTGATCGCGGGCCTGGTCGCCCCGATCCGGTCCAGCACGGTCGCGCTCGTCGCGTGGACCAGCCTCGCGGGTCTGACCCTGTGGCTCGTGAACTTCTACGTGATCGCGCCGATAGGCGGCTGGCGATGGTTCCCCGACGGGACCGATCCGGTCATCCAGTTCATCGCGCACACGTTCGTCTTCGGGTCGCTGCTGGGTCTCTATCTGGATCGGACCGTGCGAGCCCGACGAAGCGACCCTCAGCTCTCGCGGGGCTGACCCGGATCGCCACGAGCGACCCCTAGCAGCCGTTCTGCATCGCGGATCACCACCTGGTGGTGCTCCGTCGTGAGGAGACCCTCGCGACGGAAGTCACCAAGCGTGTGGGCGAGCGTCTCTCGCGTCGTACCGATCATGTCGGCCAGTTCTTGCTGGGTCAGACGGGCCTGGATGAGCGTGCCGCGGACGGTCCGCACCCCGAAGCGCTGGCCGAGGTCGATGAGCTTGCGCGCCAGCCGCTGGTCCACCCGCTGGTAGGCCATCGCCTCGAGTTCGCGCTCCGCCTCGTGGAGCCGGCTCGCGAGATACCGGATGACGTTTACCCCGATGCTCGGATATCGCTCCACGAGTCGGCGCAGTTCTTCCGGCGATAAGGTGCAGATCACGCCGTCATCGATCGCCTCCGCGTATGCCTCGGGCAGTCGATCCTGGCCCAGCATTCGCATGTCGCCCAGGATCGTTCCCCGCTCATAGATGTCCAGCGTCAGCTGCTTGCCGTCGGGCGTGATCCGGTACACGCGCACGCGACCCTTCTTGATGATGTGGATGCGATCGGGTGGATCACTAGGGGACAGGAGGCGCTGACCGGGTCGGCAATGGGTCATCGTGGTCGAGTGCCCGATGGCCTCGATGTCCGACTCGCTCAAGCCTCTGAAGAGATCCAGCTCGCGCAGCAGGCCTAGCTTCTCACTGAACCCCTCCGAGCCTGCCACCGTCATCGGCGCAGTCTAGCCGGACGTGAACGGGGCCGTCTCGTATCAGGAGCCCTCTTCGGTCAGCGCGTCGGCGGCTGCCGCGAGCAGTTCCAGGTCCGCGGACGTGATGAGATAGGCGACACCCTCGAGCAACAGGACGCGACTTGACGAGTGGTCGCCCTCGCTGAAGCCGAGCGGACTAAGCGTGCCGGCGGCGCGTTCGACGGCGAGCCGTAGCCGCGAGGGACTCCCGCCAAGGTCCCGGAAGGCAGTGATGGTGACCTTGGCTCCCACTCCATCCGTCGCTGTGCCAGTGGCGATCTCGAAGCGCTCGGGGCTGACGCCCGACTGCGTCACGACTGATCGAAGATCGTCGAGGTCCATGATCGGGAGGTCGTTGGTCAGCAGGCGAGCGACGTCGATCTCGGCCGCATCGAGTGGCAGCCCTGCGATCTGTGCGGGCAGCCGCCCGACGAGCCCCTGCGATGACGCGGAAGGAGCTGGGGCGGGCTGGGCGGAAGCGGAGCCTGCGACGGGTGCGGTGCGGGCGCCGTCCGCGGTCCAGATGCGCGTCGACGGCTCGAAGGCTGCCCAAGCGAACCAGAAGTGGTCGCCGTGAGGAATCAACTCCAGGCGAGTACCCTCGAGGGGACCGTCGGTCGCCCTTCCGGTGACATCCCAGGTCGAGCCCGTCTCGGTATCAACGATCGGTGCGTCGGGCGAATCTCGGCGCAGAGTAAGCGACCGGCCGTCCACTTCGGGCCGGAATACGCCGGTCCCTCCGGCGTCCTGTCCCTCGTCGATGACTGGCGCGTCCAGTGCCGAAGCGGTGCCAGGCTCCCAGAGGACCACGATCGGCTCACCGCCTACCTGCTCGGTGACCAGTCCCACTTTGCGGAGCTCGGAATAGGGATAGGCCACCGCCTCATCAGCCAGCTCGACCGTGACCACACGTTCCTTGGGTGCGATGCGACCGTCGACGACACCCTCGAACAGGAATGGCTCCTGGTCGGCACGGTCATATCCGGGATAGGGATTTCGCCCGTACTCTCGGGGATCGCCGGTATCGCGGCTCAGTACGGTGCCGTCGGGGTAGGCATCGGCGAAGTCGCCCAAGGAGACGATCTGCGAAGCCAGGAACACCAGCTGCGTATCGGTCAGCTCACCCACGATGGCCCGCCCGGTGGCCTGCTGCCACCAGGTCTCGGTCTGCCGGTCGTACATCACGAGGTCGCTGAAGCGAAGATTGCCCGTGGTCCCGAAGTCGGAGGTGACGCCGTCGACCGTCCGCTCGAACACCAGCGCGGTATTACACAGGGGGCAGAAGGTCACGACGACCGGCGCACCCGCGATGGTGTCGTTCACGATCTCGTGCCAGATCAGGATGGCCAGGGGATACGCCCGCGCCTCACCGTCGACCTCCAACGCGATCACCGGCGCCTGATCGGACAGCCAGGTGGCGGCCGCCTCGATGGACTCGAGGCGCGGCTCGTCAACGGCCGGGATCCCATCCTTGCCTGGTCCCCCACCGATGATCTCGCCGAGGTCGACGTTGGAGCGGGTGAAGTCAGTGCGCCACCCGGCGGTGGATACCTGGAGATCGGCCAACGAACCCTGAGACGACGGCTCGGCCGTGGGCACCAGCGACGGCGCCGGGGACGGTTCCACCTGCGGGTCGCGCGCGGTCGCCAGAGTCGGCTCCGAGCCCGCCGAGCCACCGGCCGCTGGGGCCAGACCCAGACGCAATGACCCAGACCCCAAGAGCAGGACGATCACGCCGCCGATGAGGACCGCGGCACCGACTCCGATGATCTTGGGGCGAGATGTGCGCATTTGACCCACCTTACCGGCGTGCCCCTTCCCCGTCTGTGCGATGGGCTACACCAGGACCGGCGCGATTCGCGGACCCGCGCTTGGGGTCGCTGCACCAGCACTATCGGTCCCCGAGAGCAGAGATCGTGCGGATCCTGCACAGACGGGCAGGCGAGGGGTTACATATGGACCCTAGGGATCGCGCCCACCAGCACTGCCAGTGGCTCGGTCATCATCGGGCCCGCGATGCCACGAGAGGCCCGGGAAACCTGTCGTCATGGTGCGGGTGTCGGCCTTCGGCGTGTCGGTACCGGTAGCAGCGGTACGAACTGGCGATGCGGAGTCGCGTCGCGATGATGCCCTGAGCCGGCGCAATGCGATAGGGCACGACGCGACCCTTCGATCGCATGACTTGAAGACCGCAGCCCTAGAACATGTCCAGGTAGCGGTCGACCTCCCAGGACGTGACCTGCATCCGGTACTCGTCCCACTCCTCGCGCTTGGCGTCGATGAAGCGAGAGACCACGTGGTCGCCCAGCGCGCCACACACGATCTCGTCCCGCTCCAGCTCCTCGATGGCCTCGCCAAGGGTGCCCGGCAGCTCGCGGATGCCCTTCTCCTTGATGCGCGC
>JBBJNS010000110.1:0-6972 GCA_037720745.1 Candidatus Limnocylindrales bacterium
GTCTGGGAGGTCTTCCGCCAGGAGAAGGACGGCGACCAGATGCGTCACGCGGGGAACGTGCGGGCACCCGACCGGGACCTGGCCACGCACTACGCGCGCGAGCTGTACTCGCGGCGTCAGGAGAGCGTGCGGCTCTGGATCGTCTCGCGTGCAGACATCACCGACCTGTCCGATCCGGACCTGCTCCAGCCGCCCCTCGACCGGACGTTCAAGAAGCCGGGTGGCTACGTGATGCGCGACAAGCTCGATGCCGCGCGCAAGCGTGCCGCTGCGTCGGACGGGTCGAAAGCTGGCGGCGGCGAGGGAGGGGCCGCATGACGGCGACCCCGGAAGGCGCGGCAGCACCCGAGCGCCGAGCCACGAGGCGGTTGGCCGAGCCGGATCTGCCGCACTTCGACATCGGCGACCTCGACGCGCCCACCCGCGAGGCGCTCTCCAGCCTGCTCCTGACCATGGCCGACGACGAGTTCGTTCTCGGCTTTTGGGATTCGGAGTGGACGGGCATCGCGCCCATGCTCGAGGAGGATGTGGCCTTCAGCTCACTCGCCCAGGACGAGATCGGCCACGCCCGGCTGCTCTACGAGATGCTGGCGCAGCTTCGCGGTGGCAATGCCGACGAACTAGCCTTCGGCCGGCACGCGGACGAGTACCACCATTGCCACCTGCTCGATCACCCACGCACGGACTGGGCCTTCTCCGTGGCGCGTCGCTGGCTCTACGACACCGCCGACGCGGTGCGCCTGGACGCCCTTCGTTACTCCTCGTTCGCGCCGCTGGCGCAAGTCGTGGAGAAGATCCGCCGTGAAGAGACGTATCACCTGATGCACATGGACGTGTGGATGCGGCGCCTGGCGCAGGGCGGCGAACCGCACGACCGCCTGGAGAAGGCCCTGGCGACCCTGTGGCCGGACGCGCTCTCGATGTTCGCCTCGGTGCCGGATGAGGGGCGCTTGATCGACGAGGGCATCCTCGCGTCAACCATGTCGGACCTGGCCGAACGGCAGTATGAGCAGCTGTCGGCTGTGCTGGTCAACCTCGGCCTGAGCGTGCCAGGCCGGCGCCCATCATCGGAGGACGGTCGGGACCGTGCCCAGGCGTCGGATTCGTTCCGCTGGCTGTGGGGTGAGTTCACGATGGTCCATCGACTCGAAGAAGGAGCCAGCTGGTGAGCGGGCTGCGGGCGCTCGACCCGGTGTCGGGGGCTCGCGCGCCGTCGGTCATGCCCCTCGAGCAGGCCGTCTGGGCCGCCCTGGAGGACGTCCACGATCCGGAGATCCCGGCGATCTCCGTGGTCGATCTGGGTGTCGTGCACCGTGTGCAGGTGGCACCAGGGCGGGTGCGCGTCGAGCTCCTGCCCACATTCGTGGGCTGCCCCGCCGTGGACCTGATGCGCAGCGCGGTCGAGGAGCGACTTGATGGCTTCGCGCCAGACGTGGAAGCGGTCATCAGCTTCGCCGAGCCGTGGACCAGCGAACGGATCACGCCGGAGGGCCACAAGCGCCTGAGGGAAAGTGGCTTCGGGCCGCCCGCTCCGGCCGGCGACGATGAGCGCTTGCTACCCGTCCTGCCGGTCGCGCCGTGTCCCTATTGCGGCTCGCTCGATACGACCATCGAGAACGCCTTTGGCCCCACCCTCTGCCGCGCCATCTATCACTGCTCCGCCTGCCGCCAACCATTCGAGCAGTTCAAGACGGTCTAGTGCCGCCCCCAGAGGTGGACACTCCCGTCGGGCATGCCGGAGTAGACGAAGCAGCCTGCCGCCACGTGACTTCGAATGGCCTCGAACGGGCCGATCGGCCCTCCCTGCGGTCCCCTTGGATCCGCGCGAACGGCGACGTCCGAGGCTCCGATGCCGGTGAGGACCGAGGACACGAACTGGATCGCCTCCTCGCGCCCGGGGCATCGACGCATCAGTCCCTCACGTACGCCGTCCATCGCCTCGATGACGTCTCGACCGACGGCGGGGAGCAGAAGAACGACGTGATGTACCGTCATAAGACCGGCGACCACGCAGCGGGCGTCCTCCGCGCCCCCAGCGGACTCGATACTCCAGTCCGCGTAGCCCAGTGCGTCGAGCCGCGCCTGTATCCATTCCCTGGCATCGGCCACCTGAATGCAGTCACTCTCCGCGAACACCTCCTCCAAGGCCACCTCAAGGGCCGGTTGAGGCACGTCAGGAAAGAGCACCCGCTCAGCGGTGACGACCGAGGTGGCCACCAGTAGCGCCGCCGCCGCCAGAAGCAGGGCGACCTTCCGATTGCGACCAGGGCCGGACGGACGTGCCCCTGCCGTCGCGTCGAGCGGTCCCTCCACGGCGGATCCGGCCGGCGGGCGCGGAGCCGGGATCGCCGCATCGAGGCGCTCGAGGCGGGCTCGAAGTCGCTCGTCGAAGTCCGTCATGGCTCGTCGTCTCCCAATAGCATGCGAAGCCGTTCCTTGGTCCTGGAAAGCCAGCTCGATACCGTACCCGCGGGAACTCCGAGGATCCGGCCGATCTCCTGGTGCGTGTAGCCATCGAGCGTGCTCAACAGGAGAGCGGCGCGCTGGTGCGGTTCGAGCTGAGCGAGCGCACCCCACAGGCCCGGCTCGGACGACATGGCCCAGCTCGGCTCGTCGTTACCGGCGTCCCTCGCCTGGACCACTCGTCGGCGCCGCAGCTCGTTGAAGGCCAGCCGAAGGCCGATGGTGTAGAACCAGGCGCGCACGTCTCCGCCTGCGAACCTATGTCGGTGCTCGAGCGCTCGGGCGAACGCCGCCTGGGCCATGTCCTCGGCCTCGCTGGCATCGCGCAGGACGATGGCGAGCCGACGCGTCAGGGCCGGATATGCGGCAAGAAGCTCTGCTTCGATGTCGATCGCGACCGGGCCGGCGCGCACGAGGTCCATGGATCCTCCTTACCCGTACAACACGCCGATGGCTCCGATCCTTGCAGCGGCGAGCGAACTTGAGGGGACCCCGCGATCGGCATTTGCCACTTGGTGACTCATGTGACACATTTAGGCGATGGTGTCAACAAGGGTCGGACCTGGCGGGAGGGTGCTCATACCGGTCGAGCTTCGTCGTGCCCTGAAGCTGGCGGAAGGTACGATCCTCGTCGCGCGCGTCGAGGAGGATCGGCTGATCCTGGAGCGTCCCGCCGCGCTGCTCGAGCGAGCCAAGGCTCGATTTGCCGCGGTCCCTGACGGGGTCAGCCTCTCGGATGAGCTCTTGGCCGATCGGCGTACCGAGGGGCGAAGGGAGCGGTCGTGATCGATGGGTCGTGCGGGTCGTGATCGATGGGCCATGTGTCCACGACGCTTCCGCGCTCTTGGCGATGCTTCAGGTCGAACCGGGCGCTGAGCGGGTAGAGGCCCTGCTGGACGGCTCCGTCGTCTCGACGGTCAACTGGGCGGAGGTGATCCAGAAGGCCCAGGCACGCGGCGTCGAGACCAGGGGATTGGCCGAGGAGCTCAGCGCAGCAGGGCTCCGGATCTTGGCCTTCGATCTCGCGGAAGCCGAGCGATGTGGGCTGTTGTGGGCCGACACCTCGCGCTTTGGCCTTTCGCTGGGCGATCGAGCCTGCCTCGCCGCAGCGCTGGAGCGCGGTCTGCCGGTACTCACCGCCGACCGTGCCTGGACTGAACTGGACATCGGTGTGACCGTCGAGTCGATCCGCTGACCGCTCGCCGTCAGTCTCCGCAGCGAGAGATGGCGGCTCCTCCCCGATGGGCATGGATCGTGCCATCGGATCGCTATCACGACTTCCCTTCGGCACCAGGGGGTGGACCCTGGCCGCGTCAGGGGATGGCGCACGCTCGGCATAGGCCGACGACGGAGAGATGCGACAGATCGACGGCGAAGCCCCGCCGTCGGCGCAGGGAGTGCACCAGCTCGTCCGCCTCGGCGGCCTCGATGTCCCAGGAGCCGCCGCAGGTCGTGCAGTGGAGATGCCCGTGCTCCGTGTCGGGCAGGACGTGGAACTCCTCACGGCCGTCGGCGGCGTGGTTGTGGCGGATGACCCCCAGCTCCTCTAGCACGTCCAGCGTCCGATAGACGGTCGACGGGATGGTCTGGGGATCCACCTCGCGGCAGCGATCGACCAGCTCCGCGCTGCTGATGTGGCCGTCGGCCCGGGCCAGGACCTCCACCAGGACGCGCCGCTGCGGTGTCCAGCGTAGGCCGCGCTCGCGCAGCCGTGTGCGCACCGAGGCCCACGTCTGGTCATTGCCCTTGGCGGTCGATCCGATCGCGCTCATCGAGCGAAGTATAGACAGGGATACTCTTACCATACTATGCTCTTGCAACACCTTGTGATAACGAGTGAAAAGTATGCCGACACCGATGCCGCGGCTACGCCGCTGGGCGGCTCCCATGGTGCTGCTCTTCCTCGTGGTGACCGCGTGCACGGGCGGCGGCACCGGAGACCCGTCGCTCCGGGCTGATGCGAGCCATGGTTCGGAAGCATCAAGAGCCGTGGGCTGGCAGGACGAGCTGACCGATGGGGACGACAAGCTGGACGTGGCGACGACAGTGGCGCCCATCAGCTCGCTAGCTCGAAGCGTGGGCGGGAACCGGATCCGTCTGCGCGGGATCGTCCCGGATGCGACCAATTCGCACACCTTCGAGCCGACCGCGTCGGACGCACAGACCCTGGCCAAGGCGGACCTGATCGTGGTGAACGGTCTCCACCTGGAAGAGCCCACCCTGGACCTCGCCGAGGCCTCCAAGAAAGCTGACACGGAGATCAGGCTGCTCGGCGACGCGACCATCACCGAGGACGAATGGCTGTTCGACTTCAGCTTTCCCGAGTCGGAAGGCGACCCCAATCCTCACCTCTGGATGAACGTGCTCTATGCCCGTGACTATGCGGAGCTCATGCGTGACTGGTTCTCCGAGGCGGATCCGGACAACGCCAACTACTACTCGGCGAACTTCGACGCCCTGGCCGTGCGGCTCGATGACCTGGACCGGCGTATCCGTGAAGGAGTGCAGTCGGTGCCCGAGCAGAACCGCAAGCTCCTGACGTACCACGACTCGTGGGCCTACTGGGCACGCGAGTACGATTTCGAGGTGATCGGCGCGGTCCAGGCCTCTGACTTCTCCGATCCGAGCCCGCAGGAGGTGGCCCGGCTGATCGACCAGATCAGGGAAGAGAAGGTGCCCGCGGTCTTCGGCTCGGAGGTCTTTCCCAGTCCCGTCCTAGACCAGATCGCTCGCGAGTCGGGAGCCGAGCTGGTGGATGCGCTGCGTGACGACGAGCCGCCCGGTGAGCAGGACGCACCGGAGCACACCTATCTGGGCATGCTGCAGAAGGACATGACCATCATGATGGAAGCTCTGGGGGGCTCAGCGGAGGCCTTCGCCGATATGCCCGTGGCGGATTCGTTCGCTCCGTGACATCGCCAGCTGCCGGCTCCTCCCGCTCCACATCTGGCACGGGACGGACCGAGCTCATCCGCTTCGAGAACGTGTCGTGCGGCTACGGTGGTCGACCCGTTCTCGAGGGCATCGACCTGACCATCAGCAAAGGCGCCATCGTCGGTGTGGTGGGACCCAGCGGGGCGGGCAAGACGACATTGCTGCGCGCGATGGTCGGAGCGGTCCCTCGGACGACGGGATCGGTCACCGTGACGGGTCAGCGCGTCACGTTCGGCCGCACCCCGAACGTCGGGTGGGTGCCGCAACTGGAAACGGTCGACTGGGACTTCCCGGCCACCGTCAATGAGGTCGTGCTGATGGGCCGCTGGAGGCGGTCGCCCTGGCGGCCGTGGATCACGTCGGACGACCGGCGTGTCGTCGCCGCGCTCCTGGAGCGCCTGGCCATCGGGGGCATCGGTGATCGGCAGATCCGGGAGCTTTCGGGTGGGCAACAGCAGCGCGTGTTCCTGGCCCGCGCGATGATCGGCGATCCGCTGTTGCTCCTGCTCGACGAGCCGACGAGCGGCGTAGACATCAAGACGCGCGACGACATCCTGCACCTGCTTGCGAGTCTCAACGAGGATGGCATGACCATCGTGCTGACCACACACGAGATCAACTCCGTCGCCGCGCATCTACCCTGGGTCGTCTGCGTCAACGGCCGGATCGTGGCCGAGGGCGATCCCGACGAGATCTTCACGGCCGCCATCCTCAACGAGACCTATGCCGCCGATCTTCGGGTCGTTCGGGAGGGCGGCACGGTCCTGGTGGCTGATGCCGCGCCGCACCGACTGCGCGCCGCTCTACGACACACACACGACGGCTACGAACACGCGCATCACGACCACGATGAGGATCGTCGGTGACCCTGCTCAGCGAGCCCTTCGCCTACGAGTTCTTCCGTCAGGGCCTGTTCGCCTCGATCATGGTCGGAGCCGTGTGTGGGTTGATCGGCGTCTACGTCGTCCTCCGGCGCATGAGCTACATCGGACACGGCCTCTCGCACTCGGTCTTCGGCGGAGCCGTCGTGGCCTATGTGATGAGCATCGACTTCTACCTCGGCGCCGGGCTGTGGGGATTCCTCTCGGCCCTGCTCATCAATGCGGTCGCGCGGCGGCGCAAGGTGGGCGCGGACGCCGCCATCGGCATCGTCACGACCGCCAGCTTCGCGGTGGGCGTGGCGTTGATCTCTCGGACACGCAGCTTCACGCGGAACTTCGACGCTGCACTCTTCGGCAATGTCCTGGGCGTCACCGTCGCGGATCTCATCGCAGTCACGGTGGTGGCCTGTGCCGTCACGGCCTTCGTCGTCCTCTTCTACAAACGCCTGCTATTCGTGACCTTCGATCCGGAGGTCGCGCCCATCTACGGAGTGAGTCGCGGCTGGGTCGACACCCTGTTTGCGCTGGCGTTGGCGGGGGTGATCGTCGCGTCGATCAACGTGGTGGGCGTCACGCTGATCGCGGCCACGCTAGTTATTCCCGCCAGCACGGCTCGTCTCGTGACTGACTCGTTCGCGCGCATGCTGGCTCTCTCCGCCAGTCTTGGTGCCAGCGCAGGGCTGCTGGGCATGTA
>JBBJNS010000111.1:0-6829 GCA_037720745.1 Candidatus Limnocylindrales bacterium
ATCTTCGGCGCCACGCTGGCGGCCCTGCTGCGAGTCGTGCGGCCCAGCGCAGGCCAGCGCTCGGGCGGCGCGGCAGGTGCCGGGGAAGGGCATGCCGGCGGCCCGCACGTGGCGCGGCGGGGCATCCTGATGGGCGGCCTGGGGCTGCTGTTGCTGGTCCTCAGCGGCGGCCTGCTGCGCCGGCTGTCGGACGACGCCACATTTGCCTACGACGGCCTCCAGGTGCGTGGACCGGACATCGAGCCCATCACGCCCAACGACCGCTTCTACGTGGTGACCAAGAACGTGATCGATCCCGATGTGGTGCCGGGGCTGTGGAACCTGGCCGTCGAAGGACACGTGTCGCGCCCCGGTAGCTACTCGTTGGCGGACATCATGGATCTCCCCGCGGTCGATCAGGAACAGACGCTGATGTGCATCAGCAACACCATCTCCGGTGGGTTGATGAGCAACGCCGTGTGGCGAGGCGTCCCCTTGGCCAACCTCATCGAGGCGGCCGGTGTCCGTGAGGGGACGGTCGAGGTGCTGTGCCGCTCGGTCGATGGCTATACCGACAGCTTCTCCATCGCGAAGGCCCTTGAACCGACCACGCTGCTGGCCTACCATATGAACGGCGAGCCGCTGCCCCGCCGCCACGGCTATCCCGTGCGCCTGCTGGTGCCTGGGCTATTCGGCGAGAAGAGCGTCAAGTGGATCACCCGCATCGAGTTGGTGCCGCACGAAGTCGATGGTTTCTATGAACAGCAGGGCTGGGGCCCCGATTTCACCATCCCCACCCGATCACGCTTCGATGGTCCCGACATGCGTCAGCCCATGCCGGTCGACCGTCCCATCCGGCTGAACGGCACGGCTTTCGGGGGCGACCGCGGCGGGGCTGGCGTGGAGGTGACCGTCGACGGTGGCGCGACCTGGCAGCCAGCGCGCCTCGACTACCCCGGCGGACGACTGACCTGGGCGCTATGGAGCTTCGATTGGACGCCGCGGCAGGCGGGCGACGTCCGCCTGGCCGTGCGGGCCACCGACGGCAGGGGCATGGTGCAGACCGATCGCGGTCGCTCCGTGGTCCCGGAGGGCGCCACCGGCCATCACGTCGTCACGGCGATGGTTCGCGCGTGAGCGCGCTGCCCCTGAGGGGCGTCGACCGGCCGTCGTCGCTCGAGGCCGGCGTCGCCCTGTACGAGCAGCACCCAGCGATCTACGGCCTGTGTCGAGAGCACCTGTTCCGCGACGACACCGAGCGGATCTGCGCATCGCTGTGGGGTGCGGCTGGTCCCGCCCCGGGAACCACCGTTCTGGAGGTCGGTTGCGGACCCGGTCACTACGCGAGGCGGCTGGCGACACGATTCGAGAGCGTGCTCTTGGTCGGCATCGACAACTCCGAAGCTCAGCTGCGTCGTGCTCGCGCTGCAGCGCTGGCGAGCGGCCTGACCGGCTGCCGCTTCGAGCGGGCCGACGCCAGGGAGCTGCCACGACCGGAGAGGAGCGTGGACGCCGTGATCGTCTCTCGCCTCTTCACGGTGCTGCCGGAGCACGAACGGGTGATGTCGGAGGTCCACCGCGTACTCCGGCCTGGCGGACGCGCCTTCGTGGCCGAACCCCGCTCGTCGCTGCGGACGGGTCTCGCGCTCGAACTGATGCATCTCACGGCGCGCGCGGCGAACCTCTTGAGCCACTCCCCCGACAGGCCCGGACGATCGGGGAGGTCTGCGATCCTGGGCGTGGCCGCCTTCGCACGGCTCACGGAAAGCCAGCCCTGGGCATGGGTCAGGCGCGACGCGGACCGCTGGTACCAGTACGCGGTGTGCGAGAAGGCGGCGTGACCGGCCCGCGGGAGCGCGGTCGAGTGCTCGTGACAGGTGGCGCGGGCTTCATCGGGTCGACGCTCGTCGACGCCCTGCTGGCGCGAGGGAGGCCCGTCACGATCTTCGACGACCTCTCCTCGGCCGAGATCGATCGTGCCAGCACGCTGACCGGGGCCGCCGAGGCCGCCCAACCGATCGATGGCGACCCACGACTCCGCTTCGTACGGGGTGATGTTCGCGATGTAGCCGCCCTGGAGTCGGCCATGGCCGGCCACGAGCTGGTCGTCCATCTCGCTGCACATACGGACATCGCTCGGGGTCGGACGGACCCCTGGCGCGACTTCCAGGTCAACGTCGCGGGTACCTGGAACGTCCTGGAGGCGATGCGCAGGCTGGGCGTGAGCCGCCTGATGTTCGCTTCCAGCGGCACCGTCTATGGATACCCCACCAGCGTGCCCACCACGGAGTCCTATGGACCGCTCCTGCCCGAGTCGCCGTATGCGGCCGCCAAGCTGGCCGGAGAGGCACTCATTGCCGGATCCTCCGCGCTGCATGGCTGGCGCGCGCTGGCCTTCCGCTTCGGGAACACCGTGGGCGAGCACTCGGATCACGGCCTCGTGCACGATCTGGTGGTCAAGCTGCTGCGCGATCCGGGCTGTCTGGAGCTGCTTGGCGACGGACGCCAAGCCAAGCCGTACGTCGCGGTGGATGACGTGGTCGCCGCCATGCTGCTGGCTGAGAGCGTGGCCCCGGCGGCGACCCTGACAGTCGTGAACGTAGGCACCTCAGGGACGTTGACCGTGGCTCGGGTGGCGGAGCTCGTCATCGACGCCCTGGGCCTGGATGATACGGCCGTCGAGCGGGTCTACCTGGACGGCGCGGCGCGCGGCGGCGGCGGGTGGCCGGGTGACACGCCTCTCGTCGACCTGGATACCGCGGCGCTGCGCGCGCTGGGTTGGGCACCGCGCTACTCGGCCGAGGAGGCCATCCGGCGCGCCGCGATAGGGACCCGAGACCGACTGCTGCGGTATGGCCTGCCACTCCTGACCACCGCCGAGCGACGAGCCAGGTCCGCGTGATGGCACACGGCGCGCGATGGCCCCGATCGGTGAGCCGGTCCCAGTTCCGGCGCGCGAGCAGCGCCGCGACAGCACGCCTGCCCGCGGCGGCCAGTATCGCTGAGGCGGTACCCGCCGTCCTGGTGGTGGGTACCGCTGCCGTGGCCTTCGCGTGGCACGCAGCGATGGGCCTCCGGCGAGCCGAGGGCCTCACCAACGGTGCCTTCGACCAGGCGTATTTTCAGCAGCTGGTCTGGTCTCTGGGTCAGGGCCAGGGCCTCCGCTCCAGCTTCAATCCAGGAGAGTTCCTGGGCCTTCATTTCTCGCCACTCCTCGCAGTGCCGGCGCTCCTCCAGCCGCTGTGGCCAGACGCCCGCCTGCTCGGCCTTCTCCAGGCAGCAGCGTTGGCGGCACTGGCCCCGGCCGCGTACCTCTTCCTGCGCGCCCTGCTCCGTCCCGCGCGTGAGGCATCCTGGTTGGCCGCGGCACTGGCTCTGCCCATCCCCTTCTGGGCAGTCGCGCAGCAGGCCACGCGTGCCTCGTTCCATACCGAATCGCTCGCGCTGCCGCTCATCCTCGTGGCAGGCTGGGCGGGGCTGACGGGCCGCACCGTCATCCTCTTCGGCGCTGCGCTGCTGGCCCTGGGCGCGAAGGAGGACCAGGTCTATCCGGTGGCGGTGATGGGCCTGGCCGTGGCGGCGCGGGCGCCCGGGCCGCTGGCGAGCGGTATGCGACGCGCCGGAGTGATGCTGCTGGCTCTGTCCGTCGGCTGGGCCGTGGCCACCTTCGGCCTGCTCATGCCGGCCCTGCGCGCCGGTGCAGTCTATGACATCGACCGCTACTACGCCTGGCTGGGCGGCGGTGCGAACATCCTGCGTGCACCATTCGTGCAGACCGAGGCGGTGATCGCGGCGCTGACGCGGCCGGAGGGCTGGCTGGTGGTTATCGGACTCATCGTCTCGCTGGGTGCACTGCCACTGCTTCGGCCGCGCTGGGCCGTGCTGATGCTGCCGCCCACCGTCGCGCACCTGCTCAGCCGTCAGGAGCCTCAGCCGCAGTTGCTCTTGCAATACGGACTCCTCCTGGTCGTGCCGGCCATCGTGGCGGGAGGGTTCGGTGGACGCCGCCTGCTGGCGCTCTCACTCCGCTACCGACGGAAGCGTGGGGCACGAGGCCGGTCGTCCACGATGTCCGCGGCACAGCGCCTGACGGCGGGCAGACCAGCACGACCGCTCCGCGCACGCGCCGTCACCGCGATGATGGTCCTGGCATTGGTGACGCCGGCGGTCGCCATCGCCTTCGAGAGAGGCAGTGTGCCGCCCTTCTCATGGCGCGAACAGGGGGCTTGGAACCGGCCAGCGGCGCTGACCCGACTCCTATCCGCAACGTCCATCATCCCGGCGGATGCGCCGATAACGGCCGATTCCGGGGTCGCCCCGGCGCTCGCGAACCGGCGACGTATCGAGGTCTTCCCGTCAGCCAGTGCGGATGCATTCGTGGTCGTGGATGGGGAGGCGTATGTGACAGGGTTGCTGCGCTGGCGGGACAGAGCAGCCTGGCTCGACGGATTGGCCAGCTCGGGACGCCGGCTGCTGGTCGACGACGGACGGTTTCAGGTCTGGGCCCCCCTCGATGAGTAACGCGCCCCCCGCCCTGCATGGCGTGGCCGCGATCGTGCCCGTACTCGACGAGGTGACCGCGATCGGGACACTGGTGCGCGGTCTGCAGGTCTCGGGAGCCTGTTGCGTGTACGTCGTCGACGGCGGCTCTCGAGACGGGACACAGGCGGCCGCAAAGGCTGCCGGGGCGCTGGTCCTGGACGAGCCACGGCGCGGATACGGTCGTGCCTGCAGCACCGGCGGCGAGGTGGCTGCCGGTGACGGTCATAGCGCCATGGCCTTTCTCGATGGCGACGGATCGTGCGATCCGGCCGACCTGCCCGTGCTGGTGGGCGGTTTGAGCCACGGCGATCTGGTGCTCGGCAAGCGCGTGCCGACCCTGACCGAACGAGGCGCCCTTCCCTGGCACGCCCGCCTGGGAAACGCCATGGTGACGCGGACCTTGGCGGTCCTCACCGGTCAGCGGGTCAGCGACCTGTCGCCATTCAAGGTGATCCGTTCGGCCGCCCTGCATCGTCTAGGCGCCGACGACGCCGGGTACGGGTGGACGGTACAACTGATCACCCGCGCCCTGAGCGACGGCGGCACCCGCATCGTGGAGCGGCCGGTCCGGTTCCGGAAGCGGCGTGGCGGAAAGAGCAAGGTCTCCGGGAAGGTCCGGCCATCCCTCGCCGCCGGTCGTGCGATGCTCACAGTAGCCATCGCGGAGTCCCGGCCGCGCCCGGTCCTTGGCTTGATGGCCAAGGCGCCCCGCGACGGCCATGCCAAGACGCGCCTCGCAGCGGACATCGGCCTCACCGAGACGCGTGCGCTCTGGGCCGCCTGCCTGGCCGATGGTGCGGCATCGCTGGGAGCCACCGCGCGGGCACTGAGACTGCGAGCGATGGTCATCGTCCCCGAGGCGCGGGATGAGGAGCCGGTCAGAGCCCTGCTGGACGATGGCTGGGACTTGAACATCCAGCAGCGTCCAGGATTGTCCGGTGGCCTGGTCGAATGCTTCCTGCGAGCGTTCGACGCCGGTGCCACCAGCGCGATCGCGGTGGGCGCGGACAGCCCGACGCTGCCGCGCCGTCTCGTCGCCATGGCTGCGGGGACGTTGGCCGGCGATCTCCCGGTGATCGACCACTTGGGGAAGAGCCCCGGACTTGGCGGGCAGGCGGCCGTCCTGGGGACCTGTCGTGACGGTGGTTTCTACCTTGTGGGGCTGGCCTGGTCTCGGCGGCGGATGCTACTCGGGCCATGGCAACGGCGTCGGCTCCTCGGCCGCCTACAACGGGTCTTTGGGACCGCCCGGATGGGTGGTGGCGACGCCCTCTCCTCGACGCGAGCCGCGCTCGTCTCAGCCGGCTGGCAGCCGATGCTGTTGCCGCCGTGGGACGACCTGGACGTGGGCGCCGATCTCCCGTCGCTCGCTCTGAGCGTCTGCCAGCGGCCGGCCGACTTCCCTCACCTGAGCGCCTGGCTAGAACGGAACGCCGCCCTCGTGCAACGCTGGACGTGACGGACGGACGTGCCCACCATCCTCCTGCGCGCTGACCACGGGGATCGGCCGCCGGACGTGTTACTGGTGGATGACCCGGAGCTCGCCGCGCGCGCTGCGGGCCTCCTGGACACTTCACCCGAGCGCGCAGGCATCATCGCGGCGCATCGCGGACTGGCAGCCTTCAGCGGCGAATGGGCTGATCATCCTGTGACCATCCAGACGACCGGCGTCGGGTCGCCAGCCGTGGCCATGGTGGTCGAAGAGCTTCTGATGGTCGGTGCTCGCCGTTTCGTGCGGGTCGCCCCGGCGATGGCCGTGGCACCGTGGCTGCATATCGGCGGAGCGGTCGTGGCCGTCTCTGCGTCGGCTGTCGATGGCACGAGCCAGACCTACCTCGGTGGTCTACCGCTGGCGCCGATCGCTGACTTCGGCCTTGTTTGCGCTCTTGTCCACGCAGCGCGAGCCGCCGGTGTGAGCGTGCATACGGGCGGCGTGGCGACCGTCGATGTGCCGCCCGACACCGCCCGTCTCAGGAAGCTGGCGGCGAGCGGGATCTTGGCGACGGACCTCGGTACCTCGCCTCTCTTCGTCCTCGCCGCCCGCGCCAGTGTCCAGGCACGGCCCGGTGACCGGGTCCGTGCGGCTGCCATCCTCTGGATCGACCAACCGGCGACGCGCGGAGACTCGCCGGCCAGCGGTGATCCCTTGGACGACCTCATACGCATCGCACTCGCCGCACTGATCGGTCCGGACCCGTGGGGCGAGCTACCCGCCCAGCTCGACGCCGGCCGCTGAGAGTACGGTCAGGATCCGGGCGCGCAGGTCGCCGCCAGCATCCCATCGATCGCCGGCCGCCACGGAGCCGAC
>JBBJNS010000014.1:0-23277 GCA_037720745.1 Candidatus Limnocylindrales bacterium
GCTGGCCGAGGTGGCACTGCCGGGTCGCGCGGACGCGATCACCCCCGTCGCGTCCCAGCGCGCCGCGACGGCCACCTCGGCAGGCACCGCAGCCGCCCCGGGCATGGCCGACGCGCAGCCGGAGGACATCGAGCAAGCAGGCCGTGCCCGGCCACGGGACCGCGACGAATCGTGGCACCGGGCCAGCCGCTCGGGCACGTTGCGCGCGGCCATCTTCGGCATCAACGACGGACTCGTCTCCAACCTATCGCTGGTGATGGGCGTGGCCGGCGCCACGGCCGACTCCCGCTTCGTGATCCTGGCCGGCGTGGCGGGGTTGCTGGCCGGTGCCTTTTCCATGGCCGCCGGCGAGTACATCAGCATGCAGAGTCAGCGTGAGCTGTTCCAGCGACAGATCCAGTTGGAGCGCGAGGAGATGCGCATCATGCCCGACGCCGAGGAGCGCGAGCTGGCCGCCATCTATCGGTCGAAGGGCATCCCCGCGCCGGAGGCGGCGCGTCTGGCACATCGCTTGATGCAGGACCCGGAAGCGGCGCTGGACACCAAGGTGCGCGAGGAGTTGGGTCTGGACCCCGATGAGCTGGGCTCGCCATGGGGAGCGGCTGGGTCGTCGTTCGTGGCTTTCTCGATCGGGGCCACCATCCCGCTCGCGCCGTACCTGCTCACGTCCGGGGCGACGGCGTTGATCGCCGCCTTCGTCCTGGCCCTGGCGGCACTCTTCGTGGTGGGCGCCGGCGTCAGCCTGGTGACCGGCCGCAGCCTCATCTTCTCGGGCATGCGCCAGGTGGCCATCGGTGCGCTGGCGGCGGGCGTGACCTTCCTGGTCGGCACGCTTATCGGCGTTCAGGTCGGCGCGCTCGGGTGAGCGGTGACTGGTCGAGCGGCCCGGGGGACCACTATCCCGAGCACCGGCACGACTACGACAAGGTCCTGGTGGCCACGTCGGGCTCCATCACCTTCCGGCTTCCCGAGCGTGACGGATCGGTCGAGTTGGGGGCAGGCGACCAGCTCGATCTGCCGGCGGGCACGCTGCACGGGGCCGACGTGGGCGCGTCCGGCGTGGCCTGCTCGGAGACACATCTGAGGCGGGGCACGCTGACTGAGGTGCGCCTTCATGTGGGCGGGATCGAGGCTTCGGAAACCGCCGTGCGGCAGGGTGCGTAGTCCGGAGTGGAACCGGTCGCGTCTTCACGCTCGGATGCCCAACTGGTAGCGATCGTCGCGGCTGGCGACACGGCTGCCCTGGCGGAGCTGTACGACCGGCACGCCGACGCCATCTTCCGGGCCGCCTTCCGGCGGTCCGGCGATCGAACCATCGCGGAGGAGGTCTTGCAGGACACCTACCTGGCCCTCTGGAATCGGGCGGAGCTGTTCGACCCGGCTCAGGGCTCGCTGCTGGCCTGGCTCTCGACCATCGCGCGCAACCGCGCCATCGACCGCCTGCGTCACCAGGGGCGCCGTCCGATGGCTATGCCGCTCAGTGCGGTGGTGTCCGGCGACGATCGCCATGGCAGCGGCCTGGACCGAGCCATGGCGCACGGCACGCTCCTTGGATCGGGCGCAACGTCGGTGGACCCTGAGCGGATGCTGGAGGATGCGGCGACGCGCGCTGAGATCCGCGACGCCCTGGGCACCATCCCCAGCCGCGAGCGTCAGGTCCTGGAGCTGGCCTACTACGAGGGTCTGACCCAGGTCGAGATCGCGCAGCGCCTGGACTGGCCGCTGGGCACGGTCAAGACCAGGACGCGGCGAGCACTGGCCCGTCTCCGGGAGACGCTGACTGCCGTGTTGGGCCCGGACGTCGCGCCACCGCCTCGGGCCGAGCGCAACGCCCTGCTGGCCGAAGCGGCCGAGCAGGCGGGGGAGGGGCGCGATGGACCACGCTGAGGTGCTCGATCGACTGGAGGCGGCATTCCTGACGCCGGGCGGCCTGCCCGCCCTGCACGTAGACGGGTCCGACGAAGCGACCTCGCTGCGCGCCCACCTCGCTACCTGCTGGGAGTGTGCCGTGGAGCATCGGGCGTGGGAGGTGGCAGGCTTCGCCATGGATGCCAACGTGCCGGAGACGCTGAGGGCGCCGAGCGGCGCACGAGAGCGCACGCTGGCGGCGGTGGCCACGACCGGTGTGGCGCGAGCGGCGAGCGCACCCATGAGGCCGCCGACCGACCTTCGCCTGTCAACATCCGCGCCCATCGAGCCGGCTGCGCTCGTGCCCCCGGGACGCGTCGCCACTCCGCGGCCGAGGGTCCTGGCCATCGCCGCCGCGTTCGCCGCCGCGATCTTCCTGGCCGGTGCCGTGCTTGGTGGCCCGCTGGGGCTCGTCTCGCAAGAAGGCCCTGATACGTCCGTGGCTGATGCCCGGGTGGCCGCCGTGGCGTCGGCCGTGGATCGCGTGCTCCAGCAGCCCGAGCACATGATAGTGGCGCTCGTGGACGCCGCCGGGGTGAGCGGAGGCTCCGTCCTGTTCGATCCGATGAGTCGGGAGCTCGTGGTCGTGTCGCAGGCACTGGAGGCCATCCCGGAGGGACGGGAGTACGGCTGTTTCCTGGAGCGAGAAGGGCAGCGGATCCGCGTGGGACGCCTCCAGGTGGTCGGTGATGCGGCTTACTGGATGGGTCCCATGGACGCGCCGAGTGACGCCGGTCGCCGCGGAGACAGATTCGTGGTGGTGCGGGACGACCGACCGGAGGCGCCGGTCCTCAGCGGGGGCTTCTGACCTCAGGGTCTACGGGCTGGTCATGAGCCGGTTCGTCGAGCACGCCTGTTTCGTGGCTACGACTCGCGTCGTCAGCAAGGGGCGCACCCTGAAGGTACTGGCGGTGTAGCTCCAGCACCTCCTCGACCAGCGCAGGTGGGGCCACGCCGCCGTAGTCAGCGATGGTGCGGCTGATCCAGGTGGCCTCGACGGCGCGCTCCTCCTGGTCGACATCAGCCTCGGCTCGCGGGAGGCGGCCCAGGACCAGCCACGAGAGCCCGACACCGACGGCGATGCCAAGGACCACCAGCCACCAGGCGAACCCGTCGTTCATTGGCGGGCAGTATAGGTGCGGCCGGGCGCGCGGCCGTGACGCCAGACTCCGCCTTCGGCAACCAGTCGCGGTGCGGATCTACGGGGCGCCATCGGCCGAGTCAGCCAGTGCCCTCACGAGCCGCGTCCACGCTGGTAGAAGGGCGCGGTAGCGTTCCGTGGCGGCCGGATCGGGCGCAGTGAGCGCCACCGTCGTCGGCCCGGCGACCCCTCCATCGGTCGGCTGTCCCAGCCAGCGCTCGGCCAGCTGGGAGAAGGCAGCGCCGGAAAGCGCCTGTGCTGCCAGGAATGCGGCACCACGCAAGGTCGCGTCGATGGGCGCCACGGATTGGGGCCAGCCGGTCATGTCGCTGACGATGCCGCGCCAGACCGTGCTGCGAGACCCGCCGCCGGCCGCCGTGACGTGGCGGATCTCGCTGGTGCCCTGCGGTGCATCCCGCGGCGCGCTCATCAGCACCCATCCGAAGGACTCCAGCACGGCCCGCCACAGGTGGCCGCGACCATGACCGACGCCGATGCCCGCCACGCTGGCGCGCAGTCCCGGAGTGGGCGTGGGCAGCAAGCGGCCGGAAAGATAGGGCACGACCATCACGCCCTCCGAGCCGGAGGGCACCGCGGCGGCCTCAGCGTTGAGGGTCGCGTGGTCCACACCGCCCAGCCACTCCCGGCGAACGAGCTCCGCCAAGAGGCCGCTGCCCGAGGCATGGGCCACGCGTCGGTAGGGGGTCGCCGCGCCGGCGGCATGGGGATCGGCCAGCGCCCACTCCAGGTCCATCGTGACCTGCAGGAGCGTGCCAGTGCTGCCGTAGTAGGCCAGGGCATCGCCTGCCCGCACCACGTTCGATCCGAGCATCGTGGCCAGGCTGTCGGTCGTGGCCGCGACGACGGGGACGCCTTCCGGCAGGCCCGTGGCGCGCGAGGCGGCAGCCGTCACCGCGCCGAGCAGCACGCCCGGCGCGACGATGGGCGGCAGCATCTGGGCCGGGACGCCCAGCTCAGCCGCGGCGCCCACGTCCCACGTCCCGCCCGCGGCGCCCAACAGTGCTCCCCAGCGAGAGGCGCTGTACGGGTCGATGCTCGGGGCGCCCGTCAGCCGCAGCCCGAGGTACCCGGCCGGCCCCAGGGCGATGCTGTCGCGCAGGGCAGCATCCGGGAGCGTCCGGATGAGCCGCATCAGGCTCGGCACCACGGAGTCGTTCGGCGAGACCGAGCGTCGATCGCCATAGAGGACGCCCTCGCTCAGGGCGCTTCCGTCCGGCGAGGTGAGGCAGACCGCCGGGAAGAGCCCTGCCAGTCCGACGCCCGCGATCTGCCTGGACCCGATGCTCGACAGTGCCCCCGTCAGGGCCTCCCGCGCACCCTCCCACCAATCGACCTCGGGCAGGTGGACCATGGCCCCCGCCTCCGGCGAGCGGGGAGGCCGCCGCGCGCGTCCCGCAGTGAGGCGCATACCGCCGCTGTCGAAGACCGCCGCGCGCACGCCCTGAGTACCGATCTCGAGGCCCAGCCAAACGCGCTCCATCAGGTGCGACGTGGCGGGGCGGGATCCGGCCGTGCTTGCATCGCCGAGAGTCTACTGAGGCAGCCGCCGCTATCCTCCCCCGATGATCGACATCACCCCGGATCCCATCGCGCTCCAGGTCGGTCCGCTGGGTATCGGCTGGTACGGGCTGGGTTACGTGCTGGGCGTCGCCGTGCTCGTGCTGGTCACGCAGCGCGAGGCAGCCCGGCGGGGCATCGATCCCAAGCATGTGACGGGCGTGCTCGTGCTGAGCACCGTGCTGGCCGTCATCGGCGCGCGCCTGTACCACGTGATCGACCAGTGGGATCGCTACAGCACCGACCTCCTGGCCATCGTGCTGCCGCCCTACAGCGGCCTGGGACTCTACGGCGGCGTGGCCGGGGCGGCGCTTGGCATCATCCTGTACTTCCGACCGCGCGGCATCCCCGTGTGGCGTGCCTTGGACGCGGTCATCCCGGGCACCTTCTTCGCGCAGGGCATCGCCCGTTGGGGCAACTTCTTCAACCAAGAGCTCTACGGCCCGCCCACCGACCTGCCCTGGGGCATCGCCATCGAGTGCGCCCATCGCATCGCGCAGTACCCCTGCGGGACATTCCCCGAGGCGACGACCGGCTTCCATCCGCTCTTCTTCTACGAGTCGGCGCTGACCATCGCCGGCGGCTTCATCGCGATGTGGCTGGGCCGGCGCTTCGCGCATCGGCTGCGCGACGGCGATGTGGCTTCGTTCTGGGCCATCTGGTATGGGGCCGTGCGCTCATTCCTGGAGACGTTCCGCGAGGGCTACAACTGGACCGTGGCGGGCGGCATCCCCACGGCGCAGCTCATCGGCGCAGGCCTGATCATCTTCGGCATCGTCACGATCTGGTGGCGCCACCGCGGTCCGCGACGCGAGGCGCCAGTCTCGGAACCGGCACCGGTCGATGAGGCCCAGCCACTGACCTGAGGCGGACCCGCGCACGGCGCGTGATCAACCTTCGGGCGACGGCTGCTCGCTGGAGGGGGAAGGGGTCGCAGTCGGGGCAGATGTCGGCACAGGAGTCGGCTCGGGAGTGGGCGTGGACGTCGGCAGGGGAGTGGGCGTGGCCGTCGGCAGGGGAGTGGGCGTGGCCGTCGGCAGCGGGGTCGGGCGAGTCGTCGGGGCCGGCGTGGGGGAGGGCGTCGGGGCAGGCGTCGGGCTGGGAGAGGGCGCCGGCATTCGGTCGAGGAGCACGTCGAGGTCCGAGGCAAGCTCGGCCTGGACGGCGGCATAGTTGAAACGCCCGGCGCGGTTGGTGAGCTCCCACGGATCCTTCCCGAAGTCATACAGCTCTCGCTCACCGGTGGCGTACTCGATGTAGTGCCACTGCGCGGTGCGGATCGCCTGCCACGGCGGTGCCGCGCGCACTCCCTCGGGCAGCTGCTCCAGGATCTGGGATCGCGCGATCGTGCTCTCTCCATCGGAGAGCAGCGGCGACCAGTCGATGCCGTCGGCCCTCATGTTGCAGCCGGCGATACGGCAGAGCGTCGGTGCCAGGTCGATGTTGACGACGCCCTGCGACTCCGTGCGCGGAGTCGTGCCCCGGCCGGCGGCCCAGTGGACGTTGAGCGGGATCGGCGTGCTGTACGGGACGCTCTTGAAGTCCCAGCGGTGAGCGCCGTAGGCCATGCCGTTGTCGCTCATGAAGAGCCACAGCACGTTGTTACGTCCAGCCGCTGTGAGCTGCTGCTCCATCGTGGCGACCATCTCGTCGACAGCCAGCATGGAGCGGCAGATCTTGCCCAGTGGCCACCCGTTGGCGTAGGGCGGAGGACTCTCACCGCGGATATAGGCTGGCTTGTCGGAAACGTCCGCCTCGGCGTAGGCGGGCGTCCAGAGCGGCGGCAGGCCGTCACATCTGACGTCCTTCCCGTGTCGTCTGGCGGCGGCGGGCATGCCCTTGGTCAGCTTGTTCCTGTGGTTGCGTCCGGCATGAGGACCGTAGGGCGTGAGGAAGGCGAAGAGCGGAGCGTCGACGGGCGCGTCCGCGACGAACCCGCTGGCCAGCTCCGAGATGACGTCCACGGAGTAGTCCGCCTCGTCGAAGCCGCGGTACTGCACCACATCATCGACCCACACCTTGTAGTCGTAGTAGCCGGGCAGGAAGGTGGCGGCCCGATCCCAGCCGGGAGGTGACTTGTCCTCGATCCGGGAGAGACCGTTGAGATACTTGCCCGCCATCATCGTGTGGTAGCCCACCCGGTCCAGCTTGGTCGCGATGGTCACCGATGGATCGAACAGGGTGCCGTCATTGCGCGTGACGCCGTGCTCGTGGGTATGGCGACCGGTGAGGAACCCTGCTCGTCCAGGGCAGCAGCGCGGGGTCTCGCCGTAGGCACGGTCGAAGGTGATGCCCTGCTTCACGAAGAGGCGTCGCAGCGTCGGTGTCCGCGCCAGGACGGAAGGTGCCGCCAGGGCGCCGAGGTCATCGACCATCACGACCACGATGTCGGGCCGAGGATCGGCCTCGCGGCCGGTCGCATCGACTGAGGTCAGAGAGCCTTCCGCTGCGGCGGCGGTGACGGGCAGCGCCAGCAGGAGGGCGGCCAGCAAGGGAGTCAGGCGCACGGGGGCCTCGCATAGGATGAGCACGCAGAGCGCTCTATCTCGGGACCGCCGGGGGCACGGCCGCGACTCGTGGTGACGTCGTGCCAGCACTTTACCCCTACCCCGCACCGCACCGCAAGGGTCCGAAGGGCGTCGTTGAGCCCGCCGACCGTCCTATACTCGGGAGCGCATGCAGTACGTGGAGTCGATCCTCGACCTGGTGGGCGATACGCCCCTCGTGCGACTCACCAGGGTCACGCGGGAGCTCGGTCCGCAGGAGCGGCAGCCTCTGCTGCTGGCCAAGCTGGAGATGCTCAACCCGGGCGGTTCGGTCAAGGACCGCATCGGGCTGCCCATGATCGAGGCGGCGGAACGAGACGGCCGCTTGCGGCCGGGCGGCACCATCATCGAGCCCACCAGCGGTAACACCGGACATGGCCTGGCCATCGCCGCCGCCATCAAGGGCTATCGCTGCGTCTTCGTGATGGCTGACAAGCAGTCCTCGGAGAAGCAGGCATTGCTGCGTGCGTATGGCGCCGAGGTCGTGCTCTGCCCCACCAACGTGTCGCCCGAGTCGCCCGAGAGCTACTACTCGGTGGCGCGCCGCCTCTCCCGCGACATCCCGGGCGCCTTCCAGCCGGATCAGTACCACAACATGGAGAACCCGCTGGCGCACGAGCGGACCACGGGCCCGGAGATCTGGCGCCAGACCGACGGTCGCGTCACGCATCTCGTGGTGTCGGTGGGCACCGGCGGCACGGTGAGTGGCATGGCTCACTACCTCAAGGCGCAGCGTCCGGACCTCATCGTGGTGGGGGCCGACCCGGAGGGCAGCGTGCTGTCGGGCGACACGGCGCGGCCCTACCTGACGGAAGGCGTGGGCGAGGACTTCTTTCCGGGCACCTACGATCCCGAGTCGGTCGATCGCTGGGAGCGCGTATCTGATGCGGACGCCTTCGCGGCGGCACGGCGGCTGACCCGCGAGGAGGGCATCCTCTCGGGCGAGTCGTGCGGTACCGCGCTGGTGGCGGCGCTGCGAGTGGCCAAGGAGCTCACGCAGGACCCGACCGGGCGCGAGGCCGTCATGGTGGTGCTCCTGCCGGATGGCGGTCGGTCCTACCTCTCCAAGCTCTACAACGACGAGTGGATGCGCAACAACGGACTGCTCGGATCGCCCACCGGTCGGGCGCGCGTCATGGCGGTACTGGGCAACGGCCATCACGGCGACGGCGTTCCGGAAGTGGTGCTGGCACGCACCACCGACCGCGTCGCCTCGGCCATCGAGACGCTGCAGCGCTACGGCATCAGCCAGATGCCGGTCACCGAGCGCGATGACGAGGCCATCGAGGGCATCGTCGGCTCCATCAGCGAGAAGAGCCTGCTGGAGCGCGCGTACCGCGATCCGCAGGTGGTCGAGCGAACCGTCGGCGAGGTCATGGAGCGGCCGTTGCCCACCATCGATGCCACGGCCACCATGGACGAAGCATTCCAGCTCCTCTCCGACGGCGCGGGCGCCGTGGTCGCCGTGAGTGGCGGCCGGCCCGCCGGCGTGATCACCAAGCTCGATCTCTTGGAGTATCTGGCGCACAAACCCGCAAGCAAGGTCAGTTGACGATCAGCGTCGAGTGGTCGCCGAGCTCGGCGATCCCGGCCAGGTCGAACCTGACGGCAACCGTTGCGGGCTCAGCGACGGCAGTCGGCCGCATCCGGACACACCAACCCCAGTGCGACGGCCAGACCCACACAGCAGAGGTCCGCCGGCGATGGCGCCCAGGCCGTCGATCAGCAGTGGGGCCACCAGACAGGACGCTAAGACCGAGGCTCCGGGTACGACCGTCTCAACGAAGGCCCGCATCACCGACCTCGGTTGCCAGCACGAGGCACGACGTCAGGCGGTCGGCATTGTCCCGGACGATCGATTCGCCCGTGCTCAGGATCTCGCAGATGCGTGGGTCGACGAGTCGGTAGCGGTTGAAGCGTCCCTCCACCTCGGCGCGCACGTAGCCACACCAGCGCAGGCAGGCCAGGTGCGACGACACCCGACCCTGGGCAACACCCAGGGCCTCGACGAGTTCGGTCACCGTCATCGGTCGCACGGAAAGCAAGCCGAGGATGCGGACCCGGGTCGGGTCGGCGAGGGCTTGGAAGAAGGTGGCGAGGGCCTCAGCGTCGTCGCTGACCGGCCTGGTCGCAGCGATCGGCAGATTGCTGGTCATTCCGCATGCCCCAGCCGCCGCGCCGCTCGGGCACACCCGGCCCAGCGCTGCCGACCCTCGTCGGCTGCCGTAGCGAGGACGAGGAGTCGACCGTGATCGGCCCGCCGGCGCCCCCACTCGCGTCCGTGCACCTCGGAGCACCGAAGCACTGTCGGCGTGCAGAAGTCGTCCCGGAGGTCATCCCCGCCAGCCGACATCCAGAGCATCTGCCCGCCCTCTGGATCGCCTCGGTGGATCGGGACGGTCAGGGTGGTGCCGCATACGCCGCAGGATCTCGTCGCCGTGGCGTCGACACCGAGCGCCGCCGGGATCCCCAGTGCGTCAGATGCGCACCTCGTCCGGAACTCGCGACCGCCGATCTCCACGCGGTGCGCGCCGCTGCTCAGGCTCAAGCCGGCGGCGCCGGTGATCCTGCCGCCCTCATCCCGATCCACCCAGCCGGCCGCGCCCAAGGCGTCGGTCGCCGCCTCCACGCTGGCTGCTGATGTGCCCAGGTCTCTGGCGATCCTCTCGATCGACACAGGTTCGCCGCTCGCGAGCAGGTGCGCGAAGGCGACCTCGCGAGTCGCTCTGATAGGCCGACGGTCTCGATCACTCGCTCTCCACGCGCTCGTTCGACAACGCATACGATACAGCGAACATGAATACGGCATAGCGTATCGGAGGCAGGATGGCAGCACCGGAGTCCTTTGACGCCGTGGTCCTCGGTGCGGGCGAGGCTGGCGCCTTGCTCGCCAGTTACGCGGTGGCCGCCGGACATCGCGTGGCGATGGTCTACCGCGAGCCGTATGGCAGCACCTGCGTCAACGTCGGGTGCGTGCCCTCGAAGTTCCTCATCGCTCGGGCGCGTGTCGCCCAGACCATGCGGACGGCATCTCGCTTCGGGATCGGCGCGGTCGAGCCGGCCATCGATCTGCCACGGATCGTCGCCGAGAAGCAGGCCATGGTCAGCGACCATCGGTCCGAGGGACTGGAGAGCGCCAAACGCGCCGAGCGGGTCACCTTGCTCGAGGGGCCAGCCCACTTCGTGTCGCCGACCGAGGTCGAGGTCGGCGGGCGCCGGCTGACCGCCCCGAAGATGTTCATCGCCACGGGCATGCGCCCCGACATCCCGCCCATCGCGGGCCTGGCCGACGTCACCTATTACACCAACGAGAACATCATGGACCTGACCGAGGCCCCCCGGCACCTGATCGTCCTCGGTGGCGGCTACATCGGTGCCGAACTCGGGCAGGTCTACCACCGCTTTGGTGCCGAGGTCACGGTGATCTCACGGAATCCGCGTCTGGTGCCCGAGGAAGAGCCCGAGACATCCGCTGCACTGGCCCAGGGGTTCGCGGCCGAGGGCCTCCAGCTTATGCTCGGACGCGAGGCCGAGCGAGTCGAGGCGACCACCGATGGCATCCGGGTCTGGGCAGGCACCGAAGCCTTCGAGGGCTCGCATCTCCTGGTGGCGACCGGCCGTCGCCCCAACACGGACGAGTTGAACTTGGAGGCAGCGGGCCTCGTGCTCGGGGACGGCGGCGTCATCCCTGTCGACGCACGTATGCGGACCACCGTCGAGGGGATCTGGGCGATCGGCGACGTCAATGGTGAGCAGCCCTTCACCCGGGTCTGCCAGGAAGAGGCCAAAGTCGCTTTCGCCGACGCGTTTGGCGACGGCCACCCTGGGCTCGAGCGGCGCTCACTCGGGCATGCCATCTTCACCGACCCCGAGATCGGGTCGGTCGGGCTGACCGAGGCCCAGGCGCGTGCGAAAGGTCTCGACGCCCTCGCCGGCACTGTGGGCCTCGACCAGGTCGAGAAGGCTGAACTCATCGGCGAGACTCGCGGCGTCATCAAGGTCGTCGCTGAGCGCGGCACGCGCCGGCTGCTCGGGCTGCACATCGCCGGCCCGGCGGCTGCCGATCTCGTCTACGACGGCGCGCTCGTCCTGCGGCGCCGCGGGACGGTCGACGAGATCGCCGCGACCATCGGGATCTTCCCGACCCTTCAGGAGGGCGTCGAGGGAACGGCGCGAGCGGTCCTTCGCAGCCTTGGCGTGGCGGGGGGTGGCGGATCTGTCGGCGCCCACGACGAAGGCGGCAACCTGGCATGCCCGGCCTGCGCCGCCGGATACGAACTCAGGCCCAAAACCGAGGCTCCGGAAGCGACGGCGGGATCGTTGGCCTGCCCCGCCTGCGCGGCCGAATACGACATCACCACGTCAATGCCAGAGGCCCCGATCAGGTCCCTCGATGCTCCGGCGGACTCCTTCGCCTGCCCCTCGTGCGCGGCCGAACTGCAAGCGGTCGTGACTTAGCTTAGCTGCGTCTATCGAAGGCTTCGCCTCCTCGAGCGCGGTCTTGATTCGGGTGAGCTTGGCCTCGGCCTGATCCCTGGGGTTCGTGGTCTCGCAACGGGCGGCGACGCTGCGAATGGCGACCACGCCGGGCACCTGCCGCAGCGGCACTGGCGACGGCAGGTGAGGTCCGCCCCCGAGACGCGACAGCATGGCCAGGGTTTCGCGTGGCTTTCGAGTGGCAGCCACAGTCGGCGCCGCAGAAGGCCCGGCCGATCGCCTCTTCGCCACAGGCGGTCCAGCCGCCACGCTCCTCGCGGCGAGGACGTAGAGCGGTCGGTCGTTCGCCGCACGGCTGAAAGGCCGCGGCCCGCGGGAGGCCCGCGTGCGTATGCGTCCCGGTGTAGGCTGTCGTGAAGTTCGACATACGAATCCCTGGACTGCGGAAGCCGACTCCTCGAGCACAACGGAGCCCGAGGCACGCGCGGCCGGTCTACCACTGCCGATGGCCGATCGTCCCTGCGCGGAACCGTCCACCGGGCTAGGAGTGACGACGTGTCCGCCAGCCAGACCCTGACCACCGCTCCCTCGTCGTCAGCGTTGGGCCGGCGCGCCTTCACCAACCTCTCCGCGGCAGAGTTGTACGAGCACGCCATCCGGCGGGACGAGGGCTTCATAGCGGCCGAGGGACCCCTCGTCGTGCGCACCGGGGCCCATACCGGCCGGTCGCCCAAGGACAAGTTCATCGTCGATGAGCCGGGCAGTCACGAGGGCGTGTGGTGGGGGGGCTTCAACCAGCCCATCAGCGAGGCGCGCTACGAGGCCCTGCGGGCCCGGATGCTGGACCACCTGGCCGACCGCGAGCTGTTCGTCCAGGACTGTTTCGTGGGCGCCGACCCCGCCTACCGTCGCTCCGTGCGCGCCTACACCGAGAGCGCCTGGGCGAGCATCTTCTGTCGCAATCTGTTCCGCACGCCCAGCGCCGCCGAGCTGGCCGTCTTCGACCCCGACTTCACCATCATCGACGCACCGACCTTCCGCGCTGATCCGGCCCGGGACGGCACCAACAGCGAGACCGTGATCCTGGTGCACCTCTCCCGCCAGGAGATCCTCATCGGCGGCACCGAGTACGCCGGCGAGATGAAGAAGGGCGCCTTCGGCATCATGAACTACCGCCTGCCCGACGAGGGCGTGCTGCCCATGCACTCCTCGGTCAACGTGGGCAAGGGGGGTGACGTGGCCGTCTTCTTCGGCCTCTCCGGCACCGGCAAGACGACGCTTTCGGCCGATCCCGAGCGGACGCTCATCGGCGACGACGAGCATGGCTGGGGACCCGAGGGGGTCTTCAACTTCGAAGGCGGCTGCTACGCCAAGACCATCCGCCTCTCGCACATCTACGAGCCCGATATCTACTCCACGACGCGCCGCTTCGGGACCGTCCTGGAGAACGTGGCCATCGACCCCGAGACCAGAGAGCTCGATCTGGACTCCGACCAGTTCACGGAGAACACCCGCGGGGCCTTTCCCCTCGACTTCATCTCCAACAGCTCCGACGAAGGCCGTGCCGGTCATCCCGACAACGTGGTGCTGCTGACGGCCGACGCCTTCGGTGTCCTGCCGCCCATCGCGCGACTGACCCGCGATCAGGCCCTGTACCACTTCATCAGCGGCTATACCGCCAAGCTGGCCGGCACGGAGGTCGGTGTGGTGGAACCCAGCGCCACCTTCTCGACCTGCTTCGGTGCGCCGTTCATGCCGCGTCACCCCGGCGTCTACGCGGGGATGCTGGGTGAGCGACTCGACGAGCACGGGGTAGGCGCCTGGCTGGTGAACACCGGCTGGACCGGCGGACCCTACGGCACCGGGCATCGCATGGACATCACGCATACCCGCAACATGGTGCGGGCTGCGTTGGACGGCAGGCTGGACGGCGTCCCCACGGTGACCGATCCCATCTTCGGCGTGGAGGTCCCCACGTCCTGCCCCGGGGTCCCCGACGAGGTGCTTCAGCCCCGCCGAACGTGGCCCGACGCCGACGATTACGACCGGCGTGCACGCGAGCTGGCGCGTATGTTCGTGGAGAACTTCGACCAGTTCGAGGGTGGTGTGACGGAGGGCATCCGTTCAGCCGGACCGCGGGTCGGTTGAGTCGGCACGGACGATGAGCACCAACTCCTGGCTGAAGGTCATCCTGGCCCTGTGGGTGGTGGGCTTCCTCGTGGTGGCCTGCGGCCCGGCCATTTCCGCTGACGGCATCGGCGGCACGCTCATCGGCGGTGCCTTCGGGCTGTTGCTGGGTTCGTTCCTGTTCGTGCCCTGGATCCTCGGCGTGGGCGTCCTGCTGCTGCTCATCTGGCTGACCAAGCCGCGCGGCCGATCGCGCGACGACCGTATGTATCCCGACCACCGATACCCGGACGACCACGCACCGGACGACCGCTACCCGCGCTGACTCTCGTCGCTCGTGGCGCGGCGCGACCCCGGGCTGGGTCACGCCAGGTGTACCTATCGAACGAGCCATGGGTGCACCTTTCAGCGGCCCTATCATCGGGCCACTATCGGGCGCGCAGGGTGGACGCGACAGGCGCCGCCGCCGCCCACCAGGAAGCACGAAGTCGCGACGGACGCGGCGCCAAAGGGGAGACGGTGGCCATGACCAACGGTCGGGGAGAAGACCGAGTCGGGTCGATGACGACCTCCCTGGTCCTTGGGCAGGACTCGGGCTTGTGATGACGCCCATCGTCCTTGAACGCGCCTCGGCGACCCCGCTCTATCGCCAGATCGAGGAGCAGCTGCGCAGCGCCATCCTCAGCGCTCGGCTCCGGCCCGGCACGCAGCTGCCTGGCGTGCGAACGCTGGCCTCCCAGCTGGGCGTGGCGCGCATCACCGTGGTGCAGGCCTACGACCAGCTCGCCTCCGAGGGGTACCTGATAGGTCGAGTGGGATCCGGGACGACCATCGCCCTGGAGTTGCCCGATCGAGCACTGCGCGTCGACGAGCGCCCGGCTGCGCTTCGGCTGGTCTCGGCGGCGGGAGGCGGTCCATCGACGCAGTCGCAGCGGACCGTCCACGACAAAGCTGCGCGGCCCGCCCTCAGCCGGGTGGCGGGTGGCGGGCAGCGACTGCCAGCGAAGCTCGACGACGCCGGCCACCCTCGATTTCCGGCGACCAATCCGTGGGTCCCCGCGCCCGAGTCGGTCGCGGCCGTGCCCGGCGATGAGCTGCCCTATGACTTCGGTCAGTGGCGCATCAGCATGGATGCGTTCCCCATCGACCTCTGGGAGCGCCTGCTCCGCTCCGCGTGGCGCGATATGTCAGGCGGCCCGTCCGGCACGTCGCTGGGCTCGCCGCCGCTGGGCGACCCTGGACTGCGCGAGACGCTCGCGGACTACCTCGGAGCGGCACGGTCCGTGACCGCCCAGGCCGATCGCGTCGTGATCACCACGGGCATCGAGGCCTCGACCAGCCTCTGTTCTCGGGCGTGGCTGGGAGCCGGGCGGAGGGCGGCCCTGGAGGATCCCACCAATCCGCTGATGCGTCGGGCGCTCACCATGTCCGGCACGGACCTGAGCCCTGTGCCGGTGGACGTCGACGGGCTGCGCGTCGATCGGCTGCCTGCCGCCGCGACGCTCGTGGCGGTCAGTCCATCGTGGCAGTTTCCCATGGGCGGGACGATGCCCATGCACCGACGCCTGGCCCTGTTGGACTGGGCCGCCCGAGCGGGTGCGCTCGTGCTGGAGAACGACCATAGCGGCGAGTTCCGCTACCAAGGGCCGCCGCTCCCGTCGCTCCAGGGACTGGACCGGGACGGTCGCGTGCTCTACATGAATAGCTTCAACCGGTTGATGCCGGTGGGCTTCCATCTCGGTTTCATCGTCCTGCCGGAGCCGCTGGTGGAGAGCTTCATGGGCATGGCCGAGGCGGTGGGCCACGCGCCCAGTTCGCTGGAGCAACGTGCCCTGGCACGGTTCGTGGCCGACGGACACTACGACCGCTACCTGCGGCGCGTCCGCGGTGTCCTGGCCGATCGGCAGGCGATCCTCATCGGCGCGCTACGCAAGCACTTGGGGTCCGCTGTGACCGCCGCACCTGCCGAGGCGGGCATGCATCTCGTGGCCACGCTTGATGAACGCTTCGGGCCGGCCAGCGAAGTGGCCGAGCGGGCGCGTGCGGCCGGCGTGGGCGTCGCGACCGTGGAGCGCTTCCGGATGACGCCGGGCCGTGATCGCGAATTGGTCTTCTTCTACTCCACGCTGGACGAAGACCGGATCGGTGAAGGGGTACGCCGCCTCGCCCGGATCCTCTTCTCGCGAGACGCGACGCACCGCGCCGCGGAGCACCCGCCAACCGACAAGGCGCCAGGAGCCACGGCAAACGGCGCGCGGCAAGTCACCGCTCACGGCGCCCCCGGAACGCCCCGCTTCCGGCGCATCCGCAGCCACGCCTGATCCGGGCCGTGGGCCGCGCGACGCCCTGGACTCGAGCCAGCGCGTCCGGGCGCCGCTCAGTCCTCTGCGGTCGCCGTCAGGGAGAAGAACACGTCGGCGGGCAGTGCCGACACGCGACCGGCTGTGGTCACCGTGGGTGCGCCGCCGGCCTCGTCCCTGGCCACCAGGTAGCGACGGATCCGCCGCTGATCGTCCAAGGCCAGGTACACGTATGAAGGGAGATCGGCCCCCAGACCCGGCGGACCGTCGGGTGCGTATCCCCAGGCGAGCTCCCGGATGGTGTCGGGTTGCGCTCCCACCTCAGCCAGGACAGCCTCGACACCTTCACGGCAGTACTGGCGGAAGGCCTCGATCAGCGCCGGGCGCACGCTGCTCGCGGCGGCCACCGGTTCGGCGCAGACCTCGTCGACGAAACCTGCGGGCACCGGAGACGGGGCATCGGTGATGCCGGGTCCGGGCGATGCGCTCCGGACCGGATCGCCGCTCTGCGTGGGAACGTCGGTCGAGCCCGGGGCGGTGCTGCCGATCGCTGCCGACAAGGTCGGGCGGGGCGAGCGTGTCGCGTCCGATGTCTCGTCGCGGCCCGAGAAGAGGATCGCTCCCAACGCCGCGAATCCGATCAACCCCGCGATGACGGCAGCCAGCAGGAAGCCGGGGAAGCGCGGCGGTTCCGAGACGCGGCCCACGGGCACGTTGTAGACCGTGTCGTCCCGCGTGTCGTCCCGTGGCTCATGCGACGACGAGGGCGTCCAGCTCATGTGAGTGGCTCGAAACGAGCGGTGAAGTGACGCAGACGCCGGGGCGCGGCGATGATGCGGAAGCCGCGCAGCCGGCCGGCCAGCTCGGCCACGGAGCGGACGACCTCGATGACATAGTCGATGTGCGATTGGGTGTACGTCCGTCGCGGGATGGCCAGGCGCACGAGGTCCATGGGCCCGGCCACCTCCGTGCCATCGGGTCTCGCCCCGAACATCACCGTCCCGATCTCGCAGCCACGGATGCCCCCCTCCTCGTACAGCGCTGCGGCAAGCGCCTGGCCGGGATACTCCAGGGGCGGGATGTGCGGCAGCATGGCGCGTGCGTCGATGTATACCGCGTGTCCGCCGATGGGCTGGATGACGGGCACGCCGGCCGCCCCCAGCGCCTCGCCGAGGTAGGCCGTGGAGCGGATGCGGTAGCGCAGGTAGTCCTCCTCGACCACCTCGGAGAGGCCCTGGGCGATGGCCTCCAGGTCCCGCCCGGCCAGCCCGCCGTAGGTCGGGAAGCCCTCCGTCAGGATGAGCATGTCGCGGCAGCGCTCGGCGATGTCGTCATCGTCAAGGGCCAGCCAACCGCCGATGTTGGCCAGCCCGTCCTTCTTGGCCGACATCGTCATGCCATCGGCCAGCGAGGCCATCTCGCGCACGATGTCGGGGATGGCGGTCGACTCGTAGCCGGCTTCGCGCTCGCGGATGAACCAGGCGTTCTCGGCGAAGCGGCAGGCGTCCAGGAAGAGCGGCAGCGCATGCCTGTCGCAGACTTCGCGCACGGCGCGCAGATTGGCCATCGACACCGGTTGGCCGCCCAGCGAGTTGTTGGTCACGGTCATGAACACGATCGGGATGGCTTGGCGGCCGTGCTCCGCGATGAAGCGCTCCAGTGCCGCCACGTCCATGTCGCCCTTGAAGGGCAGGATCTCGCCCGGTGCGTGGGCCGGCGAGAGGTCGACCGCCGCCGCGCCCGTGGCTTCCACGTTGGCGCGCGTGGTGTCGAAGTGGGCGTTGTTGGGCACGAGCTTGCCTGGTCCGGCCACGACCGAGAAGATGATCTTCTCTGCCGCTCGGCCCTGGTGCGTGGGGATGATGTGCTTGAAAGGGAAGAGCGCCTGCACGGCGTCCCGGAAGCGGAACCACGAGGGCGAGCCGGCGTAACTCTCGTCCCCGCGCTGGATGCCAGCCCACTGGTCACGGCTCATGGCACCCGTGCCCGAGTCCGTGAGCAGGTCGACGATGACGTCATCAGCGTGCAGCTCGAAGAGGTTGTAGCCGGCCTCTGCCAGGGAGCGCTCCCTCTCCGCACGGGTCGACATGCGGATGGGCTCCACGGAGTGGATCCGGAACGGCTCGATGATCGTCTGCCAGCGGTCCATCCCGACGAGGATAGCGGCCCGTCAGGCAGGCGAGGCGGTCGGCAGACCCAGCGCCGTTGCCCCCTCGATCATCCGCCGGTCGTATGTCACGATCTCGCTGAGGTCGTCGCCCAGATCCAAAGCGGCGGCGAGGTGGATGGCGTCCAAGCTTCTCAGTGCGGCGGGATCCATAAAGCCAGCACGATCAAGCAGGCCATCATCGAGGGCGATGATCTGCAGGCGGCGCAGTACCGACCGTGCCCGCGCGAGAGCATGCGGGCCGACGCCGCGCACGGCTCGGATCACCTCGGTCCGGGCCAGTCCGCAGGTGGCCTGCGACGGATTCGCACGTAGCCAGGTCTGCAGGGCACCCGACTCGGACTCGGCCACCACCAGCTTGACGATCGCGGAAGAGTCCAGATAGGTGGTCGACGCCATCACTCGTCGCGCAGCCGCATCAGCACGGCGGAGGGGGACTCAGCACCTTCGAGCAGCGGGAGGGGATCGCCCAGCTCCAGGACATCGCCGTCGGCTGGACGGACCCGGCCCTCGGCGATGAGTCGGTCGAGGCCGGCCAGCTGGGGCGTGACGAGCACAGCTACCGGGCGGCCCCGATCTGTGATCTCGATCGACTCGCCTTGGGCAACGCGTCGAAGGTATCTGCTCGCGTTCTGCCTCAGTTCTCGCACGCCGATGCGCTCCATGTGCGACATCGTAGCACTTGATGCGATGGGCCACTTGGGCAAGCGGCGGAGAGCCTACGCGGCGTCGAGTGCCTGGAGGACGTCGGCCACCAGATCGTCTGGATCCTCGATGCCCACCGAGAGGCGGACCAGTGCCGGCGAGACGTCGAGCTGTGAACCAGCCACGGCGCCGTGGGTCATGGTGGCCGGGACCTCGCAGAGCGACTCCACCCCGCCCAGCGACTCGGCCAGGGTGAAGATGCGAGTCGCCTCACAGAAACGGCGAGCACGGTCCTCCGGCGATCGCCCGGCATGCGCCGCGAGCTGGAAGCTGAGCATGCCGCCCGCCAGGCGCATCTGCCGCTGGGCGATGGCTGCCTGGGGATGCGCATGGGGACCATCACGCAGGCCGGGGTAGCGCAGTTCGACCACGTCGTCTCGTTGCGCCAGAGCCTCAGCCACGCGCATGGCGTTCGACGAATGACGCTCCATGCGCAGCGACAACGTTCGGATACCGCGCAAGACAAGGAAGCAATCGAAGGGCCCGGGCACGGCGCCTATAGCGTTCTGGAGGAACGCCAGCCGCTCGTGAAGGTCCTCCCGGGACGTGGCCAGCACGCCGTTGACGGTGTCCGAGTGACCGGCCAGGTACTTGGTGGCGCTGTGGTAGACGATGTCCGCGCCCAGCGCCAGCGGGCTCTGGCCGAGCGGTGAGGCGAAGGTGTTATCGACCACCAGGATGGGCCGCTGGTCGCGAGCGCCGGGGTGGTCGGCCAGGCGTCGGGCCACGGCCGCGATGTCGATGACCTTGAGATGCGGGTTGGAGGGCGACTCGAGCCAGACCAGGCGGGTGCGCTCGGTGAGCGTCTCGTCAAGCATGGCCAGCGCATCGGTGGAAAGGTCCAGGTAGCGCGAATGGACACCGGTCTCGCGCAGCACCCGCTCGAACAGGCGATACGTGCCGCCATACAGGTCGTCGGAAAGCAGCACCTGTTCGCCGGGCTGCGCCAAGGTCGCGATGGCCTGCGTGGTGGCCGAGCCGCTGGCGAAGGCCAGCCCGTGCTGCGCTCCCTCCAGAGCGGCGATGCTCGTCTCCAGCCGCGATCGCGTGGGGTTGCCAGTGCGCGCGTATTCCCAGCCGTTGCGCGGTCGTCCCACGCCATCCTGGGCGTACGTGCTGGTCTGGTAGATGGGCGGCGCCACGGCACCGGTCAGCTCGTCGGGGGCCATCCCGGCGTGGACGGCGAGCGTGCCGGGACGCCAGGACGGGTCCACGCCGTGCGGATCGCCCACGTTGGGTTCCGGGAGGCGGTCCGGCAGGGGCTGGTCGGTCATCGTGGCGAGGATAACGGTTCGGTCGGGGCGGTCCCGTCGATGCTCGCCCAGGACAGAGTCAACGCCCTGGGCTGGGAACGACCCATCGACCTCATTTCGTCGGGCGAGTTCGAGCAGGTGCGCGGCGCGGCCCTGGCCCACGTCGGCGGCGACAACACCACGAGCGACGCTCATCGCGGGATGTCTCGATGACGTCTGGCGGTGCTGCAGTTCGGGTTCGCGCTCTGGATCGCCTACGGCGTCTCGCTCGGCAATCTGACCCTCATCGTGCCCAACAGCGCGGCCTGCCTCGTGGGCGTCGTGACGATGCTGGTCGCCTGGCGGTACCGCGCCGGAGCGGCATAGCCGTTCTGAGTCGAGACGTCATCGTGCGATCTCCACGCTGGGCTGAAGGAGCGCCAGGTCTGCCAGCAGCACCGTCGTGGTCGAGGCGGGCAGATCCGCGAGTGACGCGCTGAGCGCCTGCCGCGGGTCGATACCCAGACCGGACCGCGACAGACCGTCGATCCGCGCCACCGCCACCCACCGCTCGCCGAAGGAACGGAGGCGTACTTCCGCGCCGCCGGGAAGGGCCGGCGCCGAGAGCCGGAACTGGATATCAACGACTGCGCGACTGCTCATGCCACGAAGTCTCCAGGCGTCCTGTGCCAGCTCGCGTGTCACACCGCCGAGACGGCCCTCGCAACGCGGCGCATCCTAGCCGCCCGCGTATGGCGCACGGAGGTATCGGTCATGGGCATGGTCTTTCTCATCGGCTTGGGCGGCTTCGCGGGAGCGGTGGCGCGGTACGTCGTCGACAGGCAGGTCACGGCCAGTGTCGCGGGCGTCATGCCATGGGGGACGCTTCTGGTCAATGTCAGCGGGTCGTTCCTGGTGGGCCTCGCCTTCGCCCTGCTATCCGAGCGTGCCGCCTTGCCCGCCGAGTTGCGCGGACCCCTGATGATCGGCTTCATCGGCTCCTACACCACCTTCTCGACGCTCGTCCTGGAGTCGTGGCTGATGCTTGAGGCCGGTGCCTGGCTGGCGGCCAGCGCGAATCTGGTGGGCTCCGTGATCGTGGGGACCGGTGCCCTGGTGGCTGGTCTCGCCATGGGCAGAGCGCTCTGAAGGCGGCAGGCGTCCTGGCCCCAGTGACACTGTCCGTGCCGGCTACGTGGCCTGGACGCTGGCCGGCTCGTGATGGGCCAGCGGCCCGTGCGGATCGCTGCCCGAATGGCCGCAGGGATCGGCGTGGATGAGGGCCGAGCTGAGATGCGGCACCTCGTGCAGAAGGGCATGTCGGGCCCGCTCGGCGATGTCATGAGCGGCGCCGACCGAAAGGCTCTCATCCACCATCACCTCCGCCTCGGCGTGCATCCGATGGCCGATCCAGCGGAA
Source organism: Candidatus Limnocylindrales bacterium (assembly GCA_037720745.1). Lineage (GTDB taxonomy): Bacteria > Chloroflexota > Limnocylindria > Limnocylindrales > CSP1-4 > Palsa-1032. The sequence goes on from JBBJNS010000014.1 coordinate 21,561, forward strand.
GCGCATGGCACCGACCCCTTCGACCCCCTCGACCTCCGTGAGGACCTCCCGGGCCTCGGTCGCGATGGCCGGGTCGACGGCGTCGAGCATGCGCAGCAGCACGTCCCGCCCGGCGCTCCACAGCACGGTCACGATGAGCGCGGCGATGATCAGGCCCGCGATGGGGTCCGCGGCGGGAAAGCCCAGCGCGACACCGACGGCGCCCGCCACGACGCCCAGCGAGGTGAAGCCGTCAGCCCGCGCATGCAACCCGTCCGCGACCAGCGCCGCTGAGCCGATCTCACGGCCGACGCGCATGCGATAGCGGGCGACCAGCTCATTGCCCACGAAGCCGATGACGCCCGCCAGGGCGACCACCCACACGAAGCGCACCTCGGACGGGTTGAAAAGCCGGTTGATCGATTCGTACGCAGCGAAGAGCGCGGAGCCGGCGATGAACAGGACCACCACGAGCCCGGCCAGGTCCTCCGCCCGGCCGTAGCCGTAGGGGAAGCGCGGCGTGGCGCGGCGCCGGCCCAGTGCGAAGGCGATCCAGATGGGCACGGCGGTCAGGGCGTCCGCCCCGTTGTGAAGGGTATCGGAGAGGAGCGCCACGGAGCCTGTGATCACGACCAGGATGAGCTGGAGCACAGCCGTCACGCCCAGTGCCACGAGCGAGATCTTCAGCGCCCGGATCCCGCGCTGGTCGGCCTCCAAGGCGGAATCTATGGAGGCGGCGGCATCGTGCCGATGCGGCCGCACCAGGGCGGCGATCCGCGCGACGAGCCCTGCCGGGTGCTCGTGCTCGTCATGCTGGTGGTGATGCTCGGGCTCGTGCCCGTGCGGATGCTCAGGGTTTGACATCGGAAGCGCCCAGTCTGACGGCAGAGGCGGCCCCGTGCTGGAGTGCCGATCAGGCTCGTCCGGACGTGTCCCTGGTCAGGGCGTCGCCCAGTAGGTTCAGGGCGAGCACCGCGATCATGATGGCCACCCCTGGGAAGAGCCACATCCACCAGGCGATGCGCAGAAAGCGCTGTGCCTGGTTGGCCAGGTAGCCCCAGCTGATGGCGTTGGGGTCGCTGAGGCCCAGGAAGCCCAGGCTCGCTTCGAGCAGCAGCACCTGACCCAGGAGCAGCGTCAGGAAGACGATCAGGGGCGGCATCGCGTTGGGCAGGATGGCCCGCCGCAGGATGTGCCGATCGGAGGCTCCCAGGGCCACGGCTGCTTCCACGAAGCCTCGGCCGCGGAGCGAGAGGACCTCCGCGCGCACCACACGCGCCAGGATGGCCCACGACGTGAAACCGAGCACCAGCACCAGCCGGTCGAGACCAGCGCCGAAGAGGGCCACCGCCAGGATGGCCACGAAGAAGCGCGGCAGCACCTGGAAGAACTCCGTGATGCGCATGAGGACGTCGTCGATAGCTCCGCCTCGGTAGCCGGCCACGGTGCCCACCAGCGTGCCGATGATCAGCGCCAGACCCCCCACCCCGAGGGCGATGATGGTCGAGGTCCGCGTGCCGTGGACGACGCCGCTGAACAGGTCCCGCCCCAGATCGTCCGTGCCCATGAGGAACTCCGAAGAGGGAGGCGACAGGCTGGGCCCCACTGGGAGCAGCGGGTCGTACGGTGCGATGAGGTCGGCCAGAAAGGCGACCAGAAGGATGGCCAGCGTCGCGCCCAGCGCGAAGACGCCCGACCAGCTTCGTACCAGCCTCGGAAGCCTGCGTCTGGAGCGGGC
>JBBJNS010000112.1:0-6780 GCA_037720745.1 Candidatus Limnocylindrales bacterium
TCTCCGCCTTCGTACTCGAAGTGGATCTTCAGCTCCACGCGGTACTCGGCGATCTGACCGTCCACCACGGTGGCGGATGACTTCACGACCTCGATGTGCCGGATGTTGCGCACGGTGCGAGAGGCCGTGGCGACCGCCTGGCGCGCAGCGTCGCTCCAGGAGCGGGGACTCGTGCCGACCATCTCGCGGATGATGAAGACGCCCATCGATGCACACCCTCCTACCGGTATCGCGCAGTGAAGGGCCGGAGTGTATCCCGCCGCCCCAGGAGCCGGACCCACCCTTCGCAGGGGAAGCGGCCGGAGAGGGAACCGTCAAGCGCCGACGTGCGTTCCGCGGCCATGCCGAACGCCCTTCCATGCGCATGCCCCCGGCACGCCGCAGCCGCAGCTACCCTCTCCTGGCGGGACTCCTGGTGCTCTCCGCCTGCAGCGTGGGCGCACCCTCGGGGATGACAGGCCCGCTGCCCTACGAGAAGCTGCTACCACCGACTCCGCAGGACCACGGCGGAGGAACCTCCGACATCGGCCGTGCTCGCGGCGATGAGATTTCGCCCGGGTGGCTGTCTAAGTCGTAGCGCCGCGCCGATCAGCGCCGGGATCGGAGGAGCGACATGTCATTCCAGGCCTACCTCGACAACATCGAGTCCAAGACTGGCAAGACGCCCAACGAGTTCGTGGCCATGGCCAAGGAGAAGGGCTTCGACGCCCCGGGGACCAAGGCCGGGTCCATCGTGGCCTGGCTGAAGCAGGACTTCGGACTGGGCCGTGGCCATGCCATGGCGCTGGTGTACGTCATCAAGAACGGGGCTCCGATCAGCGACGCGCATGTCGGCACTAAAGGCGTCCACAGCGACGAGTCGAACACGCTGCGACTCGACGGCAAGGCCTGCTAGGCCGCAGCTCGTGGAGGCCGAGGCCTCAGACCGTAACGCTCAGAGGCCTCATCTTGTAACGCGCGCGGCGATGCTCACAGCCTCGACCCGGAGCGACGGAGCTCATCTCGGATGGGTCCTCCAGCGCCTCGTCGCTGACTGGGACCGACAGCCGGAGCGCGCGTGGCGGCGCGTCGTCCGAGACGGCTGGTCAGGCGTAGGAGCTGGCGTAGCGTGCCTCTTCCGCGTACGACACGAAGCGCGTCTGGCGCTTCTTGAACCAGAGCTTCGTCTCGCCCGTGGGTCCGTTGCGATGCTTGGCCAGCTTGAGGTTGATGACCTCGCCCTCCGAGTCGTTGTCCTCCGCCGTGCGCTCCTTCTCCCGCCACAGGAACATCACCAGGTCCGAGTCCTGCTCGATGGATCCTGATTCACGCAGGTCCGAGAGGCGTGGCTCCTTGGATTCGCGCATCTCCGCCTGACGGGAGAGCTGCGAGAGGGCGATGACCGGCACCTGGAGCTCCCGGGCCAGCCCCTTCAGGCCGCGCGAGATCTCGCTGACCTCCTGCACCCGGTTGGAGTCGCGCGAGTTGATGGACGACTGCATCAGCTGGAGGTAGTCGACCACGATGAGGTCCAGCCCCGACTCGGCCTGCAGGCGGCGGGCCTTGGTGCGCAGCTCCATGGTGCTGATGTTGGGCGTGTCGTCGATGTAGATGGGCGCCTCCGCCAGCGCGTTCATGGCCGGCGCCAGGCGCGTGAAGTCCATCTCCTCCAGGAAGCCCGTGCGCAGTCGCTGGGAGTCGATGTTGGCGACCGAGCTGAGCAGGCGCAGGACCAGCTGCTCCTTGCTCATCTCCAGGCTGAAGACGCCCACCGTCTTGCCCTCGCGCACGGCGGCATGCTCCGCGAAGTTGAGCGCCAGGCTGGTCTTTCCGATGCTGGGTCGCGCCGCCAGGATGACCAGGTCCGACTTCTGCAGGCCGGTGGTCATCGCGTCCAGGTCCGCGAAGCCCGTGCGGATGCCGCTGATCTCGCCCTTGTGCTGGTGCAGGTAGTCCAGCCGGTCATAGGCCGAGTGGAGCAGCGTGCGCAGCGCCGCGAAGCCGGATGAGACGCGCTTCTGGCTGACCGCGAAGAGCTCCTGCTCCGCCTTGTCGATGGACTCGTCCACGTTGGCCGACTCGTCATAGCCGATGCCGGCGATGCGACCAGCCGCCGCGATCAAGTTACGCAGGATGGCCTTGCGTTCCACGATCCGCGCGTAGTGCACCGAGTTGACGGCCGTCGGCGTGAGGTTGATGAGGCTGGTCAGAAAGGCGGAGCCGCCGACCGCCGCCAGGTGTCCGCCGCGCTCCAGGGTCTCCGAGACCGTCACGATGTCGACCGGCTCCCGCCGCTCGTACAGCTCCAGCACCGACGCGTAGACCGTGCCGTGATGGTTGCGGTAGAAGTCCTCCGGCCGAAGGAACTCGGCCACCTCTACCACCGCGTCGCGATCGATGAGCAGTGCGCCAAGCACGGACTGCTCTGCGTCGATGGACTGCGGCGGAAGGCGATCGATGGACACGGGCGGACCTCAGGCGGGTGATGTCAGCGGCGGGCTGCAGGGCCTGCCAATGGTGGTGCGCCGGGGGGTCGGTGCGCTAGGCGGCTGCCCACGAGTTCGGTCCACATCCGCGCCGCTGGTCTGTGGACGGTGTGGACGACCGGCGTGCCTCTAGGCCGATCAGGCCGATCAATCGACCCGGCGGATGACCCCGATGAGCTTGCCCTGGATGCGTACGTCGTCATAGAACTGGGGCGGGTACTGTGCGTTGGCGGGCTGTAGCCGGAAGCCGGTCTTCTCCTTGAAGAAGCGCTTCAGCGTCACGGAGTTCTCCTCCACCTGGGCCACCACGATGTCCCCGTTGCGCGCCGTCTGCTGCGGGCGGATGACCACGAAGTCACCGTCCGCGATGTGGGCGTCCACCATCGAGTCGCCGCGCACGCGAAGGACATAGGCATCCCCGCTGGGCGCCAGCAGCTCCGGGACCGACATCGTCTCCGTCGCGTCCTGGTACGCCTCGATAGGACCACCGGCGGCGATCTCGCCCACGATGGCCAGGACGTGCCGATCCTCCCCGGTCCCGCCCGGCACCAGCTCCGACGAGAGGCCCATGTGCAGGGCGGCGGTGGGCGTCAGGCGCAGGGCACGTGACTGCGTGGCGCCGCGCTCCAGATAGCCCTCCGCTTCGAGCGCCGAGAGGTGGTGGTGGACGGCTGAGGTGGAAGCGAGTCCCACGGCCGCGGCGATCTCACGCACGGACGGCGGATATCCCCGCGCGCGAAGGGTCGCGGCGATGTGATCGAGGATCTTCTGCTTCCGTGCGGCGTCGTGCTTGGTCACGCGGCGCCTCCTTCCGCGTGCACCTTACCGAACGCCTGTTCGATTGTCAAGAACGGCGATGGGCGCTGCAGCGTGACTGGATATACTGCGCGTCCGATGCTTGCCCGATCCCTCTTCGGACTCCGCGCCCTCTCATGGGTGGCACTCGCGCCGCTGGCTGCCCGCGCGCCCATGTACGGGCGGCTGCTGATGGAGCTCCTGGCCGACCCGCGCATCCCCATGTCGCGCAAGGCGGTCCTCGGCTTCGCTGCCGGGTACGTGGTCATGCCCGTGGACCTGATCCCGGACTTCATCCCCGTGGTGGGACGCCTTGACGACGTGGCGGTGGTGGTCCTGGCACTCGACCTCTTCCTGGAAAGCGTGCCGCAGGACCTGCTCTACGAGAAGCTGGCCCAGCTGGACATCGATGGTCGCGAGCTGGAGCGCGACCTGGCACGCATCCGTCGCTTCGTACCCAGACCGGTGCGCGTCATCGCGAAGCGTCTGCCCGATCTCATCGAGAAGGCGGCCGCCGGCGCGCGCCGCACCATGGCCGATGCCCGGCCACGACCGACCATGGAGGATGTCCCCGCGTGAAGGTGATCCTGACCAACGACGTCGAGGCGCTCGGCAAGAGCGGCGAGCTCAAGGACGTCACCGACGGCTATGCCCGCAACTTCCTCATCCCGCGGAAGATGGCCGTGCCCGCTGCTGGAGGCGCTTTCCGCGCCTGGCAGCATGACATCGCGTCGCGCGAGGACAAGCGCAAGAAGGAGCGCGCGGAAGCCGAGATCGCGGCACAGCGCATCGGCTCCACCACGCTGACCATGGGCGTCAAGGTGGGCGAGGGCGGCAAGCTGTATGGCTCCATCACCTCCAAGGAGATCGCCGAGGCGCTGGCGCGGCGCGGCATCGTGGTCGATCGACACAAGGTCGACCTCGACGAGCCGCTCAAGATGCTGGGCACCTACAAGGTCGCCATCAAGGTGCTCTCCGGCATGACCCCCGAGGTCACCATCGTGGTCGAGCCCAAGGGCTAGCTCGCACAGGAGTCGGGTGGGTGCGAAGTCTCGCGACGGGGATCATCCTGCTGCCCCTCCGTGCGCTGCGCTGGCTGTATGCGCCCCACGGCCGGACGCGACCGGGCCAGGTGGAGATCGAGGCACATCAGGAAGCCGCCAGCCTCGGCCTGGACACCGCGCGCTGGAAAGAGCTGGACGAGGCTCAACGACGCGAGGTAGATGAGCGCCACCGGCGAGAGTGACCGCCTCATCACTCGGGGGCGGGCACCCTCTTCGGCGCGGAGCCCTGACCACGGCTGTTTCTATCGTAAACTGAATGCCCGCCACCCATAGCGGTCGAGCGCATGATGAGGGGGTGACCCCGACCGCGGCGACCATCCTCCACGTCGACCTGGACGCGTTCTTCGCGGCCGTCGAGCAGCGTGACCGGCCGGAACTGAGGGGCAGGCCGGTCATCGTGGGCGGCGGCGATCGCAACGCGCGCGGCGTGGTCAGTGCGGCGAGTTATGAGGCGCGTGTCTTCGGAGTCCGTTCGGCGATGCCGCTGCGCACGGCGGGCGCGCTGTGTCCGCAGGGCGTCTTCCTGCCCGTCGACGGCGCCAAGTACAGCGCGGTCAGCCGCCAGGTCATGAGCATCCTCCGTGGCTTCACTCCCCTGGTCGAACCGATCTCCATCGACGAGGCCTTCCTCGACGTAGCCGGGACAGAGACGCTGCTGGGATCCGCCGACGCGGTCGCCCGGGCGATAAAGGCGGCTATCCGTCGCGAGGTCGACCTGTCCGCGTCGGTCGGCGTGGCGACCACCAAGCTGGTGGCCAAGGTCGCCTCCGAGCTGCGCAAGCCGGATGGACTGGTGGTCGTGGAGCCGGGCACTGAGGCGGCCTTCCTGGCGCCGCTGCCCATCGAACGGCTGTGGGGCGTAGGCGCGAAGACACGGGCCGTGCTCACCGAATACGGCGTGCGCACCATCGGTGACCTCGCCGCCTTGCCCGTCGACATCCTCCTTCGCCGCTTCGGCAACAGTGGCTCTCAGCTGGCTGCCAGGGCGGTGGGCATCGACCCCTCACCGGTGGGCGACGGCGCGGCCACCAAGTCGGTCAGTCACGAGCACACCTTTGATGTCGACACGGCGGACTGGGAGGTCATCGAGCGGACCTTGCTGGCGCTCTCGGAAGGGGTAGCCGGTCGACTTCGCGCCGGCGGCGTCAAGGCCGGCACCGTGGCCATCCGCCTGCGCGACAGCGACTTCGTGACCATCTCCCGCCAGCGGACCCTCAAGGAGCCGACCGACATGACGGATGCGATCTGGCGGACAGCGGTGAGCCTGGTGCGGCCACAGGTGCGGGGCATGCGCGTCCGTCTCCTCGGTGTGGGCGCATCGCACCTCACGGATCGGGAGCAACTGGCGCTCTTCGGCGAGGAAGGGGGCCGGAGGCGCCGCGTGGTCGAGGCGTCGGACGCCATCCGAGAGCGATTCGGTGCTCGTGCCATCACCCGCGCACGTCTGCTGCACAGCGGGGTCGCGGCGCCCTTCGAGCGTGACTACCAGAAGGCGCCCGATGCGCGGCGGGTCGGTCTGCGGGCCCATCCGCAGCGTGACACACGAGCTGGCACACGGGCGCCGGACGATGCGGCCATCAGCGGCGAGGCTCTTGACACCGAACATCCGTTCGATTAGGGTCTGTGCCATACAGAACAGATGTTCTCTTATCCTCGTGATGCCCCGAAGGACCCGGAGAGCACTACCGCCCGAAAGGAGCCGGAAGATGGCTATGGTCCGAATCACCCCGACCGAGATCGCGGTCGGCTGCGATCCCTTCACCGGTCGCCCGCGCAGCGTGCGCATGGGCGCTGATCTCCAGCGCGTCGTGCGTATCGAGCGCGTGCGCGACGAATCCGCCGCCTATCCCGTGGCCGTCGGTCCCCGGACGCTATTCGACATCCGGACCCCAGCCGCGCGTCTGCGTCTGGCTTTCGAGCATCGCAGCCGGCGTTGGCTCATCGAGGGCCTCGACACGGAGCCGGAGATGCTCGCCGCGGTCGCCTGAGGACGCGCGCGGACATGCGACAATCGCGTTGATGTCACACGAGCCCGAGTCCTACGGCGAGCTGACCCTCAGCGAGTTCTCGGAACGCCTCGCCTCAGCCGATCCGGTGCCCGGCGGCGGCAGTGCGGCCGCGGTGGCGGCGGGTCTGGCGGCCAGCCTCATGGTCATGGTCGCGCGCTTGTCCCAGGACCGACCGCGCTATGAGCTCTACGCCGCCACGTACGAGCGTGCCTTGGCGGAGGGAGAGCGGGCACGGCGGCGCTTCATGGAACTGGCCGACGAGGACGCAGCTGCCTACGCCACCTTCGCCGCGGCCATGAAGCTGCCACGCGAGACGGCCGAGGAGCAGACCGAGCGCCGCGCGCAGACGCAGGCTGCCGCGCGTACCGCGTCGGAGATCCCGCTGCTTGTCGTGCGTGAGTGCCACAGGCTGGTGCGAGAGATCGAGGCGCTGGCCGGTCGCAGCAA
>JBBJNS010000113.1:0-6658 GCA_037720745.1 Candidatus Limnocylindrales bacterium
GGTGATGACGGCGGGCAGCGGCGCCTGCGGGAGCTGCGGGTACAGATCCCGCAACCGGGTCGCGCGCGGATACGCGGAGAGCGGCCCGAACTGGGCGTAGGCCACGGCCGTGTCACCCAGGAGGAGGAGCTTGGCGTAGCTCCCGAAGATGCCTCGTCCCCGGTCGAGCAGGGCCAGCTTTCGCGGCACTCCGTCGCGGAGTGGGCGCTCGCGCTGGGCAGTGGGCGCGAAGGGATTTACTGATGGCGCGGCGAACAGGTCCGGTTCGCCGCCGGCGTCCGCCCCGAAGAGGTCCATAGCCGCAGCACCCGCGTGGCGTTGCTGGGTGGCGGTGAGGAAGGGGTTTTCCGGCGGCGTCTTAGGGTCGGGCGCGAATGGATTCGACGCGGAAGTCGAGCGCGGCTGTGGTACCCGAGCGCTCGAGACAGCCGCGAGCCAGGAGACTCGGGCTGCCTTGGAGCCGCGGTCGGCATCTTCCCAGTAGTCGCAGGTACGGTGATCGAAGCTCGGGTCGGCGCACGGCGGGATCCGTCCGAATGTTCCCGTGTCGCTGACATCGACGATGCGCAGGCTGCCCACCGGCTGACTTTACTCTGACGGGCAGGCGTCGAAACAGAGGCTCCGGATGATCTCCTCGAAGACGGGCTGGTCGTTGGCAACCTGATCGGCCGCCGACACGAACGTGATGACGTACGCCTCACTGCCGCGGATGAGGATGTAGCTCTCGAGGGCGGTCGTGGGGACGGTCACGCCTTCCGTGTCGACCTGTACCTGAAAGCGTAAGCGAGCCGCTTCGCCCGCCGGCAGACTCACGTTCTCGGTCGTGACCGGGCCCGTGACGCCAGGGAGCCCCTCGATGACAGAACCGACGAGGCTGGACACGAAGGAGAGCGGTAAGCCCAGGCTGGGCTGGATGAGGACGTTGACATTGGCCGGCAGGGCAGAGCCCGTGCCACCCAGCCCGCCCTCCAGGGCGACCATGCTGATGCGCGCGTTGGTCAGCTCCAGATAGTCCCGCACGAGATCGGCCACGGCGGGCTGCTGTGAGCCCAGGAGGTCGAGTAGCGCGTTCACGTCGGCATCCTCGACGGGCAGCGCCAGCCAGCCGACGGGGAGCGTGATGGCGTAGCCGTCGGCGCTGCGGAAGACAGTCGGCGTGGGCTCCGGGGTGGGCGACGGCGTCGGGCTGGGACTGGGACTCGGGCTCGGAGTGGGGCTGGGCGTCGGGGTGGGAGTGGGCGATGTGGTCGGGCTCGGAGTCGGGCCGGGCGACGGCGACGCGGTCGGTCCGGGACCAGGCCCGGTCGGCCCACCGAGCGCCACGAAGATCAGGGCACCGATGGCGATGAGCGCAGCGAGGAGCAGAACGGCACGTCGCATCCCTGCAAGGATGCCTCAGGCGGGCGCGGGCAGCAGGTCGAGCAGGTCCCCGGAGCGGATGAGGGCAGTGGCGGCGGCGATGTCGGGACCGGGATCGCGGTCCGTGTCGAGGTGCGGAACGTGCGATCTGATGCGCCCGTGCGCCTCATCCACGCCGGCTCCGGGTCGCAAGCCACCGGCAAGGCGGAAGTCGAGACCCTGTGCAGCGCACAGCAGCTCCAGGGCCACGACTCGTTCCACGTTGCGCAACACGTCACGCGCGTGGCGCGCCGCGATCGAGCCCATCGAGACGTGGTCCTCCTGATTGGCGCTGGTGGGGATGGAGTCCGCCGAAGCGGGATGGACCAGCACCTTGTTCTCGGAGACCAGCGCGGCCGCCGTGTACTGGAGCAACATCAGGCCGCTGTTGAGCCCGGCATCGGCCACGAGGAAGGGCGGCAGACCGCTCATCCGGCCATCGATCAGCAGGGCTGTGCGGCGCTCACTGATGGAGCCGAGCTCGGCGATGGCCAGCTTGGCGAAGTCCATGGCCAAGGCCACCGGCTGACCGTGGAAGTTCCCGCCCGAGATGACCGTGCCGCCACCGGTGGCCATGGCGCCTGCGTCAGCGTCCGAACCCTCCGGAAAGACCAGCGGGTTGTCCGTGGCGCTGTTCATCTCGATCGTGAGGACGTTGCGTGTGTAGGCAAGGGCATCCCGGCTGGCGCCGTGGACCTGCGGAACGCAACGGACCGAGTAGGGGTCCTGCACCTTGTGCGCTTCGCCGTGATGCGCCTGCTGGAGTTCCGATCGGCGCAGGAGGTGGCGCAGCTCGGCGGCGGTGCGGGCCTGGCCGGGATGAGGTCGCGCGGCGTGGTAGGCCGCCGCGAACGCGACGTCCGTGCCCATCAGCGCCTCTGTGCTCATGGCCGCGACCACGCTGGCAGCGCCCGCCAGACGCTCCGCATCGAGCAGCACGAGTGCGCCGATGGCGGTCATCTGCTGGGTGCCGTTGAGCAGCGCCAGCCCCTCCTTCGCTTCCAACGAGAGCGGCTCCAGGCCGGCGCCGCGGAGCGCCTCGGCACCGGGCAGCCGCTCGCCGCCGACCTCCGCCTCGCCGCGACCGATGAGCGGCAGCGCCAAGTGGGCCAGCGGCGCCAGGTCGCCCGAGGCACCGACCGAGCCCTGCTCCGGGACGGTGGGATGGATGCCCAGGCGCAGGAAGTCGATGAGGCGCTCGACCAGTACGGGCCGGCAACCACTCTGACCGCGTGCTAGCGTGTTAGCACGCAGTAATAGCATGGCGCGAACGGTCTCGCGGTCATGCCCCGGCCCGACGCCGACGGCATGACTGACGAGCAGGTTCTCCTGGAGTCGACGCGCATCGGCCGGCTCGATCCGCCGCGTGGCCAGATCGCCAAAACCGGTCGTCACGCCGTAGACCGCCTCACCCGCCGCTACCAGACGCTCGATCGTGGCGAGGCTGGCTGTCATCCGCTCCTGTGCGATCGGGTCGAGCGTCACGTCCGCGCCCCCTCGCGCGACGCGCTCCACGTCCTCGGGCGTCAGGTCGTGGCCGGAGAGCAGCAACGGTCCAGGCACGCCGATGAGCATAGGCCGCAGAGGAGGTCAGCGAGACCGGATCACGCTCACCTACGCAGCAGGCGGGAAACGATCACCTGGCCCTAGTGCTCATGCTCGTGCTGCGCCATCTTCTCGATGTTGTTGACCGCCTCGTCCGGCGACTGATCGTTCGCCTCGGCCGCCGCCTCGATCTGAGACCATGCGATGTTCCGGTCATCGCCGTGCTTGTCCTCGGGGATGCCACAACCACAGTTCGCGCACATCGGAAGCCTGCCTCCAGTCCGGGTCGATCTCCCACGTCGTCTTGCGTGGCTACGCGGATACTGCCATGATTCGGCCACGGTGCGCGTGATCCGGACGACGGAGGGCGGTGGCACACGCCCGAGACCGGCTGCTGGGGCGCTCGAAGGGCTCGGGCGCGCGCGTCACAAGACTCCAGATCAAGCATCCCGGGTGACGATCCCCCCGAACGGATGCAAGTGAGCCGAGGGGCCTCCGCTAGCCGACCGGCGGACCGAGCAGCAGGCTGCCAGCAAGGATGAGGCCCAGGAACATCGCCGCGCTGTCCACTGCGCTCGTGCTCGACAGTCCTCGTAGACTGGTGCGCAGGACGACGACCCGATCGATCATTCGCGGCGGCCAGCGGAGAGCCGTCGCCAAGAGTGAGGAGCGATCACATGTCAGGTTTCGATCCCACGCGACCGCGCCGACGCGCGGGGCCCGCGATCCTGGTGACGTTGGTCATGATCCTTGGCGCCTGCACGCCTCTCGGCCAGGGCGATGGCGATGATCCACCCGCCAGCGGCAGTGGCGCGCCGGGCGGCGATGGTGGCCGCCAACTCTCCATCGCCACCGGCGGCACCGGCGGCGTGTACTACCCGCTCGGCGGCGGCTTCGCCACGGTCATCCGGGAGAACGTCGAAGGCTACGACGCGACCGTGTCAGAGACGAACGCATCGGTCGACAACATGCTGCTCATCGGGGACGGTGGCGCGGACCTGGCACTCGTCCTGGGCGACACGGCGGCCGATGCGGTCAACGGCGCGGCGGACTTCGAGGGTGACGCCATCACGTCCTGTGCTCTGGGCCGGCTCTACGACAACTTCACCCAGATCGTGACGAGCGCCGACTCGGGCATCACCAGCATCGAGGAGATGGAGGGCATGAGCGTGTCGCTCGGGTCGCCCGGCTCCGGCACGGAGATCATCGCGCTGCGCATCCTCGAGGCGGCCGGCCTCGATCCTGACAGCGATATCAGCCGGCAGCAGCTGGGCGTGACTGAGACGGTCGAGGCGCTGCGCGACGGCACCATCGACGCCGGCTTCTGGTCCGGCGGCCTACCGACCGGCGCGCTGGTCGACTACGCCACTAGCGGCGACATGGTCCTGATCCCGCACGGCGAGCACGCCGCGGCGATGCAGGCAGCCTACGGCGAGTACTACACGGAAACCGATGTCCCGGCCGACACCTAGGACGGTCAGTCCGAGGCGGTCTCGGTGGTGGTGGTGCCCAACGTCCTCGTGGCCAACCCGGACAACATGTCGGAAGACCTCCAGGAGCGGATCACCGCGGCGATCTATGACAACGTGGAGCAGCTCACCCAGGTGCACTCGGCAGCCGCGGACCTCGACCCCAGCACGGCTGGTGAGATCGAGTTCATGGACGTCTGTCCCGGCTCACGAACCTACTTCGACACCCAGTAGCGTGAGAGACCGATGGCGAGGCCGGCGCACCGGCCTCACATTGGTCGTCGCGCTGACCTGCGGCGTCATCGCCGCCAGCATGGTCAGCGCCCGCGGTCCGGGCGCGGTAGTCGTCAGAGACGACGCTGGCCGCGTTCTGGCGCGCGTCTCGGTCGGCAGCGACGATGCGTTCAGCCTGAGGTATCGCAACTCGCTCTACGGGACATCGGCGGAGGAGCGGTTCCTGATGGTGAGCGACAGCCGATTTCGGCTCGCGGAGCTGGCCGCGGAGCAGCTCGCCGTTCTGGAGGAGTACTACGCGGTCTCAGAAAGGCCTGTGCGCGCCTCGTCGGGATCCTGGCGAGCGCCACCTGCCTATGATCTGGAGCTCGACCGACTGACGGTGGCCGCGACCGATCTCGGCCAGCGGACCCTGCTGGTGCTGGGCGAGCCTCCCCTGGCCCTTTGGCAGCTTGTCGACGATGCCGCTCCGATGGTCCATATCACGGTCGAGCGGGCTCCTTGACTCAGCGGCCCACGGAGCCGCCGCCGGTTTCCGTGGTCGACCAGGAAGCGCTCCTCGCCGAGTTCGAGGCGGAGAAGCCGGCACGCAAGCTGACCGGGATCCCATTCGGCGTGGTCCAGGTGCTGGGAGCCGCGCTCGCGTTGCTGGGCCTTTGGTGGGTCTTCAACCCCATCTCCAAGCAGCTCTACCTGCCGCTCTTCGCGATGCTGATGCTCGCCACCACCTTCCTCGTGTATCGCGGCTGGGGTCGGTCCAACGCAGCGAGTGAAGGGCAACGGCCGGACCAGCCGCACCTGATCGACTGGCTCCTGGTGGGCGTCACGATCGCCGCCTTCGGCTACATCGTGTTCGACTGGCAGAGCTTCTTCCGCCGCTCGGTCTCGCCCGGCGAGGTCGAGCTCGTGGTAGGGACGGTGGTGATCGGGCTGGTGCTGGAAGCGACGCGCCGGACGGTCGGTTGGATCGTGCCGGCGATCATCGTCTTCGTCCTGGCCTACGGGTACCTGGGACCCCTCTTCCCGCCGCCCTTCGATCACGCCAGCTACGCCTGGCCACGGCTCGTCGGCCATAACGTCCTGAGCACCTCCGGTGTCTTTAGCGTGCCGCTCGACGTCGCGGCGACGTACATCGTGCTCTTCACCCTCTACGGCGCGGTACTCGAGTACTCCGGTGCCAGCAAGTTCTTCCTCGATCTTTCGTTCGCCGCCTTCGGGCAGTCGCGCGCCGGGCCAGGTCGCACGGTGACGCTCGCCGGCTTCCTGCTGGGTACCGTCTCAGGTTCGGGCGTGGCCACCACGGTCACCTTGGGTGGCGTCGCGTGGCCCGTGCTGAAGCGGGCGGGCTATCCGCGCGAGGAAGCCGGCGGTGTGCTGGCGGCGGCCGGCATCGGCGCCATCCTGTCGCCGCCCACGCTGGGAGCGGCCGCGTTCATCATCGCCGCGCTGCTCAAGGTGTCGTACCTGGAGGTCCTCATCTGGGCCACCGTGCCGACCCTTCTCTACTACCTGGGCATCATCCTGGCCATCGAGATCGACGCTCGCCGATTTCGCACCCACGCCGTCGCTATCGAGACACCACCGGTCCGAAAGCTCCTGCTTCGCTACGGCTACCATTTCAGCTCGCTCATCGCCATCGTCGTGTTCATGGCCATGGGCTTCACCGCCTTCCGCGCCGTCGTGTTCGCCACCGGGCTCGCCTTCTTGCTCAGTTTCCTTGACCGGGAGCACCGGCTGACCCCGCGCCGTGCATGGGCTGCCCTGGCAGCGGGCGGGAAAGGCGTGCTGGCCGTCGCGCCCGTCCTGGCAGCGGCCGGGATCATCGTCGGCGTGCTGACGCTCACCGGATTGGGGCTGAAGCTGGCCAGTATCATCGTCGCGTTCGCCGGCGGAAGCCTGCTGCTGACGGCCGTCTTCGCGGCGGTGGCCATCCTGCTGCTCGGCCTGGCGGTGCCGGTCACGGCGAGCTTCATCATCTCGTGGGTGATCATCGGTCCCGCACTCCAGCAACT
>JBBJNS010000114.1:0-6635 GCA_037720745.1 Candidatus Limnocylindrales bacterium
GGCCGCGCTGCTCGGACAGACCGCCAGCGCACCGCCAGGCGCGACCGAGGCGGGACAGGCCGACGCGGAGGCGCTCCACTCCGAGCTGGAGTCCGCCCGGGATGCTGCACTGGCTGCCTGGCAGGCGACTTCTCGTGGATCAGAGGCGGCGCCCGCTGGCATCCCGGCCGGGCGGCTGGCCACGCTGCGACGTCGCTATCACGACCTCGGCGCGAGCAACCCCTTCGCAGCCGAGGAATATGCCGAGGTCCGCCAGCGACTCGAGACCTTGGATGCGCAACGGGTCGACCTGGAGGCAGCCATCCGCGCCACGCGCGAGCTCATGGGTCAGCTGAGTAACCTGATCAGCACCCAGTTTCGCGCCACTTTCGCCGCCTTGGAAGGGGCCTTCGGGCGCCGCTTTCAGCAGCTCTTCGATGGCGGTGAGGCACAGCTTTCGCTGACCGACCCGGAGGATCTCTCACGCACCGGCGTGGAGATAACGGCGCGACCACCCGGCAAGAAGCGACAGCCTTTGGCGATGCTCTCCGGTGGTGAACGCGCGCTCACTGCGGTGGCCCTCCTGATGGCCATGCTGGAGGTACGTCCGGTCCCGTTCTGCGTGCTGGACGAGGTCGACGCAGCCCTCGATGAGGCCAACATCGGGCGTTTCTCGGCCGCGCTCCGAACCCTCGCCGAGCGCATCCAGTTCATCGTCATCACTCACAACCGGGGCACCATCGAGGCGGCCGACGCGCTATACGGGGTGACCGTCGATGACGACGCGGTCAGCCGTGTGATCTCACTGCGTTTGGGCGAGCTGGACGAGGCGTCACTCGCCCTGGCGGAGCCACGGGGTTGACGCGCTAGGCTGCCATCGATGACACAGTCCGATGAGACCAGCGCCAAGCCGAGCATCGACGCCGGCGTGGCCCGGAGCCGAGCCGGCTTCGCGACCCGCCTGCGGGGCCTGCTACGGGGCGACCCGGACGCGGAGACGTGGGAGGAGGTCGAGGAGACGCTCATCTCGGCGGACATGGGCGCCGACCTGGCGGTGGGCGTGGTGACGCGAGCCCGCGCCCGGCGCGCCGTGATCAGTGGGCGGAAGCTCTTCGCGCCGCGCGACGCCGTCCCTTGGCCACGGAAGCCCGGTCCAGGTACCCCGGCCGTAGTCCTCGTGGTGGGCGTCAACGGGACCGGCAAGACGACCACCATCGGCAAGCTCGCCTATCGCTTCCGGAGCCGCGGCGCGCGCGTCCTCCTGGCGGCCGGCGACACATTCCGGGCCGCAGCCATCGATCAACTGCGCATCTGGGCCGGTCGCGTGAACGTGCCGCTGGTGGCTCATGCGGCGAACGCCGATCCTTCCGCGGTCGTCTATGACGCCATGGATGCGGCCGTGGCACGCGGCACGGACGTGGTCATCGTGGACACTGCCGGTCGGCTCCACACCAAGAGCAACCTGATGGACGAGCTCTCCAAGATCCGGCGGACCATCGCCAAACGCATCCCGGAGGCACAGCCCGAGGTGCTCTTCGTGCTGGATGCGACGACCGGGCAGAACGGCCTGACCCAAGCTCGGGCCTTCCACCAGTCGGCGGGCCTGACGGGCATCGCCTTGACCAAGCTCGACTCGACCGCTCGAGGCGGTGTGGCCTTCTCCATCGAGCAGGCGCTGGGCATACCGGTGCTCTTCGTGGGCGTCGGCGAGGGCATGGAAGATCTGCTCGACTTCCAGCCGAACGACTTCGTGGCCGCCCTCTTCGCCGACGCCTGACGTGACCGGCGCCGGACCGTCCGTGGTCCCTCGCTCGACTGTCTCTCCCTGCCGGGACTGACCGCCGCGCAGGACCTCCAGATGACGCCCCTATCGTCGATGGCCACGTATTCGCGGAGTGGGCAACGCGCGCCGGTCCTGAAATGGCCGGCGAACGCTTGACGAGCGCCGAGCTGCCGGTAGTGCCGTCGCGGTCGCGGCCAAGTGCTCCGCGGACTCGGCTGATGATCGATCAGCAGTGTTCCTCGCCGATGGTGCCGTCACCCGGGCCGTCAGGGGGCGGGACGGGTCCGGCTGCGGATGCCGCACGCGCGCGCGGCCGGCCACTGGCCGAGGACGACACATCCGGGCCGCATCCGCGTCCGACCGCTTCCGCTTCCTGCCGCAACCGCTTCCGGCGCATCCGCTTCCCGAGCGGCCTCCGCTAGACTCGGCGCCCATGTTCGATGCCCTCTCCGACCGCCTGCGAGACGCCCTCGGCAAGTTGACCGGCCGCGGCCGCATCACGGAAGCCGACGTCGAGGTGGCCATGCGGGAGGTCCGCCTGGCTCTGCTCGAGGCGGACGTCAACTACCGCGTCGTCAAAGACTTCGTAGCGCGCGTGCGCGAGCGCGCCATCGGTGCGGAGATCCTGGCCAACGTCAACGCTGGTCAGACGGTGGTCAAGATCGTCAACGACGAGTTGACCGCAGTGCTCGGCGCCGGCGACAGGACCTTCCGGCTCATCGGCTCGCCTGCCGTGGTCATGCTGGTCGGGCTGCAGGGCTCGGGCAAGACGACCTCAGCGGCCAAGCTGGCGCGCCATATCGTGCGGCTGGGCCGTCAGCCCATGCTCGTCGCGGCCGACCCGTACCGTCCAGCCGCCGTCGAACAGTTGCGCACGTTGGGCAAGAGCCTGGAGCTTCCCGTCTGGAGTTCGCCGCCGGGCACCGCGGTGCTGGACATCGCACGAGCCGGCATCGCCGAAGCGAAGCGGACGGGACGGGACGTGGTCATCCTGGACACGGCCGGCCGACTGACCGTGGACGAGGCGCTCATGGAAGAGATCCGCGAGCTGGGCCGCGCCCTGCAGCCCGCCGAGACGCTGCTCGTGGTGGATGCCATGGTCGGCCAGGAGTCGGTGACCGTGGCAGAGGCCTTCCGTGACGCGGTTTCGATCACCGGCTTGGTCCTGACCAAGGTCGATGGCGACGCTCGCGGCGGCGCCGCGCTATCCATCAGTGCCGTATCCGGGGTACCCGTCAAGTTCCTGGGTACGGGCGAGCGGACCGACGCGCTGGAACCCTTCCACCCCGACCGACTGGCGGGCCGCATCCTGGGCATGGGCGATGTCCTGACCCTGGTCGAGCGGGCCCAGGAGACCTTCGACGAGAAGCAGGCCGAGCAACTGGCCCAGAAGATGCGCAAGAACGCGTTCACGCTGGACGATTTCCTGGAGCAGATGCAGCAGCTCAAGAAGATGGGACCACTGGGCTCGATCATGGAGATGATCCCGGGCATGGGTGGCGCGGCCAAGCAGGCTCAGCAGGCCGTGGATAACGGCGATCTGAAGCGCGTGGAGGCGATCATCCGTTCGATGACGGGCCAGGAGCGGCGGGAGCCAGGCGTCCTCAA
This sequence comes from Candidatus Limnocylindrales bacterium, assembly GCA_037720745.1. Taxonomy (GTDB): domain Bacteria; phylum Chloroflexota; class Limnocylindria; order Limnocylindrales; family CSP1-4; genus Palsa-1032. The sequence goes on from JBBJNS010000114.1 coordinate 3,371, forward strand.
CGCGTCGCGCCGCCGGCGCATCGCGCGCGGCTCCGGCACGTCCCTGCCCGAGGTCAATCGGCTCATCAAGCAGTTCGGCGAGATGCAGCGGATGATGCGGCAGCTCTCCGGAGGCGGACGGATGCCGTCGATCCCGGGGCTCGGCCGGCGCTGAAGCGGCGCTTCGCTCCGAGGTCCCGCTAACGCGCGCGCGGGCATCCGTGAGAACATCTGTGGGACATGAGCAGCCAAACCTCCGACCCGTCCCCGTCTCCCTGGCAGCGTCCGGATGACTCGCCCACCGCACCGTGGGCGGTCACGCCGAGCACGGCAGACACCACCCCCCCATCCGATGCCGGAGCGCCCCTGCCGCCGGTGACCCCCGTCTCCCGTCCCAAGCCGGTCCGCTGGATCGTGGCACTGCTCGCTACCGCGCTCGTCGTCGCGACCGGTGCGGGCCTGGCCATGATGGCCACCGGCAGCAGGACGACCGCGGCGCAGGGTCCCACGTTCCTGCCGCCCGAGACCATGGTCTACATGGAGACCCGCCTCGATCTGCCCGGCGACCAGCGAGAGAACCTGATCGCCTTCATGGGCAAGTTCCCGGGATTCGCGGACCCGGCCGCCTTCGACCTGAAGGTCAACGACACACTCGACCGACTGACGCGCGAGTCGACGCAGGGCGAGTATTCCTATGCCGCTGATATCGAGCCCTGGTTCGACGGCGAGGTGGCCATCGGCATCACGGATGTGCCCGAGCTGCCTGGGGTGAGCGGTGACGATGTGATCGACGGGGCGGAGGTCCCGGACTTCGTGGGCTCGCTCAGCGTCGCTGATCGGGCCGCGCTCGAGGCGTTCCTGGTGCGCCTGCGCGCTGATCTCACCGAGGCGACCTACGTGGAGACCGCCCACGGCGATGTCACGATCGTGACCTACCAGGATCATGCGGCGCCCGATCCGTTGTTCTCCTATGCCGTCACGGATGAGTCTCTGCTGTTCGCCGCACAGGCAGCGGACCTCATGGCAGCCTTGGATGTGCGCAGCGGTGCGCAGCCCTCGCTGGCCGGCTCCGCAGGATTCCAGGAGCGCTTCGCGGGGCTGCCCAGCGAGCGTCTGGGCGCGCTGTACGTGGATCTCCGCGGGTACCGCCAGGGGCTCGAGTCCCAGCTATCAGAGGTCGATGAGGCCACCCGAGCGATGATCAGCGATGGCCTCGACCGGCTGCCCGACTCGGTGGCGGCCACGCTTCGCGTGGAAGGCGACCGAATGGTCGCCGACATGGTCTGGAGCGACCCGGACGGAGCGACCACTCCCACGGCGCGCAGCACCTCTCTCGCCGCGCGTATGCCCAGCACGTCCGCTTTCTATCTGGAGAGTCGGGACGTCGGACAGACCATCAAGACGACCGTCGAGCAGGCCATGGCTCAGTTCGACGAGATGCTGCCCGAGAGCCAGCTCGAGCAGGTCGAGGACTTCCTGGGTGCGCCCACCGAGGACTTCCTGCTGTGGCTGGAGGACACCGCTGTGAGCGTGTCACTCGACGGCGATCAGGTCTCCTTCGGAATGGCCGCCACCATCACCGACACCACCATCGCGGCCCAGCGCGTCGAGCGACTGACCACGGCCGTGCGCGCTGCGGCGGCCTTCGGCGAGGTCCCCTTCGAGATCGAGGAGGTGGATGTCGCCGGGTCACTGGTCACCACCATCCAGCCCGTCAGCGATCCGTCCTTCCCGTTGCCCGACGATCTGCCCTTCGAGCCGTCGCTGAGCTACGGCATCCACGAGGACGTCTTCTATCTGGGCATGGGCGACTTCGTGACCGACGCCATGCAGCAGAGCGAGTCCGACTCGCTGGCCGGAAATGCGGCCTACAGCACGGCGCTCGAGGCGTCCGGTGGGGACACCAATACGGGCGTCATGTACCTAGACATCGCGTCCATTCGATCGTTCGGCGAGCGGATGGTTCCTGATGCCGAGCGCGCCGAGTACGATCTGGAAGCGAAGCCCTATCTGGAAGCCTTGGATCGCTTCATCGTGACCGGCATCACGACCGACGGCGGGAACGCCGCGCGGGCGTTGCTGTACGTGGAGTGATACCACTCATCCTCGAGTAGGCTTTGCCGTCGTCGAGTACCCTTGCGCATCGGGGGCGCTCGCTCGCGCCCGCCATCTCCCGACAGGAGGTCCCTTCGCCCGTGGCAGTCCGTATCCGTCTCACCCGTGTCGGTGCGACCAAGAAGCCCACCTATCGCTTCGTCGTCTCCGACAGCCGAAGCGCCCGAGACGGTCGCTCGCTGGACACACTCGGCCACTACGATCCACGCAAGGATCCGGTCGAGATCGAGGTGGATGCCGAGAAGGCCACCAAGTGGCTGGGTCACGGCGCTCAGCCGTCCGATACGGTGGCTCGATTGTTCCGGCGCGTCGGCATCCTCCCCGACGTCCGCTGAGCACGCTGATGTCAGGCCCCGAACTGGTCGATTACATCGCGCGCTCCCTGGTCGACGACCCGGAGGCTGTCTCGGTGGAGGTCCACGATGAGGACGGCGCCAAGGTCATCGAGCTGCATGTGGCGGAAGAGGACATGGGCAAGGTCATCGGCCGCAACGGCAGCGTGGCCAAGGCCATGCGCACCCTTCTGAAGGTCGTGGCCACCCGTCAGGGAGAGGACATCTCGCTGGAGATCGTCTAGCGACGTGACCGGCTCTGCGGACATGGCTCGCGAGAGGCTCGCTCAGGATCGTCTGGCCATCGGCCAGGTACGCGGCGTCCAGGGCCTGCGCGGAGTCCTGCGCGTCGAGGTCCTCAGTGATGATGCCACGCGTTTCGCGCTCGGCAGCCGGATGTTCCTGGAGGATTCCGACCGACTGCTGACCGTGGTCTGGGTCCAGGACGACGGTCCGGGCCTCCTGGTCCGCTTCGAGGAGGTGACCTCTCGCGAGGCGGCCGATGCGCTGCGCGAGCGCTACCTGGAGATAGCGGCACCGATCGAGCCACTGCCCAAGGGCGAGTATTACTGGCACGAGCTGATGAACGTGCCGGTCCTGGCCGAAGACGGTGAGGATCTGGGTGCCGTGGTGGACATCTTCCGGACCGGGGGAGGGGAGATCCTCGTGGTGCGTGGTGGCCGGCGAGGCGAGATCCTTGTTCCCACGGTACGGACCGTGGTGCGTGAGTTGGCGCCACGTGAAGGTCGCATCGTGGTGGATCGCGAGGCACTCGGACTCGAGGCTGAGCCGGCCGTGCGCCCGCCGCCCCGCCGGCGGGCCACGCGCCCCCCGCATCG
>JBBJNS010000115.1:0-6536 GCA_037720745.1 Candidatus Limnocylindrales bacterium
ATACGCAACTTCCGGTGATATACCGATGGCGGCGGTGGTACATCACGTTCCGCGGGCCACGACCGCGTTGGGTTCCCTCGAACAGCGTCTCCTGAGCGTGGAGATCCGCCATAGCGAGGGTGCCAGCCGCATACCGATGCCCCACGGGCATCACCTCCTGACTTACTACCGCCCGGGACCATAGATGATCGAAACTCGCGGTCATCGGAAGCGATGCCCGCAGACGAGCCACTCGCCACGGGATGGATCGATGGGATCGGAGCGTCGACTGGGCCTACACTCCGGCGATGAAGGGTGATCGGGTTGAGATCGTGGTCGACACCGGGAATGGCGTGCAGACGTTCGAGATCGAGGCCACGCGCGCCGGACGCCGGGTCGACATCTCCGTCTCGCGCGGTGTGGTCGAGGTGAGTGAGGTCACGCGCGGTGGCACGACCATCCGCACCGGCCGCTTCATGGCCACGCGCATCGTGGCCATGGTGGAGCACCCCGCTGGTGAGGATCGCGTCACGACCTGACCGTCCGGCCGCCACCCGTCGACTGCCCAGACGCACGACCGCCGCCGGTGGTCGGGCCGGCGGCGGTCAGGAATGGGACGAGAGGAGCGTCCTAGTGGGAGTGAGAGCCGCCTTCCGCGGAGCCGCCCTCGGTCGAGCTGCCCGCCTGGGATGTCGAAGAGCCGCCCTGCGAGGAGCCCGATGAGCTACCCGACCCGTCGGACTTCAGCGCGGCCAAGCGGGCCTCGACCTCGATCTCATCGCCGGCGTCCTCGAGCGAGGCGAACTGCTCCTCCATCGACGAGGCACTGACCTCGGCCATGCCGCGAGCCATCGCCTCCTCACGCCGGATGCGGTCCTCGAAGCGATTGAGCTCGCTGGTGGGGTCCATCACCGAGACGTTCTTGACGGCGGTCTGCACCTGGGTCTGGGCCTGTGCCATCTTGGCCCGGCTGACCAGCTCATCACGCTTGGAGACGAGCTCCTCGCGCTTCGTGCGCAGCTTGTTGAGACCGTCCTTGAGCTGGTCGGTGAGCTCGGTCTGCTGAGTGACCTGACCCTGCATCTGGGTGACCGACTGCTCGAAGCTGATCTGCTTGCGCAGGGCCACCTTGGCCAGCTCCTCGAAGCGCGTCGACTCATCAGCCTTGCCCTGGCTGCTGAGCTGTCCGGCCATCGTGGCGGCGGCCTGTGCCTTGTTGCCCCAATCGGTAGAAGCCTCGCGCGATTCGGTCAAGTCCTCCTCGAGCATGCGCAGGTTGCCCACGGTCTGGGCCACGGCCTGCTCCGCCTCGGCGATGTTCTCCGTGAAGTCCCGGATGAGCTGGTCGAGCATCAGCTCGGGGTCTTCCGCGTTGTCCAGGATGGAATTGACGTTGGCCCGGACGAGCGAACTCACCCTGGCGAGGATCGATGACGCCACTGTCGTCTCCTTCGTACTGTCTGCCTGATCGTTGCCGCCGCGCGACTGGTGTCGCCGACGTTCGTGTCTTGTCCGGACCGGGTCACCAGCCGCCTCCGCCGCCTCGACCGCCGCCGAAGCCGCCGCCACCGCCGAAGCCGCCGGAGCGTGTGCCACCGCCGAAGCCGCCGGACCCGAAGCCACCACCGAAGCCGCCGAAGCCGCCGCCAGACCGTCGGCCACCGCCCCCGAAGATGCCGCCGCCGCCACCGAAGATGCCGCCACTGCTGCGGCGGGAGGCACCACCCAGCACCTGACCCAGCACCACTCCGGCCAGGATGCCGCCCAGGTTGATGTTCGGTCCCGACGGGGTGGGGCTCATGAAGTCGCCGCCGCCCCCGCCATCGGCGTCCTGCTGCGCGAGGGCCAGTGCCTCGTCGGCCAGGGCGTCCGCCGTGCGCGCGTACTGAGTGGCTTGCGCCAGGTCAGTCGGCCGGAGGGCGCGGGCCTGGTCGAGATGGCGCTGAGCGTCGTCCAGTCGGTTCCTTGCCCGCCGCCCGAATGACTGACGGCGCCGATACCCGCGGATGTAGGCGTCTGCCTGGGCGATGCTGTTCTCAGCGGAAGAGATCGCCAGGTCCACCGCCTGCGCCGCCCGTTGGCGGTGCTGCGTCTCTTCCCTGATGCCCGCCAGGAGCTGATCAGCCGTGGCGTCGATGGCTGCCACCTGGCGCGCGAGGGCGGTCACGTCCGGTCGTCCCGTCCCGGCGGCACGCTGCACCTCGGCCAGGGCCGCCTCCGCCTGCGCCAGGGCCGACGCCCGCTCAGGGGCAGTGCCGCCATCAACGGCTGCGCGAGCCTGCGCCAGGTCGACGCTGACGGCCTGCACCTCGGTCTTGAGCTTGCCCGCCATGTCATCCAATGAAGCCGACGTCTTGTCGATGGCGTCGAGCAGTCCGGCCGCTTCGGCCACGCGGCCTTGGGCGGCCCGCGTCTCCACGGCGGCCTTGGCTCGATCCCCGCCCGAGTCGGCGGCTTGAGCCTCGGCCAGGTGCTTTCCAGCCGAGGCGAGCCGCTCGGTGGCAGCGTCCACGTTGCCGGCCACGGCCTGCCAGCTGTTGGCGGCATACCGCTGCTCCAGCCCGGCGAGGGCTTGGGTTCCGCCCGACAGCCGGCTCTGCGCTGCCTCGATGGCGGCGGGCAGGGATCCCAGGACCGCGGGCAGGTTCTTCTCCAGGTCCCGCAATCCCTGGATGGCCTTGGCCTGCTCATCGACGGCGGCCTGCGCCCGCCCGGTGCGCCCGATGATCTCCTGGATCATCTGCTTTCGTTCTTCAGGAGTTTCCGGGTCTGCGTCGTCCAATGCCTGGCCGATGGCGAAGGCCTGATGCAAGTCAGCGCGGGCACCGGCCAGCGACTCCGCCAGGGCGGCGGATTGAGCGGCCCCGAACTGTGCCTCCACGAAGCCCAGCTCCTGCTCGGCGTCGCGCAGTGCATCGTCCGTCTTGATGAGCATCGCGTTCGCCTCTCGACCCAGTCGCTCCTGCTCGGACGCCTCCTGAAACTCCGTCTGGCGCTGGGTCCGTTCACGCTTCACACGGCTGAACAGCCACCATCCGATGCCGGCCACGGCGAGCACCAGCAGGATTGGCAAGAGGGGCAGACCGCCGCCCGACCCGGAACCCGTGCCGGGACCGGGGGCCGGTGCGGGCGCCGCGGTGGCACCTGGACGTGGCGTCGCGACCGGAGCCGGGGCCGCCCCGATGGCTTCTTGCAGTCCCTCCGCCGCCGCCACCACCGACTGGGGGAAGTCGCCTGCCCCCAGTTCCGCTTTGAGGGTGTTGATGATGGTGTCGACTTCGTTCTGCGAGACCGCCGAGTTGAGGTCCGCCCCTAGCTCCAGCCAGTCCGTTCGATCTTGCAGGGCGACTACGAGGAGCGCGTCTCGCGAAGACAGGGCGTTCTCGTTGGCTACGTCGAGCGTGAACTGGTCCACGCTGAGCGGCCGCGTGGTCTCCACGAACAGCACATAGAGCTGCACGCCCGCGGCGTCGAAGAGCGACTCCTGCGCCGCCGTGATGTTCGCAAGCCCGCCTTGCAACTCACCGGTCTGATCGACCACCGAGCTGTTGAGGACCGGCACGTGGTCGGCGCGCACAGGCAGCGCCGCCAGCAGGATCAGGGCCGTGGCGACCAACGCAGCGAGCACCGCTGAGAGGGCCCGCGGCGGCGCTGCCAGGGAGGACACGCGAAGCCCGCCGTTCGAGCGATGAGATGAAGGATCGTCGGTCACGGCACAAGCGTAGCGCCAGCAACGTCACGCGACGCTACGTAGCGCGCGACCAGTTGCTCTCATCTTCATTGCGTGGGACTCAGGTGCGCCGCGCCCCCGACCAGCCGCTACCCTCCGCACGGTGACCGCCAGCGGCTTCGACGACCTCGACCCGGACCCCCTCGTCCAGCTTCAGCGCTGGCTGGAGGACGCGACGGTCAGCGGCCTCCTTGAGCCGTACGCCATGTCGCTTGCCACGGTCTCGCCGGACGGCGACCCGCAGGTGAGGATCGTGCTGCTGCGCGGCATCGAGCAGCGCGGCCTGACCTTCTACACCAACCGCCAGAGCGAGAAGGGCCGCGCCTTGGCCGCGCATCCGGTCGCCGCGGCCGTCCTCTTCTGGGACCCACTGGCGCGCCAGGTCCGAGTGACGGGCTCCGTTGCCGAGCTTGAGCGCCACGAGTCTGTGGCCTACTTCTCGGGCCGGCCGCGAGGAAGCCAAGTGGCGGCCTGGGCTTCCGAGCAGAGCCGTCCCATCGCGGACCGCGCTGCGTTGGAGGCGCGGTTCGTCGCTGCGTCGGCACGCTTCCAGGACGGCCCGGTGCCGCTGCCGGCCTCCTGGGGCGGGTATCGGCTGTCGCCGGCGTGCTATGAGTTCTGGCAGGGCCGTACCGATCGGCTGCACGACCGCCTCAAGTACACTCCTGATGGACACGGCGGTTGGCATCGGCAGCGGCTCATGCCCTGACGGGCACGCCGCGATCTTCAGGGGACCCCCGTGATGACCATGATCAAGCCGTTCGCCGTACGCCTGCTGGCATCGCTGCTGGTGACGACGCTGCTCATGACAGGCACGTTCGTGCCGGCAGAGGCCCGGCCGCAGCCAGCACAGCACACGACTTCCGTGGCTCAGGCGGGCGCGCGGTCGGCCATCGTGGAGGGTTCGGTCGATCGCTCCAGCATCGACCTCGAAGCGACCTACGAGGTCCAGGCTGACCTCGATTGGGCTGCCCGCACCATCGATGCCAGGACAGCGTTGACCGTGCGCAACACGTCGGGCGGCTCGATCGACCGCCTCGAACTCAACTCGCTTGCTGGAGCGTTGGGCGCTATGCGCATCCAGGACGCCCGGGTCGACGGCCAGCCCGTTGATGTCGATGTCATCGACCAGACCATCCTGGTGCCACTGGGCGGGGTCCTGCCCGCCGGCGAGAGCGTCCATGTCTTCATCCGCTACACCGCCACGTTCCGCTCCACGTCCACGGGACGGAACTACTTCTTCACGCGGTCTGACGGCATCCTCAGCGTCCACCGCTGGATCCCCTGGATCAGTCGCCAGACGCCGTTCTGGAGCGCTGAGCGGGGTGACCCCTTCACGACGGCTGTCAGTCCCGAGGTTCGGGTCACGCTGACGGCCGATCAGCATCTCATCTACGCCACAACAGGAGCGCCGACGGGCCGGCAGGGCAACAGCCAGACCTTCGTCGCCCGCGCTGTTCGCGACTTCAACCTCACCGCTGCCCCGGACTTCGGCAAGACGAAGGGTCGGAGCGTGGACGGCGACACCAAGATCGTGGTCTACAGCCGGACGCTGCCGCGCGGCATGATGCTGGACTACGCGCGCCGATCGATGGCGGCCTTCGAGGACAGGATCGGGCAATACCCTTACGCGCGCTTCACGGTCACCGAGTCATCCGGTGGCGTGGCCATGGAGTCGCCCGGCCATATCTGGATCCCGCGCGGGACGCCCGACTGGAACGTGCCCTTCCTGGTCGTGCACGAGACGGGGCATCAGTGGTTCTACGGCGTGGTCGGCAATGACCAGGTGAGCGAGCCCTTCGCTGATGAGGCCATGACCGAGTTCCTGACACGCTGGTTCCTGGGACAGTTCCGGGCCAGCCGCTGTGACAAGGATCGACTCGATCGAGGCATCGCGGGCTACGACGCCAGTTGCTTCTACGAGGTCGTCTTCGTCCAGGGCGCCACCTTTATCGACAAGCTCAGAAAGGACGTCGGCGACGGGCGCTTCTGGTCCGCCATTCGCGACTATTGGAACGCCAACCAGTTTCGGTCCGGTGGCACCGTGGAGCTGCTGGAGGCGCTGCGCGTGGCCGCCGACGACGCGGACGTCGAGGTCTACTCGCGCTACAGCTCGCGGTTTCCGCGCTACTACTGATGACCTTCCTCGGCCAGGGCCTCGGTCGGACCCGTGGGCGATCCAGCGGGCCGCACGCTGGCTTGGCCACGGCCATGGTGCTGGGAGTCGGCGCCATCGCCCTGGCCATGTTCGCCGGACGCAGCGACCTCGTGGCTAGCCTCTTGCAGCCGCCGGCCCCGGTGGGTTGGTTGCTGGGCGCTGCCGCGGCGCTGGTGGGCATCGTGCTGCTACTGCGCAGCGCGGATCAGGTAGGCACGGCCGCGGAGCCAGCGGAACTCATCAGGGCCATCCGCATCGTGTTCCTGTCCGTGGCAGCGTTCGGTGTCTCGGCCGGCTGGTTCATCGGCTCGCCGGTGCCCATCGTGGCGGGCCTCGTCATCGCCGGCGTGGATGTCGTAGAGACCACGTTCCTGCTCATCGTCACGGCGGGCCGCGCTCGGGGCTGAAGTGGACGGCGCGGCTGTGACTCAGGCGACGGACGCGGCCGCTCTCGGCGTTAGGGTCAGGCAAGGACCTTCCCCGGGTTGAGGATGCCCAGCGGATCGAGGGCGTGCTTGACGGCGCGCATGACCCGCACTGCGTCGGGTCCGCGCTGCGCCTCCAGGTAGCCGAGCTTGGCTACGCCGGTGCCGTGCTCGCCGCTGACCGTGCCACCCAAGGCCAGGGCCGCCGCGTAGATGTCGCTGCGCGCGGCATCGATCCGTGCGC
>JBBJNS010000116.1:0-6529 GCA_037720745.1 Candidatus Limnocylindrales bacterium
GTCGGTGACGAGGAGCTGACCCTGCGCGACCTTGTCCAGCGACGCGACCCGGTCGCCGTGGGCGGCAACGCGCTGGTCCGGGTCGCTGGTCCGACCACCGGCTTCGTCGTCAAGCTCCTTGACACGGCTCAGCGGCTACCGGTCCATTGCCACCCCACGCGGCCATTCGCAGAGCGCTTCCTGGGCAGTCGCTGGGGCAAGACCGAAGCGTGGCTGGTCCTGGGCACGCGTCAGATCGCCGGCGAAGAGTCACCCCGCATCCACCTCGGGTTCCGTCGCGACGTGGACCGACAGGAGCTGCGCCGCTGGATAGAGGACCAGGAGGTGAGCGCCCTCCTGGAAGCGATGCATCACCGTACGGTGGCGCCAGGTGACGTTTGGCTGGCTCCGGCCGGCGTGCCCCACACCGTCGGCGCGGGCGTCTTTCTGGCGAAGCTCTCGGAGCCGGCCGACTTCACCATCGTGGCCGAAACGGCGGGCTTTCCCATCGCGCCCGAGGCTGCCCATCTGGGCATGGGCTGGGACGTGATGGTCGATGCCTTCCACCGTACCGGCCTATCCCCGGATGAGCTTGATGCCCTGCGCCAGGAGCCGGAGCCGATCCCGAGTGAAGGCGGCATGCAACGTGTCCGCCTGCTAGGCCCCGACGCCGATCCCTACTTTCGTGCGGAACGCATCACCCTCACGGGACGCGGCGTGGAGCAGCCCCTCCCCTGGCCGGACACGTTCGTGGTGGGCATCGTGACCAGCGGCTCAGGAAGCGTGACCTCTACGGGCGGAACGCTTCGCCTCCGCGCCGGCGAGTCGTTCGCGTTGCCTGCTGCGGCAGCCACGGACGCCAACCTTCAGGCGGACGAGGCGCTGGAGGTCCTGTTCTGCCTGCCACCCGACCCCGATGCGCTGGCCGGGACGGGCTGGCAGTCGCGCGATGCCGGCCCGCCTTCGTGACCTGGTGGCAGCCGGGCGTCCTCTATCAGATCTACCCGCGCTCGTTCGCCGACTCGAACGGCGACGGCGTCGGCGACCTGGACGGGATCACCGCTCATCTGGATCACCTGCGCGGGAAGCCCGGATCGCTGGGCGTGGACGCCGTGTGGATCTCGCCCTTCTTTCGCTCGCCGGGCGCCGACTTCGGTTACGACGTCTCCAGCTACACCGATATCGACCCCGTCTACGGCGACCTGGCCGCCTTCGACCGACTCCTGACGGCAGCGCATGAGCGCGGCCTGCGGGTGCTGCTCGACCTCATCCCCGGCCACACCTCGGTCGAGCACCCCTGGTTCCAGGCGGCTCGGTCGTCCCGGAGCGACCCCCACCGTCGGCTCTACATCTGGGCCGATCCGGCGCCCGACGGCGGTGCCCCGAACGGCTGGACCTCGACGTTCGGTGGGTCCGCCTGGGAGTGGGACGAGGGCTCGGGTCAGTACTACCTGCACTCGTTCTACCCGGAGCAGCCCGACCTGGACTGGCATGAGCCGGCGGTCCACGAGCGGATGGGCGAGGTAATCGGCTTCTGGCTCCAGCGCGGCGTGGATGGGTTCCGGGTCGATGCCATCGATCGCTCCATGAAGGATCCGCTGCTGCGAGAGAACCCGCCGGCCACAGCCACGCCTCGCCGCTTCGACTTCTTCCGCGGCCAGTACCACCTCTGGAACAAGGATCGACCGGAGGCGCTGGACGTGGTGCGCTCCATCCGGCGCGCGGCGGAGCGAGCAAAGCCGGGCAGTCTGCTGCTGGGCGAGAGCTACATCCCCATCGAGCGGCTGGCGCGCTACCTAGGAGACCACCCCGGCGACGCCTTCGATCTCGTCTTCGACTTCCCCTTCCTGAGCTCGGAGTGGGAGGCGGGAGCGCTGCGCAACGCCGTGGAGGCCGCTGAGGCGCATTTCCCGCCGTCGGGCTGGCCCTGTCGGGCACTGTCCAATCACGACAACCCGCGCCACGCCACGCGCTTCGGGCAACGGTCCCTGCGGGCGGCGGCCATGCTGTCTCTCACCCTGCGCGGTACACCGGTCCTCTACATGGGCGAGGAGATCGGCATGGAGGACGTGCCGGCCCCCCAGTCTCAGGCGCTGGACCGTGCGGGGCGCGATGCGGCACGAACGCCCATGCAGTGGCGGGACGAGCCGGGTGCCGGCTTCACGACCGGAGAGCCCTGGTTGCGCCTCGGGGACTACTCGCGCGTCAACGTCACGGACCAGGCAGACGATCCGGCTTCGCTCTTCTCCCTCTACCGGCGCCTCATCGCAGAGCGGGCCGCCAGTCCGGCACTGGCCGGTGGCAGCTACCGCGGGCTGGACACGCTCCCAGACAGCGGCGTCTTTGCCTTCGTGCGCGAGTCAGCTGGCGAACGCCTGTTGGTGGCCATCGAGTGCAGCGGCCGGGCTGGACGCCACGACCTTTTCGCCGCGGCACGCGGCCGGCTCCCCCGTCAGGGGACGCTCCAGCTTTTCACGGCGCCCGAGCGGCAGCACCATGGCGAGGTGGATCTGGCGGCTTTCGAACTCGGTGCCGACGAAGGGGCGATCATCAAGATCTGATGGGCGCCGCCCGGACCTCCAGGTCGATGGGCTTGAAGCTGCCGTTGTTCGACTTCTCCGCCGAGCACGCCGTGACGCCCACCACGAGGTCCATCTCGGCCCGCAAGTCGATGAAGTCGCCCGCGCGCGAACGCGGCGGTCCGATGCTGACTGCACCGTCGGCCGCCACGGCGACATCCATGAAGATGTTGAAGGTCGTGGGCAGGGCGTCAGACGAGATGCCGTAGGGAGCCAGACTCGTGGCCAGGTTCTCGAAGCAACTGGGATGGTGGCCCACATGCCGGTACAGGATCCGGAACATCTCGGGGCTGCACGGGGTGAGCAGGAAATCGTGGCGGCCGACGCGATCTTCGACGATGGTCAGCATGGGGCTGCTGCGATTGGAGTAGAGCACGTGGCCCGCCGTCAGGTAGATCGTGTCGTTGTAGTCGATCGAGCGGCCCGATGACAGCCACTCGCGCCGGTCGGCGGCGTTGAATGCGAGCAGATCCGCGACTTGTTCGCCCTGCGGGTCGATGACGCGCAGGATCTGACCGCGACGCAGCTCCAGGCCCAGGCCGGTCTGGGGTTCCAGATGGTGGCGCTCCAGGATCTCGGTCATCCGTGCTCGCGTTTGGTGAAGGGACAACGCCACTCCTCGTCGACTTCGCGACCGGCGTACTGTCGGGCTTCTGATCGGGTGCCGAAGTCGCTCAGCATGGGATTGATCGACCCCTGGAGCGCGACCTCGCGCTGGCGGATCATGTCCTGCATGCGCTGGAAGTGGCCTGTCGCGCGCAACCGCCTGAACTGGTCATGCGGGTTGAAGACCAGCGTGGGCCACTCGAATCGGCGCGTCAAGCGGGAGGCTCGTCCGTGTAGGCCCACCACGAAGAACGCCCTACCGCCGAAGCTCAGGGCGAACGTGGGTTCGCCCGGATCCCCGCTGACGCTGGCGTCCCACGCGTGGTCCCGCGCATCGACCACGTGCAGGGCCTGGAGCTGCTGCCAGAGAAGCGTCTCGAAGCGTGCTTCAGGGATGAGGAGAGGCCCTGTGAAGGCAGCGATGAAGGTGCTGAAGTGCGCCGTGTCGGCGGACTGCCGTCGAGCCGCGAATCGCGCCAGATCGCGAGCGAGCCGGTGCGTGCCGTCCTCCTCGCCCAGCGCTCCATAGAGCCCGAACCGGTAGCCGCCACCGCTCACCGCGGAACGCGCCCCCAGGCAGGAGAAGTGCGGCTCCAGCACCCGCCTCCGGAAGGCGTCGTGGATGGAACGCGCCAGCACCGTCGGCGGGGAAGCAAAGGCACTCGCCGGGCCAGTATCGCCGACGACCGGTTCGGCGATCATGCGCTGGTCCACCGTGCCTCCGCACGCATCGCCGCGTGTCGAAGTTCCAGGACCCGACTCGGCGTCGCTGCCCGGGAAAGGATCCCGCCGCGATACGGCATGCCTCCCAGGAAAAGACGCGCGCCCACCGCCAGCCACGCGGCGATGCTCCGTTCAATGAGCCAGAGCGGCGTCATCAGGGAGGCGCTGACCGAGAATACCGCGCGGCCTCCAGCGCGGCGACGACCCGCTTCGGCGAGGGCCGTGGCCGCGAACAAGACGGCCAGGGCTGCCGCCCACCATCGCCGCGCTGTGAGGAGGATGCCGCCGGGCAGGAGTGCGAGCCAGCCCGCCAGGCGGAGTGGTCGGGCGAACTCGTCATAGGCCTGCCGGACCCGCTGGCTCCAGAAGTGCCCCGCCTCCGGGGGACGGCGGCTGACGTACAGGTCGAAGGCCACGAGCTCTCGTCCACCGAGCGCCCTGATGGTCCTGACCAGCTCCAGGTTCTCGAAGAGGACCGCCCCGTCATAGCCGCCGGCGGCCACCAACAAGGAGCGGCGGACCCCCAGCGTGCCCGGCCAGTCGCCGCCCGTCATGCGGTTGATGAGGATCCGGGGCGTGTCCCAGCGGGCGTGCCAGGGCATCGGCACGAAGTGGTTCTGTGGCCGCACCACTTCCGCCTCGGCCAACCGCCCTATCAGGCGGCGCAGCGAGCCATCGTCGTAGCGGACGTCTTCATCAGCGATGACCAGCCGTTCGCTGTGGGCCAGCCGCACGCCCGTGAGGACGCCGCCGACCTTGCCGTTCAGCGTCAGCTGATCAGCATCGGGCGGCACGTGCCCGACGCGACCTGCCCACCGTGCGTGATGCTGCGCGAAAGCACCCGCCGGAGAGCCGTCCACGACCAGGACCTCGAGTCGGTCTGCGAGCCAGGTCAGGTACTCGCTCAGGTCGTCCAGCCACTCCGGTGAGCTCTCTCCGTCCACGCGCAGGGGCAGGATGTACGTCGCCTCGAGGCGCGCCACGGGGGCACTCACGTCGTTGCCGAGGGCACGCGCCCGACCGCCACGCACTGACCCTCAGAGGCGTAGAAGGTCGGGTCGTTGATGGGGTTGCGTGGGTCGTCGGCATCGAGCATCGGACGCCACACCTCGTGCTCATCCGCCGGGATGTCGCGCTGCAGAGCCGCCTGCGCCAGGAAGCGCAGCCAGTCTGTCCAGAGCCGCTCCTCCACGGGGAGCAACGGCGCCCAGCGCTCGATGAGGAGCGTGCTCTGCCATACCCCCCTCAGGCCGGCAGCCTCGAGGTGCCGCCGCAGAGTCCGACCACGAAGCGAGCCTTGGGACCACGCCCCGAACTCTTCGTCTCCGAGGCTCGCCTCGGAGAGATGGTCGATGAGGAAAGGGGGCGTGGGCTCGACGCGGAAGAGCGTCATATCGACGTCCTTGACGGCCACCAAGCCACCCGGACGCACCACACGACGCAGCTCGCCGAGGAGGGAGGGCACGGCCGCGTCAGGGAAGTACTGCACGACGTTGGCACACCACACGGCATCGAAGGTAGCGTCCGCGAACGGCAGCCCCTCCAACGATCCCACCTCGAGAGCGACGGAGCACCCCAGCGGCGAGACCTCCAGGCGTCGCTCGAGCGCAGCGATGTTGGCGGGGGCTGTGTCCAAGGCCACGAGACCGCCGTTCGGCCCGACGAGCTCAGCGAGAAGTGGCAGGAAGCTTCCGCTGCCGCAGCCCGCGTCCAGGACGCGCCAGCCGGACTGCACGCCCACCATGCGCAGCATGGCTTCGTACTCTGGCCGGCAGGCCTCGAAGTGGACGTCCAGCCACTCCGGCGTGCCCAGGCCCTGGCCGGGGGCCGCGATGAATGAGGATCGTGCCATGCAGCGATGAAAGGCCGACGGCCATTGCGCCCCGTGCGCGGCACCGTCGCCTTCCCTGCCGAAGTGCTTACAAGCGCGACGCGCCGGTTCGATCAGCCGGAAGCGTCCCACCAAGGGCGTGCCACTTCATCCACGAGCTCGCCCAGGCCCTGGAGGCGCGGCGCCGAGATCCGCTGAAGGTTTGCCTCCAGCCCGTCGAGCGCGATGGCGTCCGACCAGATGGCTCGCCCCGCCAGGAACCCGGACGCGCCACCCCGACAGGCAGCTTCGACGGCAGGCTCGAAGCGCTCCAACGGCACACCGGCTGAGAGGACCACCCAGGGCCGGGCCGCCGCCTCGGTCAGGGCACGGCTGCCTTCCTCCATCCGCGCCGGCTCTGTCTGACCGAGATAAGGCATCTCCGCCTTGTACAGGTCTGGCCGAAGAGCGCCTATCTCGCGCGCTGCCTCGAGCGCATCCGTCTCCCGGTCCCAGCCGGCGTCGCGGCCGACGGGTGCCCGAACGATGACCTCCACCACGGACAGCAGCCCGGCGCCCCGGCACATAGAGATGAATGACCCCGCCAGCCGGTGGCGGCGCTCGCGGTGATCATCGTCGCGCCAGATGACGAGCAGCTTCAGCGCCACTGCGCCCTGCGCACGGACCGCCTCGGGGACCACGCGAGTGTCAAGGGCCGAATCGGTCACGGGGCCGCCCGCCTCCTGGACCAGCGCATCGGCCGCCACGATGAGACCACACGAGGCGTCCAGGGCACCTGCTGCCAGGATCGGCTCGAGGCCGTAGTCGCGGT
>JBBJNS010000117.1:0-6514 GCA_037720745.1 Candidatus Limnocylindrales bacterium
GGAGCGGCACGGGCGAAGTCGCTGAGCTCCAGGCGCGGCTGCTTGACGCCTTCCGGGTCGATCCCTTCCAGGCCGGCGCCGGCGTCAGCCACAACATGAACACCAATGAGGTGCTGGCCAACCGTGCCATCGAGCTGCTGGGCGAGCTCAGCGTGGGCAGCGGGCAGCGCGGCGACTACGGCGTGGTCAGCCCCAACGACCACGTGAACATGGCCCAGTCGACCAACGACACCTTCCCCACGGCCATGCGCGTGGCCACGCTCGATCGCATCACGGAAGTGCTGGCCTCGGTCGATGAGCTGGCGGACGCCTTCGACGAGCGTGCCGGTGCCTTCGATGGCGTGCTCAAGTCCGGGCGCACGCACATGCAGGACGCTGTGCCCATCCGCCTCGGCCAGGAGTTCGCGGCCTACGGTCTGACCATCCGACGCGCTCAGGCACGCATCGTCCAGGCGGCGGAAGGGCTTGCCGAGCAGAACATCGGTGCCACGGCGGTCGGTACCGGGCTGAACGCCGAGCCGGAATACATCGAGCTGGTGGTGGGCTTCCTATCCGAGCAAACGGGCTATCAGCTGCGCACGGCGGAACACCTGGTGCAGGCCACGGCATCGATGGCGCCGATGCTCGACGTCTCGGCGGCCCTGCGCGGGCTGGCGATAGATCTGGCCAAGATCTGCGAGGACCTGCTGCTCATGTCGTCCGGGCCGCGCACCGGCTTCGCTGAGATCCGCCTGCCGGCCAAGCAGCCCGGCTCTTCCATCATGCCCGGCAAGGTGAACCCAGTGATGGTGGAGAACCTGGCCATGATCGCCTACCACGTCGTGGGCAACGACACGGCCGTCGCCTGGGCCGCCTCGCGCGGCCAGCTGGAGCTCAACGTGATGATGCCGCTCATCGCGCACGAGGTGCTGGAGGCCGGGCAGGTCCTCACCTCTGGCTGCCGCCAGTTCGCTCGGGAATGCGTGGCGGGCATCGAGGCGGACGTGGAGCGCTGCGCCGAGCTTTTGGAGCAGTCCAGCGCGATGGCCACGCCGCTCGCGCCCTACATCGGCTACGCCCTCGCGGCGTCCATCGCCAAGGAAGCCGTGGCCAGCGGCCGGACGATCCGCGAGCTCGTCCTGGAGAAGGGCATCTTCGACCAGGAGGCGCTGGACGTCATCCTGGACCCCTTCGAGCTGACCGAGCCCGGAGTAGCCGGCGGCTTTCGCTACGAGCCCAAGATGCCCGAAGGCTACGAGCGACCGACCGGGCAAGTGGGCGCCGGCGGCTGAGGCAGCGCCAGCGTTCACGCGACGTTGACACGACGTTGACCTGACGCGCGACTCGCGCCGGTACAATGTGCGCCGGCTCGCCCCGCACATGTCGGGGGGGAGGCGGGGCCGTTCGGCCCCTGGACGAGCCGATCCCGCGAGTGCCCTCGCGGCGACAAGAGGAGATCCGATGAAGCACCGTCGAGCGATTCCGCTCGTATTCGCACTGGCGCTGATAGGCGCCGCCTGCTCCCCCGGCACCGGGACAACCACTACGGCGCCGGGCAGCGCTCCCGCCGGCGGCACGCCCGCCGCCAGCGCGCCCGCGACCAGCGGGGAAGCTTCCATGCAGCCCAGCTTGGGGGCTGGCGAGGATCCGGAAGAGCTCGTGCTGGGCTTGGTTCCCTCCCGCGAGGCCGACGTCCTGGTCGAGAACGCACAGCCGCTGGTCGACTACCTCGCCCAGGAGCTGGATATCCCGGTAGAGGGGTTCGTCCCCACCGACTATCCGGGGCTCGTCGCGGCGATGAGGACCGGTCAAGCTCACATCGGCGCCTTCGGTCCGTTCGGTCTGGTGCAGGCCGCCGACGAAGCGGGCGCCGAGATCATCCTGCAGTCCGGACGTGACGGAAGTGTTACCTATCACACCCAGTGGATGACGAACAACCCGGACAAGTACTGCCTGGATGGGGAGCCGGAGGCGAACGACGAAGGCCTGCTGTTCTGCAACGGCACCCTGGACGCGACCGAGGGCCCGGCCGGCGAGGATGCCATCGCCATGATCGAAGACGGCACGACGGTCTCCTTCGTCGGAGAGACTTCCGCGTCTGGATACATCTTCCCCGCGGTCCAGCTGGTCAACGCCGATATCGACCACGTGGAGGGGATCGATCCCCTGTTCGCCGGGGGTCACGACACGTCCGTCATCGCGGTCTGCAACGGCGACGCGGAAGTCGGCGTCTCCTTCAACGATGCACGCACCATCCTGGCCGAGGGTGACTGTGATGATCTTTCCCAGGTCGTCGTGTTCGCCCTGTCGCCGGAGATCCCGAACGACGGTGTGGCTGTCGCCGGGAACCTCTCCGACGAGCTGAAGGAGAACATCAAGCAGGCATTCCTCAGCTTCGCCGACACCGAGGAGGGCAAGGCGACCCTGGACGCCGTCTACGAGATCGATGAGTTCGCCGAAGCCGACCTCGATGCGTTCGATGTGGTCCGCGAGGCCGCTGAGAAGGTCGGCGGATCGGACTGACCCAGAGAGCAAGGGTGGGCCGGCCCTCTGCCGGTCCGCCCGCTCACCTTCAACGATGATCGACTTCAAGGACGCGTCCGTCACCTATCCGGGTGGCGTGCATGCGCTGCGCAACCTCACCCTCCAGATCCCCGAAGGGGAGATGGTGGTCATCGTGGGTCTGTCCGGAGCGGGGAAGTCCACGCTCATTCGGGCGATCAACGGTCTGGTGCCCCTGACGGGTGGCGAGGTGACGGTCGATGGCAGGAGCGTCACCAAGGCCAAGGGCAGCGAGCTCCGCAAGATCCGCTCGCGTATCGGCATGATCTTCCAAACCTTCAACCTCGTGAAGCGCACGACCGTGCTCAACAACGTGCTGATGGGCCGGCTGCATGCCACGCCGACATGGCGCTCGCTGGTCGGTCGGTACCGAGCTGAGGACGTCGAGATCGCGATGCGTGCCCTGGAACGGGTGGGGATCGTTGAGAAGGCCTATGTCCGAGCGGCCAACCTGTCCGGAGGTCAGGCACAACGTGTGGGCATCGCCCGCGCCCTGGCTCAGGAACCCAAGATCATCCTGGCTGACGAGCCGGTCGCATCACTTGATCCGCCCACATCCCACGTGGTGATGCGCGACCTGCAGCGAATCAATCGCGAGTCTGGCATCACCACCATCATCAATCTTCACTTCCTCGATCTGGCCAAGGTCTACGGTGACCGTATCGTCGGGATGCGTGACGGAAGACTCGTCTACGACGGGACCGGAGCCGAGGCCGATGAGAACGTCTTCCGCGACATCTACGGTCGCTCCTTGACCGCCGACGACCTGCTGGAGGCCACGGCGGCTCGATGACGTCGGCCTCGCTTGCGGGACCGGCCGAAAGGCCAGCGAAGCCACCGCGCTCGCTGCTGGTGCCCGCGGGCATCGCGGCCTTCCTGCTCATTACCTACTGGTCGGTGAGCGCGGAATTCGGCATCGGCTTGGACCTGCGGGCGATCCTCAAGGATCTCGATCGCGGGCAGATCATCCTCGCTGATGTCCTGCGGCCGAACTTCGGCTTCTTCGACCGGACGGTCCCGTCCATGCTCGAGACGATCCAGATGGCGATCATCGCCACCGCCATCGGCTGCTCCATCGCTCTCCCGGCCTCCTTCCTGGCCTCTCGCGTCACCTCTCCCAACGCCTTGGTCCTTCGTGTGGATCGCGGCGTGCTGAACGTCATCCGCGCGTTGCCGGACCTGCTGTACGGGATGATCTTCGTGGCTGCCGTGAGCATCGGCCCGCTTGCCGGGATCCTGGCCCTGATCCTCTTCAACCTCGGGGTGATCGCAAAGCTGCTGTCCGAGACCATCGACGGGGTGGACGTGGGACCCATCGAAGCCGCTCGGGCGTCCGGCGCTGACCGCGTCGAGACCGTCCGGACGGCCGTCTATCCGCAGGTCCTGCCGAACTACGTGGCCTTCTCGCTCTACGTCTTCGAGCTGAACATCAGGGCCTCCACCGTCCTGGGCCTGGTCGGTGCGGGCGGGATCGGGAACCTCCTGAACCTGCAGATTGGCTTCTTCAACTACAGCAATGTCGGATTCATCATCCTCGAACTCTTCCTGCTGGTCTTCGTCATCGAGTTGGTCTCCATCTCGCTCCGGCGCAGGCTCGTGTGAGCGGCTCCGCGGACTCCCCCCAAGGCCGACCGGCGGCTCCGTCGCGCACGAAGCGGAACATCGCCATCGTCGCGGCGCTCGCGCTGCTTGGGTGGGCCCTGGTGAGCGTCGACGTCGAGCTGGACCGGCTGGTCGACCTGCCGGGGCGTCTGGCGAGCATCTTCGAGCGCATGTTCCTGCCGCCGGACTGGGCCTACTTCGGCACGGCTGTGGACGAGATGATGGCGTCCATCCAGATGGCCTGGATCGGCACGGTGATCGGCGCGGTGCTGTCACTGCCGCTCGGGTTCTTCGGCGCGCGGAACGTCTCCAGCGGACCGGTCTCCAACGTCGTGCGGCTCTTCCTCAACGCCGTGCGGGCCTTTCCCGAGCTGGTCCTCGCCATCGTCGTCTTCGTGCCTATCGCTGGCCTCGGCCCTGTGGCCGGCGCCTTGGCCATCGGTGTGCACTCCATCGGCACGCTGGGCAAGCTGACCGCCGAGGCCGTGGAGGGCATCGACTCGGGTCCTGTCGAGGCGGCAAGGGCCACCGGATCGCGTCCCCTCCAAGTCCAGCGCTGGGGTGTTATCCCCCAAGTGCTACCCGAGGTCGTGGCCTTCTGGCTCTATCGTTTCGAGATCAACCTGCGGGCGGCCGCCGTGCTGGGCATCGTTGGTGCCGGTGGCATCGGCCAGATCCTGCTCAATACGCTGTCGTATCGCCGCTTCGACAAGGCGGGCATGGCCATCATCATCATCGTCATCGCCACGATCCTGATCGACTACGTCTCCGGGACGGTGCGCCGACGGATCATCGAGGGCAGTGGAGCCAGGCGCATCCAGGGGGATGTGCTGGAGCAGCCCGAACTCGTGGAATTGCCAGGCCCCGGCACATCGACCCGATCGACCCCTCGCTAGGTGCCTGGTGCCTTTATCCGGCGTGATCGGGCGACCCGCGAGGCCGAGGAGGCTGAGCGGCTGGCACCGGCCGCCGTCCGAGCGGCCGATTCGCGTGGCCGCGCGCGTCCCGAGCCGCCCGACGAGTACCGCACGGCCTTCGAGCGAGACCGCGACCGCATCACCCATGCCAAGGCGTTCCGCCGCCTGAAGCACAAGACGCAGGTCTTCATCAATCCCGAGGGTGATCACTACGTTACGCGGCTGACGCACACCATCCAGGTCACGCAGATCGCTCGTGCCCTGGCTGCCGCCCTCTCCCTGAACGAGCCGCTGGCCGAGGCCATCGCGCTGGGCCACGACGTGGGCCACTCGCCCTTCGGCCACACCGGCGAGGAGGCGCTTTCCCCGTACTTCCCCAATGGCGGCTGGCATCACGCGGCGCAGAGCGTGCGCACGTTCGAGGTCCTGGAGGATCTGAACCTTGCCTGGGAGGTGCGCGACGGCATCCGCGCCCACTCTTGGAAGATCCAGCCGCCTCCCGAGACCCAAGAGGCGTTCTGCGTGCGGTACGCGGACCGCATCGCCTACCTCACCCACGATGCCCTCGACGCGCTGCGTGCCGGCTTGCTCACGGAAGAGGATCTCCCGGTCGCCGTGCGGGAGCGGTTCGGTGAGCCGGGGCGCCGCTGGATCGGCGAGATGATCACGGCCATCGTCGACCATTCACTGGTGGCGGGACAGGTTCGCATGGATGATGAGACGTTGGCGGTGATGCACAGCCTGCGCGACTTCATGTTCGAGCGCATCTACATGGGTCCCGTCCAGCAGCAGCACCAGCGGGAGGCCATCGAGCTCATCCGCCGCCTGATGGACCACCACTTGCAGCATCCGGACGAGCTGCCGGAGTCCTTCCGGGCCAGCGACACCGACCTGGTGACCCAGGTGGCCGACTATGGGGCGGGCATGACCGACCGATTCGCGGTGGCCACCCACGAACGTCTTTTTGGCACGCCCGGCATCGCCGATCCCGCCCTCTAACGACCCACACTCAGAGGACCGATGGCCAACGAACTGACCCACTCCCCCGAGTTTCTGCGCCTGGGCATCGACATGGACGGCGTGCTGGCCGACTTCAACACCGGCTGGATCGACCGCTATAACGAGCGCTTCGAGAAGCAACTCCGTCACACGGACGTGGTCCAGTGGGACGGACTCCATGAGCTGACGCACTTCACCACCATGGAGGCGTTCTGGGAGTGGTTCCAGCAGGACGGCCGCAGCATCTTCCGTGACCTGCCGGTGTACCCGGACTCCATCGAGACCATCGAGCGCCTGGCGCGCGACCATCGCGTGGTCATCGTCTCCTCCAAGTTCGACTGGGCCATCCCGGACACCCTGGAGTGGCTAGCTGAGCACCGCGTCACGGCGCGCGAGATCCACTTCGTGCACGACAAGACGGCCGTGGCCTGTGACGTCTATCTGGAGGACGCCCC
>JBBJNS010000015.1:0-22165 GCA_037720745.1 Candidatus Limnocylindrales bacterium
TCGACCCGGTCCGCTTCATCGGCAACCGCTCCAGCGGCCGTATGGGCGTGGCCGTTGCCGAGGCCGCCCTGGCACGCGGTGCCCGGGTGACGCTCATCCACGGCGCGACGAGCGTGCCGCTTCCCGAGCCCGCGCTACTGGTGGAAGCGCCCACCACGGCCCAGATGCGGGCCGCTGTGCTGGCCGCACTCGACGATGCGGACGCGCTCGTGATGGCCGCCGCCGTGGCCGACTTCCGGCCCCGACAGGCGTCGGCGACGAAGCTCACGCGACGCGCCGGCCTCAGCCTGGACTTGGAGCCGACGGAGGACATCCTCGCCGAGGCCAGCGCCCTCGCCCGCAGCAGGCCCGGATCGACCAGGCGCAGCCTTCTCGGTCGCCCCATCCTGGTCGGCTTCGCTGCCGAGACCGGTTCGCTCGGCCGGGCACCGGAGAAAGCCGCACGGAAAGGCGTCGACCTGCTCGTGGCCAACGACGTCAGCCGGCCCGGCTCGGGCTTCGGCACGGAGACCAACGAAGTGACCCTCATCACCCCTGGCCAGCCGCCCGAACCGTGGCCCAGCATGTCCAAAAGAGCCGTCGCTGACCGGCTGCTGGACCGCGTGTTGGCGTTGCATCGGGCCGCCGGTGCATCATCCGCTCCACAGCACGAGTCATCCGAAGGGAGATCCGCATGAGCGCCACCAGCGCGGAGCGTCGCTACACCATCACGGACATCGCGCGGATGCATGCCGATGGCCAGCGGATCCCCATGCTCACGGCCTACGACCATCCCACCGCAAGACTGCTGGACGAGGCGGGTATCCCGCTGCTCCTGGTGGGCGATTCTCTGGCCGAGGTGATGTTGGGCTACGAGTCCACCGTGCGCGTCTCGATGGCGGAGATGCTGCACCACACCAAGGCCGTGGTGCGCGGCACCAAACGCGCCTTGGTGGTGGCGGACATGCCCTTCCTCTCCTACGGCGTGTCGACCGAGGAGTCGCTACATCACGCCGGCCAGTTCATGCGCGGGGGCGGCGCGCAAGCGGTCAAGGTCGAGGGTGGTGTGCGGGTCGGCCGCACCATCGAGTCGCTGGTACGCGCGGGCATCCCCGTCATGGGCCACATCGGCTGGACGCCGCAGATCAAGTACGCCGCGGGGGGCCAGGTGCGCGTGCAGGGCAAGACCGCCAGCGCCGCGCGCAGCATGCTGGCCGACGCGCTGGCGGTACAGGAGGCGGGCGCCTTCGCGGTCGTGCTGGAGCTGGTGCCCGAGCAGTTGGCCGCCGCCATCACCGAGCGGCTGAGCATCCCGACCATCGGCATCGGTGCCGGTGCTGGCTGCTCCGGCCAGGTCCAGGTCCTCACCGACCTGCTGGGCTGGTCCGACTTCAAGCCGCGCCACGCACGCGCCTACGCGAACCTGCGCGAGACGATCCTGGGCGCTGCCACGGCCTATGCGGCCGATGTGTCGGCCGGGACGTTCCCGGGTGAGGCCGAGACGGTGCGCATGGACGACGCCGTGCTCGACGAGGTCCTGGGCACCGGCGAGCTGGATCGTGCCAGTGGAGAAGCGGTCGCCATCCCGCTCGACGCCGATCTGTAGGCGCGATCCGTACCGGCCGGCGCGGTCGTGACCCGCGTCCTGCGGACCCGCGCGGAACTTCGTACGGCACTCCGCAAGGCGCCTCGACCGGTCGGGCTGGTGCCCACCATGGGCTGGCTGCACGATGGCCACCGTGCGCTGATGCGACGCGCCCGTGTGGCCGATGCCACGACCGTGGTGACCATCTTCGTCAACCCGCGACAGTTCGACGAGCCGTCCGACTACACGCGCTACCCACGCAACGAGGACCGGGATCTGGCGGTCTGCGTGGATGAGGCCATGGACCTCGTGTGGGCGCCGCCGCCCGAGGAGGTCTACCCACGCGGCTTCGATACTGCGGTCTCGGTCGGGTCGCTGGCCCTGCCGCTGGAGGGCGCGGCCCGCCCGGGCCACTTCGACGGGGTCGCTACGGTGGTGGCTATCCTCTTCGCCCTGGTCGGTGCGGAACACGCCTACTTCGGTCAGAAGGACGCCCAGCAGGTGATGGTCATCCGTCGGATGGCTCTGGACCTGGCGCTCCCGACCGAGGTCATCGGCTGTCCCACGGTCCGCGAGCCGGACGGCCTGGCTCTGTCGTCGCGCAATGTGCACCTCTCCCCAGCGGAGCGAGCGGCGGCGCCGGTACTACGGCGTGCGCTGCTGGAGGCGCGAGCCTGCTGGGAGAGCGGCGAGCGTTCGGCCGAGGCTCTGCGAGCGGCGATGCGTGAGGCACTCGCCCGCGAGCCGCTGGCGCGCGTGGACTACGTCTCGGTCGCCGACCCCCACACGCTCACCGAGCTGGACCGCCTCGACGATGGCGCCCTGCTCTCGCTGGCCGTCCGCTTCGGTGCCACCCGCCTCATCGACAATGAGCTGCTGCTGGGCTGAAAGCTCGCCTCAGGCGTCCGAGCGGAAGACCCTTCGCACGGCACCGCGGACGGCGTCCCGCGTGGACCGGCGGGCCGCTGGCTCCTCCGTTTCAGCGCCGGGGCGCTGGAACGCCTCCAGCAGGCGGTCCACATCCAGGTGCTCGGCGACGAGTGCCTTGATCATCGCGATCTTCGCCGTGTCCGCGGCGTGGATCTTGACCAACAGATCGTGAACGAGCGACGCCGCAGCGTACGTGTCCGGCTCCACGAGGTAGGCAAAAAGATCCTCGGAGCGGATCGCCTCCAGGTCGCGCGGTCGAGGCCGGTAGCCGCCGGTGAAGAGCATCCCAGCCAGCTCCGTGCGCGCCGGGTCCTCCGTAGGAAGCCCGAAACGGGACCGACTGCGCAGCCGGCCGAACAGCCCCGGATCCGTGCGCAGGGTGCGAGCCGTCCGGTTGGCCGCGACCGTGGCCTGGATGACGTCCTCCCGGTCGCCGGGCACGATGAGCAGGCTGCCCGGCCCGATGCGCTCCAGCAGGTGGCGCGGCTGCATGGCACCGATGGCCACATGGTCGATCACCCGATCCAGGTCGGCGCCCGGGTGCAGCACCTCGCCGGGCATCTGCTCCACAAGCATGGAGAGCGTCGGATTTGACAACAGCGGGCGGTAGGGCAGCATGCCCAGCAACTCGATGCCATGGCGCGCGAGCCCGGCCCGCAAGACGGTGGGCAGGCTGGGGTGGGCAGCGGCATCGACCTTGTTGATGACGGCGCCCACCACCTCCACACCGTGCGCGGTGAAGAGCGCGTGGTTGAGGACGATCTCGTCGATGGGACGGCCCACGCCAGCTTCCGAGACGATGACCGCCGGGGCACCCAGCATGTGCGCCACGTCGGCGTTGGAAAGATCGATGACGGCGCCGACCCCGGCGTGTCCGGTGCCCTCGATGAGCAGCACGTCGCGACCTTGCGCCGCCTCGGCGTGGGCATGGCGGATGCGTGACCCCAGATCTTCCGTGACATCGCCGCTGATGTAGCTCTTGGTGAAGCCGCGCGGGATGTGGACGGGGCTCATCACCGCGAGGGGGTCGGACATGCCGAAGACGGTCTTCATGAGGATCGCGTCCTCGTCGGCGGGGACGTCATCCACCACCGCATAGCGCTGGCCGACCGGCTTGATGAAACCGGTATCCAGACCTCGATCGATGAGCGCTGCCAGGAGCCCCAGCGATACCGTGGTCTTGCCGCGGTTCATGCCCGTCGCGGCGAGGTAGAGCTGGCGCATGCCGGTCAGCCTAGCGCGGGTCGAACCCCGCCGGATGGACTACGAGCGGTCCCGCGCGAGCTGCCGCCGTTCGATCTGGGCGATGGCGTCTTTCAGCCGCGAAAGCGTCTCAGGGTCCACCGTGTCGGCATCGCTGTGCGGACCGAGCCGGTCGAGCACGTCCGCGATGAGACCGTAGAACACCGCCGCGTCAGCCAGGAAGAACTGCGGCTCGTTGTTGTAGCGAACCAGCGTGAGGCGACCCTGGAGCACGCGCCGGTCATCGACGTGAGCCACCTGTGTGGAGAAATCGTGGCCCTGGATGCCGTCCGGGTTGTTCAGGAAGTTGAGCGCGTTATCGATGGCCAGACCAAAGCGCGCCCGCCAGGCGACGAGCCGCTCGTGCACCTCCGGTGCGATGGCCACCTCCGCGACCTGGTCGAAGACCTCCGGCGTGACCGTGAGCAGGCCCACCAGCGTGGTCCCGGCTCGCGCGCCGAGCATCACCTGGAGCGACCGCTCCAGAGTGAACACCTCCGAGTCGAAGCGGGGGCTAGTGATCACGTCGGTGAGCAGATCCTCGACGTTGTCCAGCACGCCCGGCTCGCTCGTGGCGGTCGCGAGGTGGAGGATCTCCTCCTTGAACAGGAACTGCTCCTCGTGGTCCAGCATGGCCCGGGGATGGTAGCACCGCCCCTTGCCAGCCACGCCTCTGAACTACGGGTAGAGGCCGCGCAACGAGGTAGCGGAGGCGACGCGATCCACGGCCAGAAGGTACGCGCCGGTGCGCATGTTCACGCTCTGCGTCTGGGACAGGGCGAGCGTCTCCGCAAAGGCCTTGACCATGATCTCCTTGAGCTTGCGGTTGACCGCTTCCTCGCTCCAGTGGTCGCGGTTCAGGTCCTGCACCCACTCGAAGTAAGAAACGGTCACGCCGCCGGCGTTGCACAGGATGTCGGGGATGAGGAAGGCGCCACGCTCGTAGAGGATGGCGTCCGCCTCGGGCGTGGTCGGGCCGTTGGCCGCTTCGGCGATGACGCGGGCCTTGATGCGTGGCGCGTTGTCAGCGGTGATCTGATTCTCCAGCGCCGCCGGGATCAGGATGTCGCACTCGACCTCCAGCAGCTCCTGGTTGGTCATCGCATCGGCGCCGGGAAACCCTCTGACCGTGCCGTGTTCAGCCTTCCAGCCGATGACCCTCGCGATGTCCAGGCCGCCCGGCGCATGGATGGCCCCGACCGAGTCCGACACGGCGACGACCCTGGCGCCCTGCTCGACGATCAGTGTGGCGGCGATGGACCCGGCGTTGCCGAAACCCTGGATGGCGACCGTCGACTGGGTCAGGTCCATGCCCAGGTGCGTGGCCGCTTCCATGATGGTGAAGACCGCGCCACGAGCGGTAGCCTCGTTGCGTCCCTCGGAGCCGCCCAGGCTGATGGGCTTGCCGGTGACCACGCCAGGAACCGTGTAGCCCACGTGCATGGAGTAGGTGTCCATGATCCAGGCCATTGTCTGCGCGTTGGTGTTCACATCCGGCGCCGGGATGTCCTTCTCCGGCCCGATGAGCACGCTGATCTCCGTCGCGAAGCGCCGGGTCAGACCCTCGACCTCGCGCATGGACAGCTTCTTGGGATCGACCACCACGCCGCCCTTGCCGCCACCGTAGGGGATACCCACCACGGCACACTTCCAAGTCATCCACATGGCGAGGGCCTTGACCTCGTCCAGGGTCACGTCCTGGTGATAGCGCAGGCCACCCTTGGCCGGACCGCGACCCAGGTTGTGCTGCACGCGATAGCCGGTGAAGACCTGCACGCTGCCGTCGTCCATCTGCACCGGGAAGTGGACCGTCAGTTCCCTGCGCGGCTCCCGCAGCACTCTGCGGAGTCCTGGGTCGAGCTTCAACTTCTCGGCGGCCAGGTCGAACTGCTGCTGGGCCACCTCCCAGGCGTTGATCGTGTGGGCGGCCTGCTCCGTGGTCATCGGGGCGCCATCCTCCATACGCGAGCGCCGGCCCGGAAAACAGGGGTGGGCGAGCTGGCTCGCTGAGAGCGTCGGATCGGCCGGAGTGTACACCCGCACGCCCGCCTCCGGTCCGCCCAGGATGGCCGAAAGGTCCCTCAAGTGATGCGTCGAAGCACCGCCGCGCCGTACGCGCCAGGACCCACATGCGGTGCCACTGAGGGCCCGATCAGTCCCATGCCGATCGTCTCACGCGGGAGTCCGAGGGCCGTGGCCAACTCCTCCCTGAATGACTCGATGTCCGGTGCCTGGGCGTGCATCACCCAGGCCTGCTCGACCGGCTGGGAGGCCAGCAGCTCGAGTACGCGCTGCCGGGCGCGGCTTCTCGTGCGCGGCTTGTCAGCGGTCTCCACGACCCCGTCCGCGATGGTGATGATGGGCTTGACCGAAAGCACCGAGCCGATGGCCGCCTGGGCTCCGCTGATCCGACCGCCGCGCTTCAGGTACTCCAGCGTGTCCAGCGCCACGTAGAGCCTCGAGGCGGGCAGGCGCTGGCGCAGCTCCTCCACGATAGCCTCCGCCGTCGCCCCCTCACGCGCCATCTCGGCCGCGCGCAGGACCAGCAGTCCGAACTGCATGCTGGCCGTGCCGCTGTCGACCAGGTGGATGGCCGCGTCGGGCATGCCCTCGCGCGCGATCTCGGCCGCCTTCATGGTGCCCGACAACTTGGCACCGACGGTGATGCACACGACCGCCTCGTGTCCCTGGTCGAGGGCCGTCCGGAAGGCCGCCGCGAAGTCGCCCGGGCTACAGGCCGCGGTCTTGGGGAAGGGCGCGTCCGGCGCCTTGAGTCGACGGTAAAAGTCCTCCATGGAGAGTTCCACGCCGCTCAGGAAGCTCTCCTCCCCGAAGGTCACCACGAGGGGCACGACCGTGACCGCGTGCTCGGCGGCCAGCTCCGCGCTCAGATCCGAGGCCGAGTCGGTCACGATGGCTACTCTCATGTCGCTCTCTCCCAAGTCATGCCGCCTCTCCCTTTGGACCGCTCTCCACAGCCAGGGGGCCGACGGAGCCTAGGGTATCGGCCACGGTCGCCCGGAATCGATCGACCAGGGGTGTTGGCCGGCGATCGAGGCCGCCACGGCCATCGTTGACCAGGTCCCACAGTCCCATGTGACCGAGATAGGCGTCCAGATCCTTGCCGCCCGTCCGCCACATCCAGGTCACCAGGCTGAACATCGGCCACCAGGTGTAGCCGACGACCGGGACGCCTTCGCCGCGCAGGCTGCGGACCGTGGCCAGTGACTCGTCCATCCAGGCCGCTCGCCGCCGAACGCTGCCGATGGTGCTCGTCTCGGTGACCTTCACCGGTCGCCGATATTCGGCGGCGTAGGTCCGGACGACGCGCGAGAGTTCGGCGCCACCGCCCTGGACTGCCGTTCGCCGGGCCGTGCCGTCTGCCGAGATCAGCCGATGGGCGCTCATGCCCGGGTAGAAGTTGACGCCCATCACGTCGAAGTCCTGAGGATGCGCGTGCAGCCATTGGAGCTTCCGCTGACCGGCGCCGTGCTCCGTGAGCCACGTGCGCATGGGGTGCGCCTCATCGACACGACCCCGCAGCAGGTCCGTAGGCAGGAACTGGCGCCGCTGCGTGAACCGCAGCGCGTCCTCCAGGGCCGGGTCGTCCGTGACGTAGGAAGCTGTCGCCTCGACGTGGACGATGCTTGCCTCAGGCTGGAGTTCGCGGATGGCGGCGACGGTGCGCGACATCCCCTCGGCGATGGGCAGGAGGAGCGCCACCCAACCTCGCCAGCCTCGACGGTAGGGCGGCCAGTACCCCGTATAGCCGCTGAAGCGGATATTGACCAGCGGTTCGTTGAGCGGCGTGTAGGACTGCACCAGTCGTCCGTATCGTTCCACGAAGGCCGCCGCGTATCCGGCGATCAGCTTCGGGTAGTCGGGGTGCAGGAACTCACGCTCCATCCACAGCGGGCAGCCGTAGTGGACCAGATCGATGATGGGCGCGATACCCAGACGCTCGACCATGTGCTCGAGCACGGCGTCCGTCCAGCTCCAGTCGAATCTGCCCGGCGCGGGGTTCACCCGATACCAGGGGATGCCGTAGCGCATCGACTTGACGCCCAGCGAGGCCGCCAGGTCCAGATCCTCGCGCCAGCGCTCATAGTGCTGCGTCAGGGCGTACTCAT
Source organism: Candidatus Limnocylindrales bacterium (assembly GCA_037720745.1). Lineage (GTDB taxonomy): Bacteria > Chloroflexota > Limnocylindria > Limnocylindrales > CSP1-4 > Palsa-1032. The sequence goes on from JBBJNS010000015.1 coordinate 7,867, forward strand.
CCAGGAGCCGGCCGGTGGTGCGGGCCAGTTGCGGGATGAAGGTGTCCTCGATGCCGACGGCCCAGTCGAAGCGGTCCTGAGTGATGGCCGGTTGCCCGACCGGATACTCGCTCAGACGCGCTCGAAGGCCATGGCCACCGCGCCACCGCCGCCCAGGCAGAGCGTGGCGAGGCCGTAGCGGCCCTCCCGTCGCCGAAGCTCATGCAGGAGCGTGGCCACGATGCGTGCCCCGCTGGCGCCGATGGGATGGCCCAGCGCGATAGCCCCGCCGTTCACGTTGACCTTGGCCCAGTCGAAACCGAGCTCCCGCCCGTCCGCAAGCACCTGGGCCGCGAAGGCCTCATTGATCTCGATCAGGTCGAAGGCCTCGATGGGCATCTCGATGCGCGCGAGCAGCTTCTGCACGCCGGAGATCGGCGCCAGGAACAGCCAGCGTGGCGCCAGGTCCGCCTGGCTATAACCGATGACCCGCGCGAGCGGCGTCAGGCCGAAGCGTTCCACGGCGCGCTCGCTGGCCACGACCGTAGCGGCGGCACCGTCCGTGATGCCCGGCGCGTTGCCGGCCGTGACCGACGCGGTGAGCGGCCCTTCATCGTCGTTTGGCTCGGGCAGCGCAAAGGCAGGCTTGAGGCGGCCCAGGGCGTCCGTGGTCGAGTCGCGGCGGGGTCCCTCATCCGTATCGAAGAGCGACTCCTCCTTGCCGCGCCGGACCGGCACGGGGACGATCTCCTCCGTGAAGCGGCCCGCGTCGATGGCGGCGACTGCCTTCTGGTGACTCTGGAAGGCGAACGTATCCTGATCCTCGCGGCTTACCCGGCTCTTACCGGCGACTCGCTCGGCGTGTGTGCCCATGTGGACCGCCTCCGTGGCGCACCACAGGCCGTCGACCACGGTCGCGTCGACGATCTCGCCGTTGCCCAGCCGATACCCGAAGCGCGCCTTGGGCAGCAGGTACGGACCCTGGTCCATGTTCTCCATGCCGCCGGCCACCGCGATGTCCAGGTCCCCGGCGCGGATCTGCGCGGCAGCGAACATGATGGCCTTGAGGCCCGAACCACAAACCTTGTTGATGGTCGTCGCGCTGGTCGAGTCCGCCAGACCGGCGTTGAGCGCCGCGATCCGGGCGGGAGCCTGACCGGCCCCGGCCTGGATGACCTGGCCCATGATCACTTCCTCGACCGCATCAGCGGGAAGCTTGGCGCGCTCCATGGCGGCCCTGATGGCGATGCCGCCCAGCGTGGTGGCCGGCGTGTCCGCGAGACTGCCGCCGAACTTGCCGATGGGCGTCCGCGCCGCCGAAACCAGGTAGACGCCGCCATTGCGGCCGGTGGGCTGTTCCATCGAACGAATCTACACCGCAGGCAACGCCGAGCCGCGCTGATCCGACTCAGAGAGGGGGTCGGACTGAGCGAGTGGCGGGCCAATGACCTGCATGCCATTGCGGCGGGCGATCTCCAGATACGCAGCCGGATCCACGGGCCCTGCAGGGAGCGCCGCGTGCTCCTCGAAGAAGCGTTCCATGCCCGCCGGACTGAACATCACCATGAGTCTCGCAGGGGCGTCGGAAACGTTCTGGAGGCAGTGCGCGGAACCGCGCGGCACGAACACGAACGAGCCCGCTTGAGCGTCGAGGATCCGCTCATCCACCCTGAAACGGAAGTGCCCCTCGAGGATGTACCACATCTCGTCCTCGCCGCCGTGGACGTGTAGCGGCGGACCCTCGCCGGGCGCGATCAAGTTCTCCAGGAGGGCGAAGGTACCGCCGGTGTCCTCGGCTCGTACCTTGATGGTGGTCGCCCCCCCGGCCGGGCCACGAACCGTAACGCCCTCTCCGGCGAGGATCACGAAGGCCTTGGTGGGAGCTGACATGAGGCCTCCGACGCACTACATCGAGGAAGGGCTTGGCCGCCATCGGACGCGGCCGACTGCCCGGTGGCTAGGATGACACGATGGCAGACGTCGAAACGCGCCGATCGGCGGTCGTCACCGGGGTGGCCGCAGGCATCGGATGGGCGACCGCGGAACGGCTGATCGCCGACGGCTGGCGGGTGGTCGGCGTGGACGTCCGAGACGAATCACCCGAGGTGGTCGAGCTGGAGGTCGGTGACGCGGCCGACCCGCAGGTGCTGGCGAGGGCGATCGGGCGCGCTGTGGGTGACGGCGGTCGACTCGACGGGCTGGTATGTGCAGCTGGCCTGCCACCCAGCGGACCGTGGGACGACCCAGAGCACTGGGCCGAGACGCTCCGCGTGGACCTTGCGGCTCCGTACGAGGCGGCCCGGCTGGCCATGCCGGCCCTCCGAGGAGCGCGAGGTTCCATCGTATTCGTCGGCAGCATCGTTGGCGCCGCGGAGGGTTCCTTGCGCTCGCCGGGATACGCGGCGGCCAAAGCCGGGCTGGAGGGTCTGGCGCGCTCGCTGGCGCTTATCGGCGCGCCGGACGGCGTTCGCGTCAACGTCGTGGCGCCAGGCGCTATCGACACCGACTTCGATGTGGCCGCTTTCCCGCCGGCGGCTCGCCCGGATGTCCCGCTGGCGCGGATGGGCGACGCGGAGGAAGTCGCATCGGTAGTCCGCTTCCTCCTTTCTCCGGAGGCGGCCTACGTCACCGGCGCAGTCTGGCGCGTGGATGGTGGCAGGACGGTCCTCTCGCCGGCAGTGGCGGCTCGCCGCGCGATCGAGGGCAGATGAGCGCGGGGATACCTCGGACACGACCGTCTCACCAGCCGACCGCTTCACCTGCGATGTGACGGCTGGCCGGCGCGCCGCGCCAGGCGGGGAGATCTACGAGGATGACCACTGGATCGCCGACCACGGCATCGATCTCCTCGTCCGCGGCTACGTCGTGCTCAAGCCCAAGCGGCATGTCCACGAGCTCGCTGACCTGACGCCCGAAGATTGGAGGAGTTTCGGGCCGGTCATACACGTGATCTTGGTTGTTATGCGTCGCGCGCTGGTGACCGAACGGATCTACGTTTGCTCCTTCGCCGAGACGGTCCACCACCTGCCCTTCCATCTGCTGCCGAGGTACGCGGACATGCCCGGACTCGGTCCGAACCTCCTTCCGTAGCTGTTCGCGGGAGAACGGTGAGCATGCGCGCCGGCCGAAGCCGAGGAGGCTGCGTCTCTGGTACGGCAGGAACTATCGCGATCGCCGTCAGTCGAAGACTGCTCGCACGCCGGAGGAGATCGAGCCCGGGAGTGGCCTTCGGCCGCGTTCGGAGGAGGAGCGCTCTGCCACGCGGTCACGCCTCCAGACCCTCGCGTTGACAGCGCCGCGCGAAGCCCGTATGGTCCGCGCCTGATGAACACGTTCTTCTGGTATTACACCTAGCGGGCATAGAGGCCGCCGAGCAAGGCTCGGCAGCAGAGGCACTCATGCCCGCTGAACGCAGGAGGTCGTAGGACCCCTGCGTTTTTGTTTACCCGATGCGACCCGACCAGACTGACGAACGAGGCGACCGATGATCGTGGTGATGCGGACCGGCGCGACCGGCGAAGAGATCGACGAGGTCAAGAGGACCATCGAGGAGCATTCCCTCGAGGCGTTCCTGAGCGTGGGGGAGGAGCGGACCGTGATCGGAGTGGTGGGACCCGACGTGGAGCGCGTGGAGCACATCCACTCGCTGCCCGGCGTGGAACAGGTCATCCGCGTCTCCAAGCCGTACAAGCTCGCCTCCCGCGAGCATCACCCTGACCGGACGCGAGTGCGCGTCGGATCGGTCGAGATCGGGGCAGGCGCCCCGCTGCGGGTGATGGCCGGCCCCTGCTCGGTCGAGTCGCGTGAGCAGGTCTCAGCCACGGCCAGATGGGTCCGCCGCGAGGGCGCCAGCGTGCTGCGCGGCGGCGCCTTCAAGCCGCGTACCTCGCCCTACCAGTTCCAGGGACTGGGCATCGAGGGTCTCGAGCTTCTGGCTGAGGCGGGCGCCGGGACGGGACTGCCGGTCGTGTCGGAGGTGACCGACCCCGGCCAGGTCGAGGTCTTCGATCAGCACGTGGACATGCTCCAAGTGGGCAGCCGCAACATGCACAACTTCGTGCTGCTGCGGGCCGTCGGTCAGAGCCGCAAGCCGGTGCTCCTCAAGCGCGGCTTCGGCGCGACCATCGAGGAGTGGCTGATGGCCGCCGAGTACATCCTCTCCTCCGGCAATCCCAACGTCATCCTGTGCGAACGGGGCATCCGCACCTTCGAGCCGTCCACGCGCAACACGCTCGACCTGACCGCTGTGCCTGTCCTGCGCGAGCTGACCCACCTGCCCATCGTCATCGACCCCTCGCACGGCACCGGGCATCGCTCCCTGGTCCGACCCATGGCGCTGGCGGCCGCGGCGGTAGGCGCCGACGGGCTGATCATCGAGGTGCACCCAGACCCGCCGCGCGCGCGCTCGGACGCCGACCAGTCCCTTTCCTTCCCGGAGTTCGGCGACCTGATGGACGACCTGCGGCGGCTGGAGTACCTGCGCGAGCCGGTGGCGGCGGTGGCGCCGCCGAGCGTGGCCGCGCCAGTGGAGCTGGAGCGACTGCGCGATCGCATCGATGACGTGGACGCACGTCTCGCGGCACTGCTGGAGGAGCGAGCCCACCTCGCCGTGGCGGTGCAGCAGACGCGTTCCAGCGGCGACCATGGGCACGACGTGGCGCGGGAACGAGCGCTGCTGGAGCGAGCTGCGGCCTCGGAGGGCAGTGTGCTCAGCGCTCAGGAGCGTGAGATGGTGTTCGGGTCGATCCTGCGCGCGTCCCGCTCGGCGCAACGTCGCTCGTCTGCCGCGGCCGAGAAGACGGCTGGTATCGAGGTCGCGGCGTCAGGGTCCGGACCGGCGGCGTGACATCTGCGGGCGCGGATCCACGCCCGGTGATGGCCGCCGGCTCCCTGCGGGGGGAGATCCGCCTGCCGTCGGACAAGTCGATCGGCCACCGCGCGCTGCTCTTCAACGCGATGGCTAGCGGATCGGCGGAAGTCACCTTGAGCCGTCCCGGGGCGGATGTGCTGAGCACCTTGGAGGCTCTGCGCCTCCTGGGCGCGGTGGAGGTAGTGGAAGAGCGATACGGATCGGTGCTGGTGACGCTCCGGGGTGCAGGCGGACCGGGAGCGGCGCAGTTGCCGGCGGGCGGTGGCGAGCGGATCGAGTGCGGAAACTCAGGGACCACGATGCGCCTGCTGTGCGGCGCGCTGGCCGGCCGACCAGGTGTCTCGCCGATCGAACTCTTTGGGGATGTCTCGCTCTCGTCGCGGCCGATGGAGCGGGTCGCCGGCCCGCTGCGTGCCATGGGTGCGGAGGTGGTCACGACTGACGGGCACGCGCCCCTACGCGTCTTTGGCCGCCGGCCACTCCGACAGATGCATCACGACCTGCCGGTCGCCAGCGCGCAGGTACTTGGCGCCATCACGGTCGCGGCGCTGACGGCAGACGGCACGACCACCATCGACACTCCGGCCGAGACCCGCGACCACACGGAGCGCCTTCTTGCCTGGCTGGGAGCGCCCGTTCGCCGCGAGGGCACGCGGACGACCATCGAGGGTCCGGCCGGTATGCAGGCGCGCTCACTCACGGTGCCCGGCGATCTCTCGTCCGCCGCCGCCTGGCTGGTGGCCGCCACGCTTCATCCCGACGCCGAGCTGCGGCTCCCGGGCGTGTCGCTCAATCCCAGCCGGATGGCCATCGTGGACGTGCTGCGCGAGATGGGCGCCGACATCCGGGTCGTGTCGGACGACACATCACGCGAGTCGGCGGGCGCACCCTCATCGGCCTCGCCGGAGCCGTTCGGCGATCTGATCGTGCGGAGCGCCACCAGCCTGCGTCCCATCAGTCTCAGAGGACATCTCGTGGCGTCGCTCATCGATGAGTTGCCGCTTATCGCCGTGGCCATGGCCGGTGCGAACGGCGTAAGCGAGCTGCGCGACGCCGCGGAGTTGCGCGTCAAGGAGTCCGACCGCATCGCCCAGGTCGTGCGGCACCTCGTGGCGATGGGCGTGGACGCCGAGGAACTCCCCGACGGATGGCGCTTGACCGGCGGCCGCCGTTCACGGCCCGTCCCCCTCGCGGTAGCGACCGGCGGCGATCACCGGATCGGGATCGCCTTCGCGGTGGCGGCCCTGAGTGGGTCGAGCGGTGAGGCGACCATCGATCAGCCGGCCTGCGTGGACGTCTCGTACCCTGGCTTCTGGGACGACCTGGAGTCGATCTCCGGGCCGGTCAGAGCCAGTGCCGGCGCCGGTGCCGTTCGATGAGACGCCTGCGGCTGCTGACCTCGGGCGAGTCCCACGGTCCCGGCATGAGCGGCATCCTTGAGGGCCTGCCGGCCGGACTTCGCATCTCGACCCGCAGCGTGGATCGCGACCTGGCGCGCCGCCAGCACGGCTACGGCAGCGGCCGACGCATGCTCATCGAGCGCGACCGCGTGGAGTGGACCGCCGGGTTGCGCTTCGGCCGGACACTCGGCTCGCCGCTGGCCTTCAGCATCCCTAACCGCGACTGGGAGAACTGGCGCGACCGCATGGCCGTAGAAGCCGGCGGCAGCGCCAAGCGGCCCAAGCCGGTCACGCTGGCACGCCCCGGCCACGCCGATCTGGCTGGCGCCATCAAGTACGACACGGGCGACATCCGCGACGTGCTGGAGCGAGCCTCGGCCCGTTCCACGACACCGCGCGTCTGCGCCGGCGCCGTGTGCCGCCAACTGCTGGCTGAGACTGGTGTGCGCATCTGGAGCTTCGTCGACCAGCTCGGCCCCATCCGCGCGTTTCCTCACGCGGAAGACCCGCTCACGGAGATCCCCGTCGACTGGTGGCGGCAGGACCTGGCCCGTCCGACCCCGTTGCGCTGCCCGGACCCCGCTGCCGAGGAGAAGATGCAGGCGGAGATCGACGCGGTGTCCGCTGCCGGCGACTCGATCGGTGGCAGCTTCGTGGTCGTGGTCGAGGGGCTGCCCATCGGGCTGGGCTCTTCCGCGGAGTGGGACACGCGCGTCGACTCGGCCTTGGCCGGCGCGATGATGGGCATCCAGGCCGTCAAGGGCGTGGAGATCGGCATGGGCTTCGGCGTCGTCTCGCGGCGCGGCAGCCAGGTCCACGACGAGGTCGATGCTAGCGCCGGCGAGGGCTGGGGGCGCCGAACCAATCGGGCGGGCGGCGTGGAAGGCGGCATGACCAACGGCGAGCCGGTCGTGGTGCGGGCGGCGGTCAAGCCGGTGGCCACGCTGCGCAAGCCGCTCGACGCGGTGGACCTGCGCACGGGCGAGTCGGGCCGAGCCCACATCGAGCGCAGTGACGTGGCCATCCTGCCGCGTGCGGCCATCGTGGGCGAGGCCATGGTGGCCCTCGTGCTGGCCGACTCGCTGCTCACGAGCTTCGGGGCCGACACGATCCGCGACCTGCGGGCAGCGGTCCGGCGGCGCCGAGCGCGTTCCGGGCGTCCGCGGACCACCGACCTTGCGGGGACCGAGTGAACGCCCTTGCCTTTCGACTCCTGGGCCAGGGGATCGGGTACTCCGCCTCCCCGGCGATGATGCGTGCTGCCTTCGCGGCCTTGTCGCTGCCGCATACGTACGACCTAACGGACATCGCCGCGACGGCGGTCCCCGCCGTCGTTGCGAGCCTTCGCGCCGACGGGGCCGGGGGCGCCAACGTCACGACTCCGCACAAACGGATCGTGGCGGCGCTCGTGGACGCGCGGTCGGGTGAGGCAGAGCGCAGCGGCTCGGTGAACACGGTGGTGCGCGATGGCCGACGGCTGGTCGGTCACGACACGGATCTGCCCGCGCTGGTCGAGGCCATCCAGCGCCTCTGTCCGCGCGGCGCGCGGCGGGCACTGATACTGGGTGCCGGAGGGGCGGCGCGCTCGGCCGTGCTGGCACTGGAGGTAAGCGGAGTCGAGCGGGTCGACGTCGCCCAAAGGCGCGACAGAACATGGGATCGGCTCCCCGCCTTGCTCGGCCAAGCTGAGCTCGTGGTAAACGCCACGCCCATCGGCACAGACGGCGCGGAGAGCATGGACACGCCCATCCCGGCGTCACAACTTCGACCTGACCTGGCCGTCCTCGACCTGGTCTACCGACCGAGTCCGACGCGCCTGGTCCGCGAAGCTCGTGAAGCTGGAGCCCGCGCCGCGGGAGGCGCGGGCATCCTGCTCGGACAGGGGTGGCGCAGCCTGGAATCGTGGCTGGGCGTGCCGGCGCCGGTCGCCGCCATGCGCGCCGCGCTTCTGGAGGAGCTGGGGCCCGATGCCGATGTCTGAACCGATCGCCCTGGTCGGGCTGCCGGGCAGCGGCAAGACTGCCGTAGGCCGCTGCCTCGCCGAGTGGCTGGGCCGCCCGTTCGTGGACACCGATGAGCTGGTGCACCGGCGCACCGGCCAGCACCCGGCCGAGATCATCGAGACGCACGGAGAGGGCCGTTTTCGCGCGCTGGAGCTGGAGGCGCTGCGAGAGGCATGCGCCGCGCCCGACGCGGTGATCGCCACCGGCGGCGGCACCATCGTGGACCCGCTGGCGCGCTGGGCGCTGTGGGATGCGGCCACGGTCGTGGGGCTGGACGCACCCGACGAGGTTCTCCTCGCCCGGCTTTCATCGGACCCGGTGGAACGTCCACTGCTGCGAGGGGACGCGGCAGGAGCGCTCGCGGCGTTGCGGGAGGACCGTGCGCCGTTCTATCGAGCGGCGGATACCACCATCGATGCCACTGGGGACGTGACCGCTGTCACCGGGCTGGTCGCGGGCGCCCTGGATGGTCCCAAGACGCAAGACACACCACGCGCTCGGCGCCTCTTCGACGCGGAGCAGCCGCGTGGCCATCCCATGGGAGCTGCGCACGCACGGATCGTCCTCGGACGCGATCTGGATAGAGCCGCGATAAGCGGCATCGTCGAGGGTCTGTCCACAGGCATCCCGGTCGTCGTGGCTGACGAACTGGCGGCCGCGGCGCTCCCGGAGCTGATGGCCGCGCTCCCAGGGGAGCGGCTGCTCACCGTCCGCGGCGGCGAGCGAGGCAAGCGGCTGCGCGCCGTCGAGCGGCTGCTGGAGCGGGCTGCGACGTTCGGGGCGGAACGCGAGGACGCCTGGATCTGCGTGGGCGGCGGCACGACCACGGACCTGGGCGGGACCGCCGCAGCGCTCTACCACCGGGGAGCGCCGCTCATCCACGTGCCCACGACATGGCTGGGCCAGGCCGATGCCGCACTGGGCGGCAAGGTTGCCGTGGACCTGGCACGTGCCAAGAACGCGGCGGGGGCGTTCTGGCCCCCGGTCGCGGTCATCGCGGACGTGGCCTCGCTGCGCACTCTTCCCCAGGCCCGCCTTCTGGACGGGATGGCCGAGTCGCTGAAGTCGGCGCTCATCGGGGACGCTGCACTCTGGCGGCTCATCGAGGAGCGCGGGGCCGCGGCACTCAGGACCCGCGACCCGGACGAGGCGGCCCGCTACGCCATCGTGGAGCGCTCCGTCAGGTTGAAGCTGCGTATCGTGGCCAACGATCCGTACGAGTCGGGCGAGCGGCGTACGCTGAATCTGGGTCACACGCTGGGCCACGCACTAGAGATCGAGAGCGGCTATCGACTGCCACATGGCCAGGCTGTGGTGCTGGGGATCCGAGCGGTGGCGGCCATCGCGGAGAACCGCGGCGCAGAGCAGGGCTTCGCAGGTCGCATCGACGCCCTCCTCGCAGCGTTGGGTTTCGCGCTTCACCGCCGGTTCGACGCATCGGCCGTTCGCCAGGCTCTACAAGGCGACAAGAAGCGTCGCGTAGGCCGCCAGCGGTGGATCCTGCCCATCGAGGTCGGTCGGGTGGCGGAGGTCGATGATGTGTCGGACGTCGAGCTGGAGCGAGCGCTGAGCCGCATCACCCCGAACGAGGACGCGCCATGAGGATCCTGCTGCTGAATGGACCCAACCTCGGCCGCCTGGGCCACCGCGAGCCTGAGACCTACGGCACGACCACGCTGGCGGAGGTGGTCGAGGCCGTCCGCGCGCATGCTGAGGCGCAGGGCGCGCAGGTCGATGCCCTCCAGACCAACCACGAAGGCGCCCTCATCGACCGCCTGGAGCAGCGCGACTACGACGGCGTGATCATGAACCCGGGCGCGTTGGCACACACCAGCTACGCCCTGCACGATGCCATCGTCTCCGCCGAGCGGCCCGTCATCGAGGTCCACATCAGCGACATCCGCGCCCGGGAGTCGTGGCGCATATCCGTGCTGGAGCCGGTCGTGGCTGGGCAGGTCATCGGGCGCGGCTGGCGAGGGTATCTCGAGGCGGTCGACCTTCTCATCGCGCGCGCCGGGGAGCATGCGTGATCGCGCCGGCTGTGCCGCGGGGCGGGAGCGGCGTCGTTTCCGTCGAGTGGAGCGCCGACACGCTGACGCCCGTCTCCGCCGCGCTGCGCCTGGGCGATCGACTGGCCTTCATCCTGGAGAGCGTCGAGGGCGGGGCGCGCTACGGGCGCTACTCCATGGTCGGCGTGCGCGGCCGGACGCTCACCGTGGACGCCTCCACGGCCGTGATCCGCGCCGCGGACGGTCGCGAGGTGGAGCGCTTCCCCGCCGACGACCCGCTGGATGCGCTGCGCTCTGTGCTGCCGGCCATCCCGAGCGACCCCGGTCTTCCGTTTCCGCTCTCGGCGGGCGTGGGCTACCTGGCGTACGAGGCAGCCGCGCGCTGGGAGCGGCTGCCCGTTCCCGAAGCTGATCCGGTCGGACTACCGGAGGCCTGCTTCCACCTGCCCGAGGTCGTGATCATCTTCGACCACCTGGCCCAGTCGGCGACCCTGGCGACCATCGACGAAGGGGACGCGGACGACAGGCTGGCGGGGGTGGCGGAGCTACTGGCCAGACCCTCGCAGGCGGAGCGCCCTGTGCGCCTCGAACGCGGTCGCCGCGTCAACGCTCCCCCGGCCGGTGCCGAGCCTGCAGGCGGGACGGGCGCCACCACCGCCGAGGAGGATGCCGCTCGCTACGAGTCCGGCGTCGCGTCCCTGGTCTCCGACATCCGCGCCGGCGAGATGCTCCAGGCGGTGCTGGCGCGACGCTTCACGATGCCTTGCGCTGCCGCGCCGCTGGCCGTGTATCGGGCGCTGAGGCGGATCAACCCGTCGCCGCACCTCTTCTTCATCGACCTGGGCGCCGGTCGAGCCCTCCTGGGGGCATCGCCGGAGCTTCTGGTGCGGGCACGCGGCGGCGAGATCGTCACTCGGCCCATCGCCGGGACGCGGCCGCGCTCCGATGACCCGGTGCGGGACGCCGAGCTGGAGGCGGACCTGCTGGCCGACGAGAAGGAGCTGGCGGAGCACGCCATGCTCGTCGATCTGGCCCGCAACGACGTGGGGCGCGTCTCGGCGACGGGTACCGTGGAGTGGCCGCTGCTCTACTCCGTGGAGCGGTACTCGCACGTGATGCATCTGGTTTCCGAGGTGCGCGGCCGGCTGCGCGACGGGCTCGACGCGTTCGACGCGGTGCGTGCCACTTTCCCCGCCGGCACGCTGAGTGGCGCTCCCAAGGTCCGAGCCATGCAGGCCATCGCGGAGCTGGAGGGCGAGCGTCGCGGGCCGTATGGCGGCGCGATCGGGTTCTTCTCACCGAGCGACGTGGAGGCGGCCATCACCATCCGCAGCGTGGTCTTGCGCGACGGCACCGCGTTCGTACATGCCGGCGCGGGCATCGTGGCCGACTCGGACCCGACGCGAGAGTCCGCCGAGGTGGCCGCCAAAGCGCGAGCCGTGCTGGCGGCACTGGCCGAGGCGGACGCGCGGCGGGGAGAGCGGGAGGCATGACTCGCATCCTCCTCCTTGACAACTACGACTCGTTCACCTGGAACCTCTACCAGCTCCTGGCCACGTCGGGGGCGGACGTGGAGGTGGTGCGCAATGACGAAACGACCGTGGAGGCCATCGCGGCCGATCCGCCCGATGGCATCGTCATCTCGCCCGGGCCGTCACGTCCGGAGCGGGCCGGCATCTCGGTCGACCTCGTCCGCGCGCTCGGACCCAGCGTCCCGACGCTGGGGGTCTGCCTGGGGCACCAAGCCATAGGAGTGGCGTATGGCGGAGACGTCGTTCGGGTGGAGCCGGTGCATGGCAAGCGTTCGCCGGTCCTGCACGAGGGCGGCGGCGTCTTCGACGGTGCTCCTTCACCCTTGAGCGCTGCGCGCTATCACTCGCTGGCCATCGAGCGCTCGAGCCTGCCCAAGGAGCTGGCCCTCACTGCCTGGTCGCCGGACGGCCTCGTCATGGGCGTCCGCCATCGAACGCATCCCGTGGAAGGCATCCAGTTCCACCCGGAATCGATCCTCACCGACGACGGCCCATCGCTCCTGGCGCGCTGGCTGACCGGAGTGGCCGCGCGTCGAGCGATCCCGATCTAGAGGTCCGAATCGTCACGATGAACGAACAGCGGAGGTCTCCAGGACGGCGTTCCGGCCGCTGAGCGCTCACCCCGCCGCTGCCTGCTCCGGTCGGCCCCCTGGCAGCCACGCTCGATGCTCGTTCCGAAGTGTGCCCGGGCGCTTCCCCCAAGCCACCGTTCCTCCAAGGGTGCAGCGGAGATAGCCTGGCGGCGCCGTCCTGTTCGTTGATCGTGACAAGTCGACGGGGTCGCGCCGGTCCGGTCAAGTCCGGGTAGGTCCGGATGATGGCCGCGCGACGTATGGACTCGTAAGCGCCGCCACCAACCCTGCGGCCCTGCAAGGGGACTTCATGCTCCGACCCATCCGACCCTCCATCGTCCTCATCCTGGCTGCGTTCATCGGCACGGCCTGCGCCGGTGGCAGCGGCAGTGGCTCGACCCTGGTCCCGCCCCGCGACTCTCCCGCCGCGATGCCTTCCGCCGCAGCCTCGACCACACCAGCCGCCACGGAGCCGACCGCCACGGACGACGCCAGCCGCTCGCCCACTGCATCGCCGCCCGGAGCAACCTCCCCTGGCGTCTCGTCCGCCCCGTCCGACTCCGGCATCGCCGTCCCTGCGTGGGCGACCATCCCCCTGACCGATGTGCGCACTGGCGAGACCTTCACGCTGGCCGACTCAGGCGACCGCGTCGTGTTCGTCGAGCCGATGGCCGTCTGGTGCAGCAGTTGCCGCGCGCAGCAGGAGACCGCCAAGGAAGCCGTGGCCGGTCTCGACCCGTCCCGCGTCACTTGGGTGGCCATCGACGTGGACCCCAACGAGACACCGGAGATGCTGGCCCGCTTCGCGGACGAGAACGAGTTCCCGTTCACCTACGCCATCGCCGGCGTGGACCTCTCCCGCGCCCTGGCCGACGCCTTCGGTGCACAGGTGCTGAGTCCGCCGTCGACGCCGGTCATCGTCATCGGCACGGACGGCTCGGTCACCCTCACGGAGTTCGGGCACAAGAGCCAGGAACGCATCGCCGAGCTGGCCCAGCAGCACGGCGCGTAGGCGTTCATGCCCGAACTGGTCCTGCTGTTCACGGCAGGGCTCTTCAGCGCGGCCAGTCCCTGCCTGCTCCCGCTCTACCCTGGCTTCATCGCCTATCTCGCCTCGAACAGCGGCGCCATCGCGGGACGACGAGCGGCCGGACTTCTGGGGCTGTTGGTGCTGGCCGGCGTGCTCACCACGATGGTGGCCATCGGTTTCCTGCTCCGACTGCTGAGCCTGGCGACGGGACAGTTCCTGCTGCTCGTCATCCCGATCGTGTATCTGGCGGTCATCGCGCTGGGCGTGCTGCTGCTGTCCGGGCGTAACCCGTTCGAGAAGATGCCCAGCGCGCGCATCCCGCTGGTCAAGAACCCCTACGGCCAGGCATTCGTCTACGGCCTGATGCTGGGTCCGGTGGCCGTGCCCTGTGCGGGACCCTTCCTCTTCGCGCTGCTGGCCATCTCCACCGGTGCCACCGACACGCTGGCGCAGATAGGCCGGTTCTTCGTCTTTGGCCTCGGCTTCGGATTGCCGCTGGTGGGGCTATCGCTGCTGGCTGCAGCGCGCGGCCAGGCGTTGGTCCGCTGGGTGCTGGCGCGCCACGACGCGCTGGAACGGGTGGCGGGCGTGCTGCTCATCGCCGCGGGGATCTACGGCCTGGCCACCGAGTGGGAGAACATCCGCTTCACGCTGCGGCTATGAGGCCGGTGCCGCGCCCGACGTGGCCGACTCATTCCAGTGACATTGGCATCCAGCGGGCAACGCGCGCCCAAGGGCTTGACGCACCACTCAACGCGGCTCGGGAAGCCACCGATGACGGCCCTGCGAGCTGGTTGTGAGCGTGGACGCTAGCCGATAGGCTGGTTGACTCGCGGGGCGCAAGCGGTTTGAGGCTCGGTAGACCCTGATATGCCAACCTGGCTGGAATCGACAGAGCGAACCG
>JBBJNS010000118.1:0-6290 GCA_037720745.1 Candidatus Limnocylindrales bacterium
GCCACGGTCCGGGCATCGCGGCGCGCCTGGACGGTGTTGGCCACGCGATCCCAGATGAGGCGCGGCTTCAACTCGGCGAACTCGTCCGCCGGATACTGCCCGGCGAGCATGCCCAGCACGGACTCGAACGTGTCGCGGCCCAGTTCCGCGAAGTTCTCGGCGCGGCGCACCAGGGCGTACAGGTCGCCCACGCTCCAAGCGCGATCGGCGGCGGTGGCCACGAGCTGCTGCGTGAGCACATCCAGCGGATTGCGCGGCACGACGGTCGGCTCGATGGCGCCCTCGTGCATGAGCCGCGTCACCACGGCACACTCCAGCAGGTCGCCGCGATACTTGGGAAAGATGACGCCGCGCGATGGCTCACCCACCTGATGACCCGCCCGACCCACTCGCTGCAGCCCGCGCGCGACGCTGGTGGGGCTCTCCACCTGGATGACCAAGTCCACGGCGCCCATGTCGATGCCCAGCTCCAGCGAGCTCGTGGCCACCAGCGCCGGCAGGCGGCCTTCCTTGAGCGCCTCCTCGATCTGGACGCGCTGTTCTCTTGCAAGCGAGCCGTGGTGGGCACGCACCAGCTCCTCGCCGGCCAGCTCATTGAGGCGCTGCGCCAGCCGCTCGGCGAGGCGACGGCTGTTGGTGAAGATGATGGTGCTGCGATGGGCTCGGATGAGTTCCAGGATCCGCGGATGGATGGCCGGCCAGATGCTGGTGCGCTGCTCGCCCGCTGCGGCCGGTCCGCCGGGTGCCTCTTCCAGCGGGATGGGCTCTCCCAGGCGGCTCATGTCCTCGACCGGGACGACCACCTGCAGCTCCAGCGCCTTGCGCACCCCGGCATCGACGATGGTCACCGGACGCTGGGCAGCGGGTCCTTGGTCGGGCGCGACCGCGAGGCCCCCCGGATCTGAGGCCGCCGCCATCCGGCCGCCCAGGTAGCCCGCCACGGCGGAGAGCGGCCGCTGCGTGGCGGATAGGCCGATGCGCTGCGGCGGCTGCTCCGTGAGCGTCTCCAGCCGCTCCAGCGAGAGTGCCAGGTGAGCGCCGCGCTTGGTGCCGGCCAGGGCATGGATCTCGTCGAGGATGACCCAGCGGATGCCGCGCAACGCCTCGCGCGCCTGGGAGGTCAGCAGGAGGTAGAGCGACTCGGGCGTGGTGACCAGGATGTCCGGGGGATGCTTGCCGAAGGCGCGACGCTCGTCGGCCGGCGTGTCACCGGTGCGCATCCCCACGCGTACGTCCTGTGATGTGGTACCCAGCCGCTGAGCCGCGAGCGCGATGCCGGCCAGCGGCGAACGCAGGTTGCGGTCCACGTCGTGGACCAGCGCCTTGAGCGGTGAGACGTAGAGCACGCGAAGGCGCCGCAGCGGGTCGTCCGGCGGTGGCTCGGCCATGAGCCGGTCGAGGCACCAGAGGAACGCGGCCAGCGTCTTGCCCGACCCGGTGGGTGCGCAGATGAGCGCATGCTCGCCCGCGGAGATGGCCGGCCAGCCCTGCGCCTGCGCATCGGTCGGCTCAGCGAAGGACGACTCGAACCAGGCTCGCGTGGCAGGGTGGAACGGCGCGAGCGGATCGACCGGCTCGGGCGTCGGAGGATCGACCGGCTCGGGCGTCGGCGGGGCGATTCGGGGACGGCGGGCCACTGGACCGCGAGTATAGGCCGGGAGTCAGAAACCGAACGGACGGTCGGTTCTGCCGCGAAGCGGCGAGCGGCAGGCTCTCACGCCAACCGGGCGATTCGTCACGATCACCGAACAGCCCAGCCCGGATCGTCGACTTCGTGCCGCTTCCGGAGTCGTACGGGCTTCATCCGGTCGGGCCGCGGACGATGTCGTGCGACGTGAACAAGCGTGTCGCGAGGTCCGGCGCGCTCATCGAGCGTGATCTCGCGCTCAACGCGCCCGTCCATGCAGGTCACATCCGTGCGCGGGGCCTCCGCTTGTTCGTTCATCGTGACAAGTCGTCGACCTCGGTCGCCTGGCCGATCAGCGAGGCGCACGCCGAAGGACCGCCAGCTCAACCGCCGGCCGCGTCCACCGAGTCGAGGAATTCCAGGACGCGCTGCGTGAACTCCTCGGGCCGCTCCAGGCTCACCATGTGAGCCACGTCCGGGAAGACGTGCGAGCGAACATCGGGGATGCCGGCCACCAACGCAGCGCTCCCGGCCAGCACGCCGCTCTCGTCCAGGTCGCCCCACATCACGAGCGTCGGCACCGACACCTCCGCCAGGCGCCCCACGGCCGGCGGGTCCAGCGTCTGCGGCTTGCCCTCGCCCGGGTCGGCGCGATAGTTCCAAAGGTTCCAGTCCACCATCCTGCGCCGCATCCCCCCGTCCACGCGGTCGGTGGGCTGGCCGGGTCCGTCGGTCCAGAGCGCGGTCTCCATCTCGACCAATGCCGCCCAGTCCTTCGCCTCGTAGAGCCGCTCCATCTCTGTCCAGAGCGAGTCCAGCTCGGCATCTTCATGCTCGAAGCCGCCGGGCGTGGAGGCGACCATCACCAGGGAGCGCACCCGCTCGGCGACCTCCAGCGTGAAGTCGAGGGCGACCGATCCCCCGCGGGAGATTCCCAGCAGATGGGTCTTCTCCACGGCCAGATGGTCGAGGAGCGCGCGAAGGTCGGCCCGGTTGGAGAACTCGACGTCCTCGCTGCGGGTCTTGCCGAAGCCACGGGTGTCGTAGCGGATGACCCGGTACCGCTCAGCGAGGACCGGCACCTGCTCGTCCCACATCCGAAGGTGGGCGACCCCCGCGTGGATGAGCGTCAGCGCCTGCCCCTCGCCTTCGACCTCGTAGTAGAGGCTGCCGCCAGGCACCTTGACGCTATCCGTCGTCTGCGACATCAGGAACTCCCTTGCAGGTGGAGCGACCGGTCGAGCGCCCGCTCGGCCGTCCGCAGGTTCACGCTGATCATGACCTCGGGCTCGGGCTGGACCAGGTCTTCCGGATCGAGGTAAGCGTCAGGGAGCGGTGCCTGGTCGTATCCCGACGCCTCGCTCGCCCAACGTTCCGCCCACGTGGCGGGGATCTCCAGCGGGATACCGCGGTGGGCTTGCGCCAGCCAGACCAGCGCCCAGGATCGCGGCACCACTCGGTACGCATCGTAGCCACCGCCGCCCGTGGCGAACCATCGCCCCTCGCACCGCTCGTGGGCGATCCGGTCGAGGGCACGGGTCGCCGACGCGTAGGCGGCAGTGGTGAGGCGAAGATGCGCCAGCGGGTCATAGGCATGGGAGTCGCAGCCGTGCTGGCTGACCAGCACGCTCGGCCGGAATGCCTCGGCGAGGGCAGGGACGACCATCTCGAAGGCCGGCCGCCAGCTCTCATCACCCGACAACGGCTCCAGGGGCACGTTCACGGCCGTGCCCGGGGCACCCGGCCCGCCCGTCTCCGACTCGAAGCCCGTGCCGGGGAAGAGCGCCTCGCCCGTCTCGTGGAGGGACACCGTAAGCACCTCCGGGTCATCCCAGAAGAGCGCCTGCACTCCGTCGCCGTGGTGCACGTCCAGGTCCGCGTACAGGACCCGGTGACCGGCGTCGCGAGCGCGCGCCACCGCCAGCGCGACGTCGTTGTAGATGCAGAAGCCACTCGCCCGGTCCGCCATCGCGTGGTGGAGTCCGCCGCCCGGCTGGAAGACGTGCCTCTCCTCCCCGGACAGGATCAGATCCATGGCAGCGATGGAGCCACCGGCCACGGCCCCCGAGACCGTATGCATGTCGGCGAACGCAGGACAGTCGCCGGGTCCGATGCCCGCCGAGGTTCGCCGGCCCGGGTCTCGGGCGAAGGCCTTCACGGTCTCGACGTAGCGCCCGTCGTGAAGGCGCAGGAGCTGTTCGTCGCTGGCGGGCGCTGGTGCGAGGAAGCGAGTCGCGCCGGCCGCTCGAAGCAGGTCGATCCCGGGCCCGAACCGTCGGGGCGTCAGGGGATGCTGGGGACCGAAGTCGTACCGATCGCTGAGCGCCCCGTAGACGACGAGCGGCTCCGCGTGCCCTTCGAGGGCGGCGGGATCGCTCCCCGAGCCCGCGACGAGGTCACCCTCAGCGCCCGGGGTGAGCTCACCTCCCGAGCGGGCGGCGACCGTCACGCTTCGGCGCGCTCCCAGCCGGTCGAGGCGGTAGCCTCTAGGAAGGCTTCTGCCGCCGGCTTGCCCTCTTCCAGGCCGACCGCGTACCGCGCCACGACGTCCACGAAGGCCTCCAGGTCCTCGGGCGCTTCCAGTACCGTGCCGGCTCCCGCGACATCCGGATCGGGCACCGAGCCGGACGGCACAAGAGCGATGACCTCAGCACCGTGGTACCGCGCCGCCTCCAGCGCCACTGGCTGCGCGTCCGTCTCCAGCGGCTCGGCAAGGATGAGGACCCGGGCATCTGCAAGGTAGCGCAGGCCCAGCTCCACGTCCTGGGCATCCAGCCGTGGAGCCGGCTCGCGCTCCTGGCCGGCCACAGGGGTCCGACCGGCTGGGTCCCGCAGGAGTGCGGCGTGGCCCACCCCGGCACGGCCGAGGCGGATGATGACCTCATCGCCCTCCCGATCATCACCGACGGAGCCGACCAACTGCACCGCGGCGCCGATCGCCGCAGCGGCCACGGCCACCCGAGCAGCAAGGCCATGGAGGCCACTCGTATCGTCAGGGCCCTGCGCCGGGGCGGCGATCGGCGGAGAGGCGCCTGCCGCGGCGGCGACCGTCGGGGCGGCGAGGGCTGGTCGGCCAAGGACGATGATCACATCGCGCAGGGTACCGGAGCGACAGCCTTGGGCTCGGACTCCCGGCGACGGGCACCCCGCTACCATCCGCCCGTGCCAGAGCAAGATGGGACCCACTTCCTAGCTGACGCCACCCCGGGTAGCGCTACGCAGCGCGGGATGGGAGGTTTCCCTGCTTACGCCACCCCGGGTAGCGTTACGGAGCGTCCAGAGCCCGTATCGGCTTTATCCAGCCCTCTGGGCATCGGGGCTTCCTCGATAGTGCCACCCCCAGTGGCATCAGCGGATGAGGCGGTCTCACGGCGCCGGCACCCCACGACAGGCACCACTCGCGCCGCGCTCCCACGGGACGAACCGTGAGCGACCGCACCAGCAGGATCGCCGTGGCACTCATGTCGGCGATCCTGCTCACGTACGTCGTGGTGCACCCGCCCGTCTCGCGTCTCATCCGCGAGATCGTGGGCATCGACACGGTCTGCGCACTGTGCGGTCCCGGCCCGGGGGATGTGGCGGCTTCCCTGTCGGCCGTCTTCCTGCTTGCCGTATCGCTGCTCGCTGCGCATGCCTGCTTGCACGGCAGCCGCCTGCGCCGCTACGAGCGGCTGCCCGCGCTGGGTCTGCTGTGGTACGGCTGGATCGTCGTTTCGGCGGCCTGGCTGGGCTGGACGGGCGATCTCATCGGCGCACCGCTGCTTCAGGCCCCCGTCGGACCCGCCCTGACGGCCCTGCCCAGCCTGATCGCCATGGTCCTCTTCGCCCGCCGAGGTTGGCGACCCTGGGCAGCGGCCGCGACAGACCCGCGCACGACCGCCGCGACACAAGCACGCACCACCAGCCGGCGCCTGCCTCGAGGCCGTTTGACGTGGCTGCTCGGCGCGGTCGCCGCCGTGCTCCCTGATCGCCTCTGTCGGCGTGAGCCTCCAGGTGGCACCGCACCGCTTCGACGAGCTGGGCTACCACGCCCCGCTCTCCATCCTGTACTGGCGGGACGGTTCGCTGGGGGCCTTCCTGAGCACCATCTTCGGCTACCCGCCGGCACACCCCGGATCCGCCGAGCTGGTCTACGGCCTGGTGCACCTCATCGGTGGCGAACCGCTGGCCGCCATCTCCCAGCTGCCCTTCGCGTTCCTGGGCGTGGCCGGCATCGCAGCCTTCGCGCGCCGCTCCGGCCTCGGGCCTTCGAAGGCACGGATCGCGGGGCTGGCCTTCCTCATCGCGCCCAAGGTGGTGCTTCAGGCGGGCTTTCGGAACAACGATCTGGTGGGAGCATCGCTGGTCATCGTGACGGCGGCGCTGGCGGTGGCTCCCTCGGCCGAATGGGACCGCCGGCGCGCGGCGCTGGTCGGGCTTGGCTTGGGACTCATGGCTGCCACCAAGCTGGCGCTGCTGCCCGCCATCGCCGCCATCGCCCTTTTCATCGTGCTGTCCTGGGTACGTGACCGACGCGCAGAAGCGGCGACACGGCGGTCGGCTGATGACCGGCCTCCCGTAAGGACTCGTTACCGGCGGCTTGCTGCGCTATTGCTCATCGGCGGCTTCCTCCTGGCCGCCGGTCCCTGGTGGCTGCGGGGGCTGGAGCTGTACGGCAACCCGG
>JBBJNS010000119.1:0-6279 GCA_037720745.1 Candidatus Limnocylindrales bacterium
ACGAAGATGGGCAGGCCCCGCTCCTCTGCCTCGCGCAGAGCAGGCGCCTTCTGGCGGTAGTGATTGCGCAGCGTGATGACCAGATCGGCCTCATCCGCCTCGCGCACCACCAGCACGGGCAGCTGCAGCTCGCGGATGGCCTGTTCCAACCGCTTGCGGCTCACGCCGAAGCCCAGCACCCGGAGTGTCTCGAGCGAGCGCTCGTGCTGGCCAGGCAGGCGCAGGACCTCATCGTCGCCCTGGTCCTCATCGAGTGCCCTGGCGAAGGCCGCGGCGTCGTCGAGTGACGATGACGACTGCGGGAACGGTGCGGCCGCCAGAAGTTCAGCGTCGTCTTCCAGGTCGTGCTCATCGGTCTCATCGTCGCCATCGGAAGGTGCTTCGTCGCCGACCTGCTGCTCCATGGCACGCAAGGCTGACTCGCGCCAGGCCCTCTGACGTGCCGTCTCGCGCGCGTCGCGCGCTCGCGGCTCGGGCAACGCGACCGATCCGCGCTCGACGGGCCCGCGGTCGGCGATCTCACCAGCCTGGAAGGCTAGTGCGGCAGGTTCAGGGTCCCAGGCCTGGCGCGGTTCGGTGCCCCCGGTCGAGCGGGACCCTCGGCCGCGCGGCGAGCGCCAGCCGCCGCTCACGCCCGGCCGGTAGCCGGGGCGGAAGCCGCGCTCCTCGCGAGGGCCGGTCTCGGCTCCCCGGGCGCCGGGTCGCCAGCCCGGTTCAGGGCGGCGCGCTGCGCCGGACGCGCCCACCAGGCCGCCGAAGCGTTCGCCGGGGATCTGGTTGGTGGGCCCCGGTCGTGGTCGCGCCTGCGTGCGGTGGATGCCGCCCTCGTCGCGCTGACGGAGCTCGGGGGCGATGGCATCGCCGCGCAGCAGCGCGTCGATGGTCTCCGAGACATCGGCGTGGACCGTCACCCGGTCGCGATCCTGGATCTCGACGACGACATCGAAGGTCGGTGGAGCCTTACGCTCCAGCACGCTCTTCTGGGTGCGGCGGCGACGCGCCTCCTCATCTCCCAGCGTCACGCTCTGGATGCCGCCGATGAGGTCGGAGAGCGTGGGGTTGAGCATCAGGTTGTCCAGGTTGTTGCCGTGCGCCGTGCCGATGAGCTGGACACCGCGCTCAGCGATGGTGCGCGCCGCCACAGCCTCCAGCTCCGTGCCGATCTCGTCGATGACGATGACCTCCGGCATGTGGTTCTCCACGGCCTCGATCATCACCGCGTGCTGAAGGTCCGGCGTACGGACCTGCATGCGTCGCGCCCGCCCGATGCCCGGATGCGGGATGTCCCCGTCGCCGGCGATCTCGTTGGAGGTATCGACCACCACCACGCGCTTGTCCAGGTCATCAGCCAGCACTCGCGCGGCCTCCCGCAGCATGGTCGTCTTGCCGATGCCCGGCCGGCCCATGATGAGGATCGACTTTCCGGACTCCACCAGATCGCCGATGATCTCGATGGTGCCGAAGACGGCCCGCCCGATGCGGCAGGTCAGGCCCACGATCTTGCCGCTCCGGTTGCGGATGGCGCTGATGCGGTGGAGGGTCCGCTCGATGCCCGCCCGGTTGTCCTCACCGAACGAGCCGATGTGGTCGACCACGTACTGGAGATCGGCCTCCTCGATCTCGCGGTCAAGGAGCACCTCTTCGCCGCCACCGCCGAAGCGGGCCTCGGGTCGACGGCCCAGGTCCATGATGACCTCGATGACCTCGCGCTCGGGGGGCAATGCGCGCAGACGCTGGAGGATCTCCGGCGGGAGAGCCGCCAGGAGCGCGTCGAGGTCATCAGTGATCTCTCGCCGTTCGGTGGGCACCACGTCTTCTCCCGGAGTGAGGCTCGGATCGGTCATCGGATGGCCGGCACGAGGGCTGGTTCGGCGACGCGAACGAGCGTTTCCCGAACGAGCAACGACACATCCGCGAGGTGGCGGAAGCCGACCTCTTCCAGGCGCCGGTCGAGCGGCGATTCGTACGTGCGCACGACGGTGGCGATGCCCTGGTCGCGCCGCATGACATCGCGCTCACGACGATGTGGGCCCGTGCCGCTTCGCTCCCCGATGATGGCCAGACCATAGCGGATGAGCGCCGCGGGATCATGATCGGGCCGGCAGATGAGGCGCAGGTAGTGCGGCTGATCCTCCTTAGCCACGCCCAGTTGCATGAAGGCGGCCAACTCTTCGACGGCCGGCGGCGGACAGTCCTGGACCCAGGCCTCCACGTCGGCGAAGCGCAGGATGGGCGTCAGCGCCGAGCGCGGGATGCGCCAGTGGGAGCCCTGACGCTCCCAGTCCGGCAGGCGATAGGCCTCGATACGCGCGACCGGCTTCGGCGTCACGGCCCTATACAACCGGTCGAGTTGGAGCGCGTCGAGCGGCGAGGCCTCGCGGATACCCTCAGCGGCGGCCTGCGCCTGAGCCGACTGGGCCGGAGGCGCCTCGGACGGCGGCCGGAAGAACAGCCGCTCCTCGCCGTAGCGTGCGAAGCCTCCTTGCATGAACAGCTCGATGTTGCCGCTGTGATCGGCGCAGGCCACGTGCACGCGCGCCGCACCGCGCTTGCCGCCGTCACGCAGCAGGTGCTGGAGCAGCCGCATCCGGATGTCGCCGGCCTCGCCCTCATCCACGGCGTCAAGTTCCACGATGGTCCACTCGTCACGGTGTGGCTCACGCTCGACGCGAGCCAGGCCCATGAGCTCGTGCTCGTCCTCGTAGACGTACAGCTGGTCGTGCGGCTGGAAGGCGCCCAACGGCATGCGGAAGAGGCTGAAGACGCTGATGGCATGTGCGCTGACAGGCAGTCCCAGGGAGCGGACACGCGTGTCCACGTCGTCCGACGGAGTGTGGGAGAGGCGGGAGAGCTCCCCCACGGCTGAAAGGTCAGTCAAGCGTGCCGAACGAACCCGTCCCGCGCGACGGCTCATCGGTCCCTGCTCCCGCGCCGCGTGGGGTGGTGCCGCCGGCTGACGCCTTCGCCGGGCTCGTGGAACTCCGAGGCCATGGTCGCCACCAGCCGGTGGAAACGCGTCTCGCCGGCCAGCTCGGGATGGAAGGCCGTGGCCACGATGTTCCGCTCCCGGACCGCCACCACGCGTCCATCGTCCAGCGTGGCCATGACCTCGACATCCACGCCCACCCGCTCGATGACCGGCGCCCGGATGAAGACGCCGTGAACAGGCGTGTCGCCCAGGACCGGCACCTCCACCTGCCCTTCGAACGAGTCCAGCTGCCGCCCGAAGGCATTGCGCTTGACCGAGACGTCCAGGAGCGGCAGCACCGGCTCGTCGCCGTCCACGATGTCGCGCGCCAGGAGGATCATCCCGGCGCACGTCCCGAAGAGGGGTGCGCCCTGGCGCGCCAGGTCCAGGATCGGGTCGCGCAGACCCCACCGTTCGATGAGCTTGCGCATGGTGGTGCTCTCGCCGCCGGGCAGGATCAGGCCACTGAGGCCCTGGAGGTCGACCGGCAGACGCACCGGAAAGGCTTCCACGCCGATCCCGCGCAGGACGTCGAGGTGTTCGCGGAAGTTGCCCTGCAGCGCCAGGACGCCGATCCTCATCGGCTGCCCACCCGTGCTGTGTGCCTGACCGAGCGGGTAGTGCTGCCTACCAGCCGCGGACCGCCAGTCGCTCGGCCTCCGGGATGGTCGCCATCTCGAGGCCGCGCATCGGCGCGCCCAGGCCCTTGGAGACGTCGGCGATGATCTTGGCGTCCTCGAAGTGCGTGGTCGCCTGCACGATGGCGTTGGCCATGCGCGCGGGGTCCTCGCTCTTGAAGATGCCCGAGCCCACGAAGACACCCTCCGCGCCGAGCTGCATGACGAGAGCCGCGTCGGACGGCGTGGAGATGCCGCCGGCCACGAAGTTGACGACGGGCAGTCTGCCTGCCGCCGCCACATCACGAACCAGCTCGAGTGGCGCCTGGAGCTCCTTGGCGGCCACGAACAATTCGTCCTCGCGCATGCCCTGAAGACGGCGCAGGCCAGCGGTGACGTCGCGCAGCTGACGCACCGCCTCCACGATGTTGCCGGTGCCCGCCTCACCCTTGGTCCGCATCATGGCGGCACCTTCAGCGATCCGGCGGAGAGCTTCACCGAGGTTCCGGCAGCCGCACACGAAGGGCACCTTGAAGCGGTGCTTGTCGATGTGGTTGACCTCGTCGGCCGGGGTGAGGACCTCGGACTCGTCGATGTAGTCGACGCCCAGGGCCTCGAGTACCTGCGCCTCCACGAAGTGGCCGATGCGCGCCTTGGCCATGACCGGGATGCTGACCGCGGCCATGATGCCCTCGATCATGGTCGGGTCGCTCATGCGCGCCACGCCGCCGGTGGCACGGATGTCGGAGGGCACGCGCTCGAGAGCCATCACGGCGACGGCGCCGGCGTCCTCGGCGATGCGCGCCTGCTCCGACGTGACGACGTCCATGATGACGCCGCCCTTGAGCATCTGGGCCAGACCCTTCTTGGTGACCCAGGTGGATGTGTCGATGCTCACGGTGGGGGGACCTCTGGTTCTCGGGGCGACGTGCCGCTCGGCTGGCCCTGGGGTCCTCGCCCGTTCGAGCCGACCCGGTCACATCGCGCCCCGCGATTATCGCACGCGTCCGCGCGCGACCTCCGCGCGGGGAGCGGCGCGGATGCTACGGTGAAGGTCATGGCACAACCACACGCGCGACTTCCGCGGCTCCCGCGAGACGCCATCGATCTTCGGACAGAGCTCGAGCGTGCCGTCGAGGGAGATCACTTCGGACTGGAGTACCAGCCCATCATCGACCTCCAGAGCGGTGCCATCGCGGCCGTAGAGGCGTTGTTGCGCTGGCGGCATCCGCTGCTGGGCACCATCCCCGTCGAGGAATACCTGCCCATCGCTGCCGGGACGGGACTCATCGTGCCCATCGGAGAGCGCGTGATCGAGGCCGCCTGCCGCCAGCTTCGGACGTGGCATCTGGGCTTCTCGCGCCTCCCGTCACTGACCGTCAGTGTCAACATCGCGGCCCAGCAGCTGAGCGCGCCCGGCTTCGTCGACCATCTCGAGGCGGCGCTGGAGCGCTCGGATGTGAGGCCCGAGTGGCTGATGCTCGAGCTGGCGCCCGGCTGTGGTCGTCTCCAGGAGCCAGCCGAGGCGGCCGCTTCCCTGGGGGTGCAGGTGGTGCTGGACGACTTCGGGGCAGGCGACACGTTGCTGGATCTGAAGCGTCTGCCCATCTCGGCCGTGAAGCTGCACGCTGCCTTCGTAGCCACCTCGGCTGGCGCCAAGCAAGATGGCGTATTCGCCGAGGCACTGCTGACCATCGCACATGAACGCGGCCTGCAGACGATGGGCAAGGGCATCGAGACTCGCGCTCAGGCCAAGCGACTGGCGGATCTCGATTGCACCTTGGGACAGGGCTATCTGTACAGCAAGCCGCTAGGCCCGGCGGGCATCGGCACACTGCTCGCGCGCGGCGTCCTGGGCGGCGGCGCACGAGCCCCGAGCACGGTTACGTGGCGGGCTGGTCGGCGCTTGGCGCGATCGCCGCTCGCACGGAGCGGGTGCGACTAGTGCCGCAGCCGGATCCGCCGACGAGCTCAACGTCTACGACACACCGGGCCTCATCGAGGAGGCGCTCGACCTGGCGCGTCGCTCGCCTCGATCGTTGACGGTGTCCGTCTTCGCCGACTGGTCATGGGACAGCTGGCCCCTGGACCCGCTAGCCGTCCTGGGCGCCTGGTCGGACCGAGGCGTCGAGCGCTGCTTCGTGAGCGTGGGAGGCCTGGATACGATCGACCGGATATGCACGTTAGCCACGTTCGCTGGGGACGGATGAGCCGTACCCTAACGCCGTGAGCACGCTCCGGACTCGCGTCGATCCTTCCAGCGAGGAGGCGCGCGCCAACACGCGCGGGATGCGCGAGCTGGTGGCTGACCTCCGCGCGCGGACCGCGGCGCTGACGGAGGGCGGGGCCGGCGGCGACACGCGCTCCATCGCGCGACACCGAGAGCGCGGCAAGCTGCCCGTCCGCGAGCGCATCGACCGGCTGCTCGATCCGGGCGCACCGTTCCTGGAGCTGAGCCCGTTGGCAGCCACCGGCCTGTATGACGACGAGGCACCGGGCGCAGGCATCGTGACCGGCATCGGTCGCGTCTCCGGTGTGGAGTGCGTCATCGTGGCCAACGACGCAACGGTCAAGGGCGGCACCTACTACCCCATGACCGTCAAGAAACACCTGCGCGCGCAGGAGATCGCGCTGGCCGACCGACTGCCCTGCATCTACCTGGTCGACTCGGGCGGCGCCTTCCTGCCGCTCCAG
>JBBJNS010000120.1:0-6276 GCA_037720745.1 Candidatus Limnocylindrales bacterium
CATCTGATCCGCACGCGGCGCTGTTGTTCTCCGTTGGGGCTGGACGATGACGGTCCGGCTGCCCATATCCAGGAAGTTGGAGCGGGAGAAGGGATTCGAACCCTCGACATTCTGCTTGGGAAGCAGACACTCTGCCAACTGAGTTACTCCCGCCGGAGAGTAGGCGATTCTACCCCGTCGCCGCATCCCGGACAATGGCCGTGTCACCATGCGGCCGTCCGCAAGCGAGGGAACATGCGCCGCGTGCTGCTCTGGATGGCTCGGGATCGATGGCTCAAGGAGCACCTACCCAGGCTGCCCTTCGCCCAACGGGCCGTGCGTCGGTTCCTGCCCGGCGAGCGTCTGGCCGACGCGCTGACCGCGGCCGATGGGGAGAACGGGGCCGGCTTCGGCGTCCTCTTCACGCGCCTCGGCGAGAACCTCACGGAGCTGGCCCAGGCCGATGAGGTCGCCGCGCATTACCACGAGGTCCTGGAGCACGGCCGCGCGCGCGGCCGGCCCATCGAGATCTCCGTCAAGCCCACGCAGCTCGGGCTGGACATCGATCCGGCCGCCTGCGAGCGGCATTGCCGGGAGCTCGCCCGACACGCGCAGGAGGCAGGCACCTGGTTCTGGCTGGACATGGAGGGTTCCGCCTACACCGAAGCCACGGTCGCGCTCTACGGGCGACTCAAGTGCGACCACCAGCGGGTCGGTATCTGTCTCCAGGCCTATCTCAAGCGGACTGCCGCGGACCTGCAGCGGATCCTGCCCCTGCGACCGTGCGTGCGCCTGGTGAAGGGCGCTTACGACGAGCCCCTGAGGCTCGCCTATCGCTCACGGACGGCGGTCGATGGCAACTACCAGGCCCTCGCCGTCTCGCTGGCCGAGGCGGCACGCGACGGAGGGGCACGCCTGGCCCTGGGTACCCATGACAGCGACCTCATCGAGCGCATCACGCTCATGGCGGGGGCGGCCGGTGTACCGAGGGACGTGCTGGAGGTCCACATGCTCTACGGCATCCGGCGCGACGAGCTGATCCGCTTCGCTGCCGCCGGGCATCCGGCCTACAGCCTGGTGGCCTACGGCGAGTCATGGTACGCGTGGTACATGCGCCGCCTCGCCGAGCGGCCGGCCAACGTGGTCTTCGCGCTGCGCCAGTTGCTGCCCTGATCGCGGCGGATCGGCGGCCGGGTGGGCCGAACGAGACAGCCGTAGCGCCCTGCTATCGTCCGGGGATGGAGCTCCACAGCGAGTGGCTGGGTCGGACCGACTATCGCGTCGCCTGGGAGCGCCAGCACGCACTGGTCGCAGCACGCGCCGCCGGACGCATCCCGGATCATCTCTTGCTGGTGGAGCACGACCCCGTGTTGACCCTGGGCCGCCACGCCAGCCCTGCGCATGTGCGCGCCAACGCGGAACTGCTGGCAGAACGCGGCATCGAGATCATCCGCGTGGAGCGCGGCGGCGAGGTCACGTATCACGGTCCGGGCCAACTGGTCGCCTACCCCATCGTCCACCTGGCCCAACGCGGACTGCTTCTCCGCCCGTTCGTCCGGGCCATGGAGCTGGCCATGGTCGACACGGCGGCCAGTTACGGGGTCCAGGCCATGCGACGCGAGGGCTTTCCCGGCTGCTGGTCTGCCATCGACGACGGGCGGCCGCGCAAACTGGGCGCCCTCGGCCTGCGCGTCGAGCGCGGCGTCAGCTATCACGGCATCGCGCTGAACGTCACGACCTCCCTGGCCGACTTCGAGCTGATCGACCCCTGCGGCCTGCCCGACATCGAGGTGACCTCCATAAGCCATGAAGCCGGCTGGTCGGCCACGGCAGCGCGACCCTCGACGCAGAGCGTGGCGGAGGCGGCCGGCAGGTTCGAGGCCGCGTTTCGACGTCGTCTGGACGACGCGGCGGGCGAGAGTGCGCGCCTCTCCCATGAACGCCGCGCAGTGGTCGCCGGCGCAGCCTAGCGCGGCGCCTCCTCCGGGCCACGGAGGCCCTCGGCCTGCCTGCTATGGTGCGTCGATGGCGGGTGGTCTGTTCGAGCTCCGCAAGGATGTCATCACCGGCTGGTGGGTGGCCGTCGTGGTCGACCGCGAGTTCGAGCGGCAGCGCTTCCAGGTCGCCGCCCGCCCCGTGTCAGAGTCAGGCGCCCGGTGTCAGAACTGTGAGCAACCGCCGGGCGACGGCGTCCGGGTGCGCGCGCTCAAGCCGCAGGCCTTCAGCGTGGCGGGCACCGAGCGCGAGTCGCGCGAGTCCGGCCATGACGAGCGTGGTCCCGGCCTGGGCCTGGTAGGCGACTGTGGCTCGTGGCAGACCATCGTCGCGCCGCCCGGTCACCATGAGTCGCTGGCCGATGAGCGGGCCACCATCGTGACCGAGATGCTGGCGCGCGCTCGCGATGCCGTGGCGGGTGCCCGGGCCGCGGGCGAGACCGACTACCTCCAGGTGGTGCAGAACTGGGGCGCCCAGGCAGGCGCTCGCACGGACCACTTGTGCCTCGACTTCTACGACCTGCCGCAGATCCCGCATCGCATCGGGGAGGAGCTGGGAGGTGCCGCCCGCTACCTGATCCGCGAGGGTGTCTGCCCCTACTGCCGGCTGGTGCGGGACGAGGTGGCTCATCGCCAGCGAGTGGTCTGGCAGGACGCCGCCTCGGTCTGCTTCGCGCCGTATGCCTCGCGCTCCCCGTTCGAGCTGTGGATCGTGCCCCGCCACCATGACGCCGACTTCGGGCGCGCCACCGACGAGCAGATCAGCAGCGCCGCAGAGACCCTCCAGAAGGTCCTGGCGATGCTCTCCGTGCTCGACGGGCCGCCCTACAACCTTGTGCTGCACACGGCGCCGCTGCGCGAGCGCGTGGACGAGACATATCACTGGCACTGGGAGATCCATCCGCGACTGCGCGAGATCGCCGGGCTGGAGCTGGGTACGGGCCTGCCCGTCAACCCGGTCAGCCCGGAAGAGGCGGTCGAGGAGCTTCTGGCGGCGACACGCCGCCAGACGGCGGCCAAGGGCGCGTCCCTCGCTGAGACCACGCTAAGGGCCGATGGGTCGATCGAGGTGCCGGTCGGTGGCCGTGGCTGGGACGAGTTCCCCCGCGAAGGCGCACGGTGACTGCGCACCGCGCCGACCGCATGGCAGCGCGCCGCGTCACATCAGGGCGCCCCCACCCGTCTCAGGCAAGCAGACCGCGCCTGCACCCAGGCGGCGCGATCGGTGGGAGTCTCACGGCCGTGACCCACCTCGGTCCGAGGGGACAGGACCCGCTCGGGCCAGGGGGATCCGCGAGACGATGACCGACCAGGCAGGCGCCCGAGCGTGCGTCGAAGAGCTCTACGCGGAGCACCATGCCGAGATCTACACCTATCTGTGCCGGATGCTGCGCGACGACGAGCTGGCAGCGGATCTCACCCAGGAGACGTTCGTGAAGGCTTTTCGAGCCTACGACACGTTGCTGGACCCGGCGCGGGCACGTCCCTGGCTCTATCAGATCGCCGGGCGCACGGCACTCGATGAGCTGCGGCGCCGGCGCATCGTCCGGTTCGTGCCCTGGACCGGTGAATCACGCGGCACCGACCCGTCCGCCGAGGACGTCGCATTGCGGGGGCGCCTTACGGGAGAGATGGAGCGCGCCCTGGCCGCTCTCCCCGAACGGCAGCGCATGGCGCTGCTGCTCTCGGAGGTACACGAGCTGACCGGTATCGAGCTGGCCCAGGCGCTGGGCGTCTCCCATGTCGCGGCACGTGCCGTCCTGACCCGCGCCCGCGAGTCCCTGCGCCAGGCGCTGAGCGTCGAGCGGGCACGCACTGCCGTGGCCGAGAGTCAGCCGACGCGGGGTCGCGCAGCGACGTCGACTCGCCGGGATCGCGTGGATCGCCCATGAAGCACGCGGTCGACCCGCACCTGCCCTTCCGTCAGCTGATCTCCGAGCGGCTTGACGGAGTGCTGCCCCGCGATGCGACGGTGCGCCTGCGCGCGCATCTGGCCATCTGTCCGCCCTGCCGCATGGCGGAACGGGCGTACCTGCGCGACCGACTCGCGCTGCGCTCGATGAACCCGCTCCCGCCGCCACGCGACCTCTGGGCGCGCACCGCCGCCGCGCTGGACCGCGAGATCGCCCGCCGGCCATCGACCAGCCGCCGGCTGCGCTCGGATCGTCGTGCGCGGCGGGCTGACTCGCCGGCGCTCATGCTTTCGGCCCTGGCCAGCCTCGTGCTGGGCGTGGCCGTGGTGGGCACGCAGTTCGGCACCTCCCGCGACGATCTCGAGGCGACCGATGATCCGGTCGTGGCCCTACCCACGCCCTTCGGGGTGCCCACGCAGGCCCTCGCCTTCGTGGAGCTCACGCCGGCCGGTCTGGCCATCTACCAGACGACCGTCGACCGCGTCTGCCCGCCGGCCTCTATCGACTGTGCCGAGGTCTCGACCACGCACCGGCGCCTGGTCGCGGCGCCGGGCGAACTGACCGCCGTCAGCCTGGACCTGCACGCGGCCAACGGCCGGCTGGCGCTGCTGACCATCGACGACATGGGCAACGACACGGTGTCGGTGGTCACGCTGCAGCGCTTCCTTGATCCCGTCCCGCCCTTCGTGGGCCCGCTTAGGTCAGACGGTCCGGTGGTGCGATCCTCCCCGGTGTCGCCGTCGGTAAGCGCGGCCGATAGGACGCCGGACGGCATCGATGGGACCGACCCTCCCGCCTCCGATGACCCTCCCGAAGGACTGCCCTCGCATGACGGCGTCGAACCATCGAGATCCGACCATCCGGACCGGCCATCGGACGAGCCGGACCACGCACCATCATCTGGAGCTTCGTCGAGCACGTCGGCGAGCACGTCGCCGAGCGCGTCTGCCCCCGGGACCGGCCTCCTGTCGTCGAGCGAGCTGCCGGCGGTCGGGGACCCCTTGCTCGGAAGCCCCTCGGCCGACATCCCTTCCATCTCGCCGGTGCCGGCCGCCCTGCAGGCGGTCCTGGAAGATGTGCGGGTGGTCGGTGCTCCGCCGTCATGGTCGTCCGACGGAGAGATGCTGGCCTTCAGCGCGATGCCCGCCGACGCGAGCGGCGGGCCCGACGTCTACACCTGGCGGAGCGGCGACGCGCGGGCGCAACAGCTGACCGATGACGGGGCCTCGTACTTCGCGTCGTGGGCCGGTCAACGAGTGGTGGTCAGCCGGCCGGAGACCGTGGAGACGGCGGGGGCGATCCGTGCGGTGACGGTCGTGATCGATCCCGGCACCGGCCTCGAGCGACTCGTCGAGGGTGATGGCGGCTGGTTGCCAGCCGTCGATCCCAGTGGCCGCTTCGCCATCACCTGGCATGGGGACCTCGAGAGCGAGGGCCTGGCCGTGCAGCCCATCCACGGCGCGCTCTCCATGATCGAGTGGCGCGCCATCGATCCCTTCGCCCCGACGAGTCTCGTCCCCGGCGACAGCACGGCGGGTCAGGGCGGCGGGTCGCTGGGCAGCGGAGCTCCAGACACGGGCGCGGGCGCGAGCGCCAGTGCCGAAGTTCCCGCCAAGGCCGAAGCTCCCGCCAGCGCCGAAGCTCCCGCCACGGTGGCCGATCCTGCCCGGGCCAAGGCGCGACGCGAAGCCAGGGAGAAGCGCTGGGCGAGTCGGGCTGCGGAGGAGACGCCGAACCTGTCGCCGGCGGCCTCGCTGGACACCTCGCCCGACACGTCGCCGACGACTTCGTCAGCCGCCTCGCCGGACGCCACCGGACCTCTCGTCGAGGGCTCCCCACTCGCCACCCGAGAACCAGGCGGGGACGGGGTGCCCGTCGAGCCACGACGTGATGTCGCGGCTGATCCCGTCCGCGAGTGGCAGGTGCGCTGGTCCGCGGACTCCAGTGCCTTCGGCTACTGGGTGACCGAGACGCCCGGCGCAGCCTGGGGCCAGCTGGCCGTTCTGCGCGTGGATCGTTCGAGCGCGTCGATCGACGAGGAGACCGTGCTCCTTGCGCCGACCCTGGCTCGCCGCTCGTTCACCTTGGGCGAGGATCGCGTCGCCTGGGTGGCACCGGCGGAGGATCGACCGGACGGTGAGCTGCGCCTGCGGACCTGGGGGCCGCGCGGCTACGGCAGCCTGCGCATCCGCGAGTTCGATGTCTCGACCGGCCTACCGGCCTTCTGACCGACCGCTATCCTGACGACTTGACAGAGAGCGCGCGGCGGATCATGACCGCCGAGGAGGTGCGGCGGGCCCTGGTGCGCGTCAGCCACGAGATCGTGGAGAAGCACGGCGGGGCGTCCGGCCTGGCGCTCGTGGGCATCCAGCGGCGCGGCGTGCCACTGG
>JBBJNS010000121.1:0-6274 GCA_037720745.1 Candidatus Limnocylindrales bacterium
CGAGTCGGAGGCGCCGCCCCAGAGCTTCATCGTGGCCCCGGTGACCTCGTGCCCGGCGGCGAGGAGCAGAGCTGCGGCCAGGGACGAATCGACCCCGCCGCTCATGGCCACGAGCACCCTCACGTCGCACCGCCCACCGGCGCCAGGCGGGACACGAGCGGGTCCCGCTCGCGCAGCCTGGCGACGGCCGCAGGGAGCACCGCGAGGGCGTGGTCGACGTCGGCACCGGTGGTGGTGGCACCGAGGCTGAGGCGCAACGAGCCCTTCGCGTCTGCTCGGGACACCCCCATTGCGGCCAGGACGTGGGACGGCTCGAGTGCGCCACTCGCGCAGGACGAGGCGGCGGTGGCGCACACCCCCTGCTGGTCGAGCAGCACGAGCAGCGCCTCGCTCTCGACGCCGTCGAACAGCAGGTGGCAGCTGCCGGCCACCTTGTCGGCCCGCCGCCCCGTCTCCCGGGTGTCGGGCACGCCCGCCAGGAGGCCGTCGGCGAGGAGATCACGGAGCCTGAGGACGCGCGCCACCGTCGCCTCCCGCTCGGCCACGGTGGCCGCCAGCGCGGCGGCGAAGCCGGCGATGCCGGCCACGTTGTGGGTGCCGCTCCGCCGCTCCCGCTCCTGCCCGCCTCCGAGCAGCTGCGGGCGCAGCGAGGTCCCCTCACGGACCACGAGCGCCCCGACCCCCTGGGGGCCCCCGAGCTTGTGGGCGCTGACCGACACGAGCCGGGCAGGCGCCGTCGCCTCCGCATCGAGCCACGGGACGGCCTGGACGGCATCGGTGTCATCACCTCGATCAACAATGACCCGGCACTCACCTGCCTTACGTTCGCTGACCTGTACGCGCTGACCGGGCCGGAGTCGACCGGCTTCAGTACCTGGGCAGCCGCACAGGACCTCGCCACCGAGCTCGGCTCGAGCACCACTCTCCCGGACGCACCCTTCACACTGACCGCACCCGGCGAGGAGTCCGGAACCTACGACTTCTTCGTTGAAGCGGTCATCGAGCCCATCGCTGAGGAGCGTGGCCTCGCGGAAGAAGAGTGGGCCGCTCGCCCCGACTACCAGTCCTCGCCGGACGACAACGTCATCATCGAGGGCGTCGCCGGAACGGCTGAGAACGCCAGCACGCTCGGCTGGGTGGGCTTCGCCTTCGTCGAGAACGCACTCGATCGCGTGCGAGCCCTTGAGGTCGACGGCGGAGAGGGTTGCGTCGAGCCCAACATCGAGACCATCGGGTCGGGCGACTATCCCATCTCGCGACCGCTCTTCATCTACGT
Organism: Candidatus Limnocylindrales bacterium; assembly: GCA_037720745.1. Taxonomy (GTDB): domain Bacteria; phylum Chloroflexota; class Limnocylindria; order Limnocylindrales; family CSP1-4; genus Palsa-1032. The sequence goes on from JBBJNS010000121.1 coordinate 1,277, forward strand.
CAACACGGAGCGGGCAGCGGCCAACGAGGCCCTCGCGGCCTACGTCGACTTCTACCTCTCCGATGGCGTCATCTCCGAGGTCTTTCAGCTTCCCACGGCGGCTTACGTCGAGCTGCCGGAAGAGGAGTTCTCGGCCACCCGCGAGATCTGGGAGAACCGCTAGGCACCTGGATCGACCAGCAACAGGACGGTCGAGCCCCGACAGGGGCCGGCCGTCCCTCTTTACTCGCCTGAGAGCACCTATCCTGTGCATCCCATCAGCTGAGAGAAGGTCCCAATGGCGCAGGCAACCGTAGACGGAGGTCAGAGTTCGCCCCGCATCGACCTTCGGGGAAGCTCCGCGCGGCGGCGGCGCGAAATGACCGTTCGCGCGATCTTCTTCGCCGCGGCGCTCCTTTCCGTGGTGATCAGCGCCGCCATCGTGCTCACACTCGTCTTCGAGGCCGTCAACTTCCTGGGCATGATCAGCCTGGACCAGCTCCAGAGCCTGGGTTGGTTTCCACGCCGGGGCATGTTCGACATCGCCACGGTGATGGCCGGATCACTCGTCGTGACCTTCATCGCCATGGCCATCGCCACGCCCATCGGCCTGGGGTCGGCCATCTACCTGTCGGAGTACGCCAGCCCGCGTGTCCGGCGTGTGGTGAAGCCCATCCTGGAAGTCCTGGCGGGCATCCCCAGCATCGTGCTGGGCTACTTCGCGCTCACGGTCATCAACCCTGAGCTCGTCAATCGCCTGTTCAAGGGCAGCGCCCAGTTCAACATGGTGGCGGCCGGTATCGCCGTGGGCGTGCTGATCATCCCGCTTGTGGCCTCGATCGCGGAGGACGCCATGCGTGCCGTGCCGCGCAGCCTTCGAGAGGCTTCCTACGGCCTGGGCGCGCGACGCATCACGACCAGCCTCCGCGTGGTCTTCCCAGCAGCCATCTCCGGCATCGTCGCCGCGCTCATCATCGGCGTCTCGAGGGCCATCGGCGAGACCATGGTGGTGGCCATCGCGGCGGGAGCAACGGGCGGCTCGCTGTTCGGCTTGGACCCACGGCAACCGGGGCAGACCGTGACCGCGGCCATGGCCACGCTGGCCACGGGCAGTGACCAGGTGCGCGGCGCCAGCGCCGCTTTCCCCAGCCTCTTCTTCCTGGGTCTCCTGTTGTTCGCGGTCACGCTCCTGCTCAACTTCATCGGGGACACCTTCGTGCGTCGCACGCGGCAGCAGTACTAGGAGGCGGCCATGAGCTCGACCGCTGTCGCGGCGCAGGTGCGCCGAGCCTCACTCAGCCGGACCGGCGTGGATTGGCGAGGCCTGCTCTTCCAGGGTCTGCTGGCCCTCGCCCTCCTTACCGCCCTGGCCATCCTGATCGTGCTGCTGGCTGACGTGGTGACTCGGGCCATGCCCGTCTTCACCGCTCGCGGCGCCGATTTCCTGAGCGCGCCCGTGTTGAGCAGGCCGGAACAGGCTGGTGTCGGTCAGGGCATCCAGGGCTCTCTCCTGATCGTGCTCATCGTGGCTACCACAGCCTTGCCCATCGGGATCGCCACGGCCATCTATCTCGAGGAGTACGCGCCGGACTCCCGCCTGAGCCGCTTCATCGCGGTCAACATCCGCAACCTGGCGGGTGTCCCCTCGATCGTCTACGGCCTGCTCGGGCTGGCCCTCTTCGTGGGGCTGTTCCGAGCCCTGGATGTCGGTCAGAACGGCAACGGGCGGGTGGTCTTCGCGGGCGGGCTGACCATGGCCAGCCTCGTCCTGCCCATCACCATCATCACCGCTTCAGAGGCCATCCGAGCCGTGCCCGGCGCCATCCGCGAAGCGGGCTACGGCGTGGGCGCTTCCAGGTGGCAGGTCACGCGCCAGCTGGTCCTGCCCTCGGCCCTGCCGGGCATCCTGACCGGGGTCGTGCTCTCGCTGTCGCGCGCCTTGGGCGAAACCGCCCCGCTTATCCTGGCCGGCGCTGTCCTGGGCTCCTACTCGAGCGGGGGCCAGGACTTCCTGGAGCAGCTCACCGGGGCGTACACCGCGCTGCCCATGGTCATCTTCGGCTGGACCAAGGAGTCCGCGCCGGCCTTCCGCGAGCTGGCCGCCGCGGGCATCGTGGTCCTGCTCGCAGCCACGCTACTGGCCAACGCCCTGGCCATCTACCTGCGCAACCGATACGAGCGCGCTTGGTGACCGATGACCAGACGCTCCAGCCTAGCGACCGAGGACCTACCATGACCACCGCCACCGCCCCGCAGCAGGACCGAGCCGTCAACGTGCGAATCCAGAGTGCCAGCCCGCCGCCCGTGCCCGATGCCGGGCCGCCGGTCCTGGCCCTTCGGAACGTCTCCTGCTATTACGGCGACTTCCGCGCCGTACGTGAGATCGACGTGGAGGTGCGTACCAACGCCATCACGGCGCTCATCGGGCCTTCGGGCTGTGGCAAGAGCACCCTGCTGCGCGCCATCAACCGCATGAACGACCTGATCCCAGGGGCACGGGTCGAAGGCAAGGTGCTCTATCACGACGAGGACCTATACGGGTCACGAGTCGACGCGGTCGAAGTCCGCCGTCGTATCGGCATGGTCTTCCAGAAGCCGAATCCCTTCCCCAAGACGATCTACGACAACATCGCCTTCGGGCCCCGCGTCAACGGCTTCAAAGGGAAGCTGGACGAACTGGTCGAAGGTTCGCTGCGGCGTGCCGCGCTGTGGGATGAAGTCAAGGACAAGCTCAAGCAGTCCGGCATGGCCCTCTCGGGCGGGCAGCAGCAGCGCCTCTGCATCGCGCGTGCCATCGCCGTGGAACCCGACGTGATCTTGATGGACGAGCCCTGTTCGGCGCTGGACCCGCGCGCCACCCTCCAGATCGAAGAGCTGATGATGGACCTCAAGAAGCGCTACACCATCCTCATCGTCACGCACAACATGCAGCAGGCCGCACGGGCTTCCGATGAGACGGTCTTCCTCAACATGGGCGATGACCGCGCCGGATACATGGTGGAGAAGGGTGCCACCAGCGAGATATTCACCAATCCAAAGAATCAGATGACCGAGGACTACGTCTCCGGTCGCTTCGGCTAGAGGACGTAACCATGCAGCACGTCGAGCGCGACCCGGAGGGCGCCTCTTTCAGCGATATGAAGGACGATCCTGTCGAATTCGTGCGTGAGCAGATCGACCAGATCGTGGAGCGTGCGGCGGGCGGCCGCGAGGAGCAGCGTACGGCCAGGCAGGCGCCGCGCGAGACGCTGGACCGGGAAGAGCGCGAGATCAAGGACAACGTGCTGCGACTGGGCAGCCTCGTGGCGGACCAGATCAGGGCGGCCATCGCGGCCCTCAAGGCGCACGATGCCGAAGCGGCCACTGCCGTCATCGTGGGGGATGGTCGCATCAACGAAGCACAGCGCGGCATCTCGTCGCTCATCGCACGGACCATCGCCACGCAGCAACCGGTGGCGCGCGACCTGCGCTTCCTGCTGGCACTGGACCATGTGACCTACGAGCTGGAGCGCATGGGCGATCACGCCTCGTCAGTGGCCAAGCAGGTGCGCAAGTTGGCCCCCGAAGCCCCGCTCGGTGAATACCTTGGACTGCCCGAGATGGGCGAGCTGTGCGCGCAGCAGGTCCGCGACGTGCTGCACGCCCTGGTGGACATCGATCAGGTCACCGCGCGCGAAGTGGCCGCCCGCGACGACGATGTCGATCTGCTCTACCACCGCACCTTCGACGAGGTGCTCGCCCTGATGAGGACGGATCCGGACAACGTGGATCGCGGCGCGCGGATCCTGTTCGCGGCGCACTATCTGGAGCGCATCGGTGATCGCGTCACGAACATCGCAGAGGACGTGGTCTTCCTCGCCACGGGCGACATCGAGGACCTCAACCCATGACCGACTCCGACGCGACCATGGCTGGCGCGGGCACGCCCATCCGGGTGCTCTTCGTCTGTACCCACAACTCGGCACGCAGCGTGATGGCGGAAGTCCTGCTCCGACACAAGGGCGGTGACGCCTTCGAGGTCCACTCCGCAGGAACCGAGCCCGGCGTCGTGCGGCCGCTGACCCTTCGTGTGCTCCAGAACGGTGGCTTCGATACCTCCGGTCTGCGCTCGAAGTCGGTCAGCGAATTCTTCGGCCAGCGCTTCGACTACGTCATCACGGTCTGTGATCAGGCACGCCAGACCTGCCCGGTCTTTCCCGGCAGCGGCGAGTCCCTCCACTGGGGATATGAGGATCCTTCGGAAGCGAGAGGAACGCAGGACGAGCAGCTGGCCGTGTACCGCCGGGTGTTCACCCAGATCGGGAACCGGATCGCACAGTTCGTGCCCATCGCCATGCGTTCCCGGACAGAGGCCCGCGGAGCTGAGACCGATAGCGCGACCGTCCTGCGTTGACCGCTGGACCCATCGAGCTATACCTGCTCCGGCACGCACATGCCGGCGATCCCGCCGATTGGGAGGGGGATGATGACAGCCGGCCGCTGACACGCAAGGGCCGGCGTCAGGCAAGACGCCTGGGGAGCTTCATGCGTGCCGTGGGGCTGAAGCCGGACGCCCTGGTGAGCAGCCCGCTGGCGCGCGCGCGGGAGACCGCCGAGCTGGCGGCCAAGGCGCTGCGCACGGATGTCCTGGTGGATCCACGCCTGGCGGGAGATCTGGGCATCGCGCGACTGGACGAGATCCTGGGCGAACTCGACGCGGAGCGGCCGGTGCTGGTCGGCCACGATCCGGACTTCTCGGCACTGGTGGCCATGCTCTGCGGCGCGTCACGCATCCCCATGAAGAAGGGAGCCCTGGCGCGCATCGACGTCGAGCGTCCGCTTCAGCCGGGCGGTGGGGTCCTGCGCTGGCTGGTCCCGCCGGACCTGCTCAGGACCGACGGCTGAGGCCGGGCAGCACTCGCGCGCCGAATAGGTCGATGAAGCGCTGCTCTGCGACTTGAGCGGCCACGGCTGGCCGGTGATGGCCTCGTTGAGCGCCTCGCCACTGCCTACCGCCAGCCAGAAGCGGTCGGGAAACAT
>JBBJNS010000016.1:0-20956 GCA_037720745.1 Candidatus Limnocylindrales bacterium
GTGCGCCGGACGCACGACGCCAGACCCGCGGTGCGCTGAGCGCGACCTGCACCAGCCTGCCCGACCCCGCCTCCCCGGCCAGCGCCGGCCCACCGGCCACGTACCCGACTCCCCGCCGCCCTTGCCTCCGAAGCCTCGAATCGCTACCATCGGAAAAACCCCGGAGGAACGTTCCTTGGCGAAGTATGTCTTCGTGACCGGAGGCGTCACCTCCTCGCTCGGCAAGGGCATCACGGCCGCCTCGATCGGCCGGCTCCTCAAGAGTCGAGGGCTCTCGGTCTCCATCCTCAAGCTCGATCCCTACATCAACGTGGACCCGGGCACCATGTCGCCCTACCAGCACGGCGAGGTCTTCGTGACCGATGACGGGGCCGAGACGGACCTGGACCTGGGCCACTACGAGCGCTTCATCGATGAGAATCTGACGCAGCTCTCCAACGTGACCACCGGCCGCATCTACCAGGCGGTCATCGCCAAGGAGCGGCGTGGCGATTACCTGGGCGGCACGGTGCAGGTCATCCCGCACATCACCAACGAGATCAAGGAGCGCATCGGCCGCGTGGCCCGTGACGGCCGAGCGGACGTGGTCATCGTGGAGGTGGGCGGCACGGTCGGCGACATCGAGAGCCTGCCCTTCCTGGAGGCCATCCGCCAGATGCGCAAGGACGTGGGGCGCGAAAACGTGCTCTACGTGCACGTCACGCTGCTGCCCGCGCTGGCCGCCACCGGTGAGCTCAAGACCAAGCCGACCCAGCACTCCGTCAAGGAGTTGCGCGGCATCGGCATCCAGCCCGATGTCATCGTGCTCCGCTCGGACCACCCGGTCAGCCACGAGGTCCGCGAGAAGATCGCCCTCTTCACTGACGTCGCGACCGAAGCCGTCATCCCTGCCGAGACTGCCGAGACCATCTACGAGGTGCCCTTGCGCTTCGAGGAGCAGGGCCTGGGCGATCTGGTCGTGCGCGAGCTTGGCCTCGCCCAGCAGGCGCGTCTGGCCGACCTCGCCGAGTGGCGTCTACTGGTGGAGCGCATCAAGCGCCCCAAGCCCCAGCTGGAGATCGCGCTGGTGGGCAAGTACATCGAGCTGCCCGACGCCTACCTCTCCGTGACCGAGGCCCTGCGGCACGCCGGCTGGGCACAGGAGCGCGACGCCAAGGTCCGCTGGGTCGACTCAGAGGCGCTGACGGCCGCCGATGTGACCGAGCGACTCGACGGCGTGGCGGGCGTGCTGGTGCCCGGCGGCTTCGGGCATCGCGGCATCGAGGGCAAGGTGCTGGCGGCACGCTACGCTCGCCTGCAGCAGGTCCCCTATCTGGGCCTCTGTCTGGGTCTCCAGTGCGGCGTCATCGACTTCGCCCGCGACGTGATCGGTAGCCAGGGCGCCAACTCCACCGAGTTCGATGTCTTCACCGATGCGCCCGTCATCGACTTCATGCCCGATCAGCGCGAGATGGAGGACAAGGGCGGCACGATGCGGCTGGGCCTCTATCCGGCCCGGCTCACGGCCGGTTCCAAGGCGGCCGAGGTCTACGGCACAGAGGTCATCTACGAGCGGCACCGCCACCGCTTCGAGGTCAACAACGCCTATCGCGATGCGCTGGAGAAGGGCGGCATGATCCTGTCCGGGCAGTCACCGGACGGGCGTCTGGTGGAGATCGTGGAGCTGCGCGATCATCCCTGGTTCGTGGCCTCCCAGTTCCATCCCGAGTTCAAGAGCCGGCCGGACCGACCACATCCGCTGTTCAGCGGTTTCGTTTCGGCGGCCATCCAGCACGCCGCTCAGGGCGCGGGCGCCAGCGTGCGCGCCGTGACGGAGGCTGAGTCGGCCGCCATCGAGGCCTGATCGGCCTCGAGCTCCCAGTCGGCGTCCGGCTGCCCCAGGCAGGGTGCGGCGCAGCTTGGGGCGTAGACTGGAGGCGAACCCGAACGAAGGAGCGCCACTTCATGAAACTCTTCCTGGACACGGCAGATGTCGAAGAGATCCGCACCGTCGCCCGCTGGGGTGTGCTCGACGGCGTGACCACGAATCCCAGCCTGTACGCCAAGGTCGGCGGCGCCTACGAGGACATCCTGCGCGAGATCTGCGACCTGACCCCGGGCCCGGTCAGCGCGGAGGTCGTGGCGGAGGACGTCGAGGGCATGCTGCACGAAGGTCGTGCTTTCGCCAAGCTGGCGCCCAACATCGTGGTCAAGGTGCCCATGAGCGAGCCCGGCCTGGAGGCCATCAACCGCTTCGCGGAGGAGGGCATCAAGACGAATTGCACGCTCATCTTCTCCGCCAACCAGGGACTGCTGGCGGCCAAGGCCGGAGCATCGCTGCTCTCGCCCTTCGTGGGCCGGCTCGATGACATCAATCAGGACGGCATGGAGGTGATCCGCGAGCTGGTGGGCATCGTGGAGCTGCACGATCTCGACTCGGAGGTCCTGGCAGCCTCGCTTCGCCACCCGCGGCACGTGACCGACTGCGCACTGGCCGGCGCCCACGTGGCGACCCTTCCCTTCAAGGTGCTCCAGCAGATGGTCAAGCACCCGCTCACGGACAAGGGCATCAAGACCTTCCGCGACGACTGGGACAAGGCGCGCCAGGTCGTGGTGGAGAAGACGGGGGAAGAGGCGGCAGTCGGCGGCGCACCCACGCACTGAACCTGGGGACCTCGCTCGGCGGACGGTGCGGTACCCCCGCGACCAGCCACTGGCCGCCGAGGCAGCCTTGATGATGGCGCAGCGCGCTGGTGGTGCCACGGTGGTCCGTGCCTGAAGGCGGTCAGCGCCTCAAGGCGTGAGCGCTTGACCCCCGCCCAGGGAGTGCTATCATCGGGGCAGCCCCCCGATCGACCGGCCTCGCCGCCGACTCGGCGCGCGCGCCGGCTTTCCTCCTTTTGGCGACCTCGGTCTGGAGCTCCCAGAGATCTCTGGCAGGGTCAGCCCATGCCCCGGTATGCGACCGCGCACCCATCCGTGCCATCTCCCGGCAGAGCCGAAGGACCATCAAGAGAACCATGAACATCAACGAACTCAAGAGCAAGAACATCAAGGAACTGGTCCAGATCGGCGGCGATCTGGAGGTGAGCGATGCGCGCGAGATGCGCAAGGACGATCTGGTCGAGCGCATCCTCCAGCGGCAGGTGGAGCGCGGCGGCCAGGTCTACGCCACGGGCATCCTGGACATCGTCGACGAAGGGTTCGGCTTCATGCGCCGCCGGGGCTTGATGCCCAGCGTGGATGACATCTACGTCTCCTCCAGCCAGGTGCGTCGCTTCGGACTGCGCGCCGGCGACCGCGTAGGCGGCGTCACGCGCTCGCCCAAGGACGGTGAGAAGTACTGGGGTCTGCTGCGCGTCGAATCGGTCAATGGTGTCGACCCGGAGACGGCCAAGCGCCGCCCGCACTTCGAAACGCTGACGCCCATCCATCCCATCGAGCTGATCAACCTGGAGACCGATCCCAAGAACCTCAGTCAGCGCCTCGTCAACCTAGTCAATCCCATCGGCAAGGGCCAGCGCGCGCTCATCGTCTCGCCACCCAAGGCGGGCAAGACCATGCTGCTCAAGAACATCGCCAACGGCATCACCACCAATTACCCGGAGATCCTGCTCATGGTCGCGCTCATCGGCGAGCGTCCGGAGGAGGTCACGGACATGCGCCGCTCGGTCATGGGTGAGGTCATCAGCTCCACCTTCGACGAGCCGACCGAGAACCACACTCACGTCGCGGAGATGGCCCTGGAGATCGCCAAGCGCCAGACCGAGACCGGCCGTGACGTGGTCATCCTGCTGGACTCCATCACCCGCCTGGCGCGTGCCTATAACCTTGCGCTGCCGCCCTCCGGCCGGACCCTGACCGGCGGCATGGACCCCATCGCGCTCTACCCGCCCAAGCGTTTCTTCGGAGCGGCGCGGAAGATCGAGGAAGGTGGCTCGCTGACCATCATCGGCACCTGCCTGGTCGACACCGGCTCGCGCATGGATGACGTGATCTACGAGGAGTTCAAGGGCACCGGCAATTCGGAGCTGATCCTTGACCGCAAGCTGGCCGAGAAGCGCGTCTTCCCGGCCATCGACGTGCAGCGCTCCGGGACGCGACGCGAGGAGCTGTTGCTGGAAGAGGGCACGCTCAAGATGGTCTGGACGATGCGCCGGATGCTCAGCGCCGTCGGCTCGACCGAGGGCATCGAGCTCCTGCTCAACCGGCTGGCCAAGAGCGAGTCCAACGCGCACTTCCTGGCGACACTCACCAAGCAGGCTGCCGCCGAGTCCTGAAACAGGCGTGACTAAGAGTCAGTGAAGCCGGGTGTGCCACCATGGCATGTGCGGCGTCGATGGATCCGTTGACGTTGAGTACCAGTTCGCAGGAGATGTCCCAGTGGAGGTCGGTCCGGTGCAGACGCAGTCGCGTCGGGTAGCCGCGTCTCCCGTTCGGCGGTCGCTTGCGTTGCTCAAGGCGGTGGTGCTTGTCGGTTGGCTGGATGAGCCGGCCCGCATCACGGAGTCGGCGTCAGCCTTTGCGGTCCGCGGTCCCGTGAGTGCCCCACTTCGCCATGGGCTGACGGTCGCGTTGCTGACCGCCGTCCTGGCGGTCGGCCCGGTCTCGGCACAGGCCCCCACGCAGAACGCCTCGCGATCCGAGGCTGCGGCACGCACCAGCGTGGCGCGCGGCGTCGGCAGCGATCTCGCGACCTGGCCGCGCTCCATGTCAGGCCAGCTGCCAGTTCCCGAGACGGCCGAGGCATGGGCGGCTCAGGTGCCTGTCGCTGGCCCAGCATCCATCGATGATGCCTTTGACGCGCGCGGTGTGATCCGCCCAGCCGGCACGGCTGACGCCGCGAGGCCCAAGCGTACCTACGAGGTCACCCTCTACCGCGCCAAGGCCGGCGACTCGGCCTGGACGGTCGCCCAGCTATACGGCGTGAGCACGATGACCATCTGGTGGGCCAATCGGATGGAAGCCTGGGAGCGCCTGCGCATCGGACAGCTGCTGCGCGTGTTGCCCATCAGCGGCATCGAGCACCTCGTGCGCGACGGTGACACGCTGGACTCCATCGCCCGCGCATATCACGCCGATGCCGACGCCATCGCCGGATACAACCGCCTGAACGGCGGCGTGGTCATCCTGGGACAGCGCATCATCGTGCCCGACGGCCGCGGCGGACGCTACGTCGCCGTGGAGGGGATCAGCCGTTCGGCGTCCATCCCGCGCCTCCAGCCAGGTCAGGCGGATCGCGCCCCGGTCGACCATGTGGCGGTGGCCACGCCCTTGCTCGCACCGACCCCGTCCGGCCCGACGGGCGTCAAGGGCACCGGTGGCGTGGCTTGGCCAGCAGACCCCGACTGGTCGGCGGGACCCGTCGGCCCGGTCTCGGAGCCCCACGTTCCCGCTTGGGACTGGGGCCCGTTCCCAGGCAACGGGAGCGGCAGCCCCGAGCCGCCCGGCGTGTCGACGACCGCCCGACCCGATGATGGCCAGGACGGCTTCGAGCGGCTCGGGTTCGTGGGAGAGCGACCTGGCGCCGCTCCCGATCAGGCAGCCGGCGAGATGCCATGGAGCGGCGCGGGTGCGTCCCGAGACGACGGTCGGCGAACGATCCTAGTCCCACGGGATGCGCCCGAGCTCAGAGGCCGGGTACCCGCCGGGGGGCGATGGAGCGGGGCTGGTGCGTCCCGAGACGACGGCCGGCGGACCATCTTGATCCCTGGCGACGCGCCCGTGCCCAGCGGCTATGGCGCACGAGACCTAGGCTGGCCGGATGGAGGACCGCCGCCGGGACCCAAGCACGGAAACATCCTGACCATCGATGATGAGCGGCTCACGCTGGACGAAGCGATGCTGCGGCAAGAACGGTCGCTCCTGTGGCCGGTCTATGGTGGCGGCCGCCTGACCCAGGAGCTTCACGCCGCACACTCCGGCATCGACATCGCGGACCTGCGCGGGACGCCGCTCCTGGCGGCTGAGTCCGGGCGCGTGGTCTTCGCCGGATACCGCGACGATCGTGCCGGACGGACCATCTACCTCAAGCACGGACCGGCCTTGTTCACCGGCTACATGCACCTGTGGCGGCTCAACGTCGAGGCCGGCGACTGGGTCGATCGTGGCCAGGTCATCGGCTACATGGGCTCCACGGGCTACTCCACCGGCTCCCACGTCCACTTCACGCTGACCGCTGGCCCGCTGCCCAACTATCAGCCTCACGCGCTGGACCCGTTGCTCTATCTCCAACGTCCCTGACCGCCGCTGATGTTCCTGGATCACGTCTCGCTGACCGTGACGGCGGGCGGCGGGGGTGACGGTGCCGCTACGTTCCGTCGTGAGGCCCACGTACCGCGGGGGGGACCCGATGGCGGCGATGGTGGCCGCGGCGGTTCAGTGCACCTGGTGGTGGACCCCGGACACACGACTCTGGGCGACTACCGCTTCAAGCACCACTTCCGCGCGCCGGGCGGCGGCAAGGGCGAGCGTTCGAGGCGCCATGGCAAGGCGGGCCGCGACCTGGAGCTCTCCGTACCGCCGGGCACCGTCGTCTTCGACGATGCCTCAGGCGACCTGCTGGCGGACCTCGTAGCCACAGGACAGCGCCTGATGGTCGCGCGCGGCGGGCGCGGCGGCCTGGGTAACACGCACTTCGCCACTTCCACGCACCAGACCCCGCGGCACGCGCAGAAGGGCGAGCCCGGCGAGGAGCGGCGTATCCGCCTGGAGCTGCGGCTCATCGCTGATATCGGTCTGGTGGGGCTGCCCAATGCAGGCAAGAGCACGCTGCTCGGCGCCTTGACGCGCGCCGACCCGCGCATCGCCGACTATCCCTTCACCACGCTGGAGCCCAACCTGGGCGTGCTTGATCTGGAGTCAAGGGACCAGGATGACCTGCGCCGGCCGACCATCGCTGACCTGCCGGGCCTCATCGAGGGCGCCAGCGGCGGCGCCGGTCTGGGCCACGCCTTCTTGCGCCACGTCGCGCGAACACGAGTGCTTGGTCACGTCGTCGACCTGGGGGCGCGCGATCCGGAGTATGACTTCGGGGTCATCCGCGAGGAGCTGCGGCTGCACGATGCGGAGCTCCTGGAGAAGCCCACGCTGGTCATCGCCAACAAGCTGGACCTGCCCGGCGCGGACGAGCGGCTGGCGGACTTCCGTGATGCGCGCAAGGCCGATGGGCTGCTGGCGGTGGCTGTCTCGGCACGAGATGGCGTGGGCCTCGACGGGCTCATCGAGGCGCTCGGGCAGCTGCTGCCAGACGCGGCCACGCTGGCCCGCCCGGGCGAGCCAGCCGGCGTAGTGGTCCATCGCTTCGAGGCCACCGACGAGGGGTTCGTGGTAGACAAGGCACCTGATGGCTTCAGGGTGCGTGGCCGGCGCATCGAACGCCTGGCCACTCAGACCGACTTCGCACGGGAGGAATCGGCGGAGCGGTTCCAACGCGACATGGCGCGCATGGGCGTGGAGAAGGAACTCGTCCGGGCCGGCGTGGAACCGGGCGACACGGTCCACATCGGGACGGCAGAGCTCGAGTGGGACGGTCTACCGTGGGGATGATCCATCGATAGGCACGGGCTATGGGGCATCCTGGGCGGCACCTTCGACCCCATCCACCTGGCGCACCTGGCCGTCGCTGAACAGACTCGGGACGCGCTCGGATTGCGCGGCATCCTGTTCCTCCCAGCCGGGGTCCCTCCCCATAAGCCGGCAGCTGCCATCACACCCTCGGAACATCGCGTGGCCATGGTCGAGTCGGCCATCGCCGATAACCCGACGTTCCGTCTCAGCCGGCGCGAGGTGGATCGGCCCGGCCCCAGCTTCGCCGTCGACACGCTGGAACAGCTGCGAGCCGAGTTCCCCGACGCGCCCAAGCGACTGTTCTGGATCCTGTCGGTGGAGGCGCTGAGCGGATTCATCACCTGGCGACGGCCAGAGCGTGTGCTGGAGCTGTGCCGTCTGGCCGTGGTGCCTCGACTGGGCCACGCGGCGCCTGGTGCCGGCTGGTCGACCGAACACTTCCCCGGCCAGGAGGATCGCCTCGTCTTCCTCGATGGACCCGAGCTGAGCGACTCAGCGTCGCGCATCCGGAGGCTCGTGAGCGAGGGTCGCTCGATCCGCTATCTCGTGCCGGATGCGGTCGCGCGCTACATCAACGACCATCACCTCTACCCACCCGAGCCGTGGGCGAGCGACCCAAGGAGGCAGCAGCTCACGTGACCGAAGGATCCGTCCCCAAGGCAGCCCCCAGACGGCGCCGTGCTGTTAAGCCGGAGATCGTCGCCGAGACGGCCGGTGCCGACACCGCGCGGGCCGAGACGGGCGCCGAGTCCAAGGAGCGCGCGGAGAGCAGTGCATCGTCCGCTCCTACATCGGCCGATCGGACGCCGGGCCTGCCGGCCCGTCGTCGGCGGGCGTCCGCAGGCATCGATGTGGCAGGGGACGCGAGCGAAGGACAGGCGAGCGAGAAGGAACGCGACCAGGCGAAGGCGGCCCTCGAGCTGGCGCATCGCATCGTGGAGCTCGCCGCGGACCGCAAGGCTGCGGACATCGTCCTGCTGTCCGTCGCGGAGATGACCACGCTGACCGACTACTTCGTCATCTGTTCGGGTGGCTCGGAGCGCCAGCTGGGCGCCATCGCCGACGGCATCGTCGAGGGGACCAAGGCGGAGGGTACGCGGCCCATCGGACGGGAGGGCGCCGCCAACGCCCACTGGTTGCTCATCGACTATGGCTCGGTCATCGTCCATGTCATGGCCTGGCCGGAACGTGACTTTTACGCATTGGAGAAGCTTTGGTCGGAGGCGCCGCTGCTCCTGCGGGTGCAGTAGCGCGAACCCGGGCTTGGGGACAGCGGCGCCAAGGTTCGCGAGGACCACCCATCAGCCGCTGCAAGATGGTACCTACGGGTCATGGGGACCACGCGGCGGTGGACCTAGCATCGCGGAGGTGTGACCGGTCGATCCGGTCCGACTCCGACCGCCGAGGGACCATACCGACGATGACCTGGCTACGCGAGCACTGCCCCGGCTGCACCAAGCGGCTCGTGGAGTCGCGCTTCGACGCCACGTTCCGACTGCCTGATCGCACGGAGCGGCTGTGCTTCGGCGTGGCAGCGGCACTCTGCACTGACTGCCAGCAGCTTTACATCGACCCGGAGGTCATCGCGCAGCTCGACGTCCGCGACGGTCGCTGCGTGTTCGCCATCGAGTCCGACTCGGTCCTTCAGGAACGCGCCGCGACCCACGTCGAGTAGTCAACCGGCCGGTAGCAGCGACTCCGCCAGCCACTGCTGCAGGTGCAGGGAGGTGCGCGGCTCCGAGGCCTGGCGGGTCGATCCGTCCAGCGCGATGCCCTTCGAGGCCAGATCCAGCTCGAGCAGCCCGTCCAGCGCTCGCTGCAGCCCATCGCTGCTCCATCGGCGGGCCTGCTCTTCCAGCTTCTGCGCGCGGAACGGCTGGAGCTTCATGGCGCGCACCAGCGCGCCACCGTGGACGCCGCTGTCGACGTGCTCACGCACGATGACCAACTCGCGCAGACGCCGGTGCAGTTGCGCCACCAGGACCTGGATGGGCACGGCGTCAGCCAGGAGCCGCTCAGCGAGCGTCGATGCCTCGCGCGGTCGACGCGTGCCGACCGCGTCGAGGAAGGCCCAGGCGGACCCAGGAACCGTCTCAGGGACCAGATCCGCGATGTCGTCCCGGCTGATCGTGCCGCCCGGCCGGAAGAGCGATAGCTTTCGCAGCTCCTGGTCCACTAGCTCCGTCTGGCGGCGGCGATCCACATCGGACTCGCGCACGTAGGCTCCGACCCGTTCGGCCAGCAGGCGAGCGGCACCGTTGTCCATGCTGATGGCGAGCTCTCGCGCGCGAGCGACGATCCACGTCTCCATCCGCTCGCGCGTAGGCACGGGGAACTCGCCCAACACGCCGCCGGCGGCGGCCACCGCGTCGCGGATGACCGTGGCGCCTGCGCCCGGTCTACCCCCGCCGCTGGACAGGTCACAGAGGCACAGTCCGTTGCCGGCCGGGACGGTGGCGATGAGTGCCAGCAGCCGTGCACGAGCGGCGCCTTCTCGCACCAGGGCTTCGGGTTGGCGCACCACGACGAGGGTCCCACCGCCGAAGAGTGGCGCCGTGGCCAGTCGCTGCTCCATCTCGCCCAGGACCCGATCTCGACGGCGAGCCGCAGAGCCACTGACATCCTCCGTCGCGCCGTCCTCGCCGGTTCCGGTCCGCCAGATGACGAGCGGCACGCCGTCGCTTCCCAGAGAGGCCGCGAAGTCGATCACGGCACGGTCGAGGCCATAGGCGTCCTCGCCACGGAAGTAGGCCACGCCCGCGCTGCTCGCGTTCATCGCCCGTGCCTCTCAGCACGCGCGCGCTCCAGGGCGTCGCTCACCCAGCGAAGTCGACGGACCTGGTCGGGCACGATGCCTGCCGCCGAGCACACGTCCTGTTCCAGGCGATCGGCGCGGCTGCGAGCGCGCAGCACGTCCGGGTAACGCTGCACCCACCGCCCGAACCTCCTATCCAGGGAGACGAGTCGTGCTTCGGCGCGCTTGTCGGCGTACGCCACGATGCGCTCTTCGCGGCTGGCGAACGACGCCCACCGCCGGTAGCGCGACTCGTCGCTCAAGCGGGTCACCGGATGGTTGGCGACCGGCCGAGACAGCTCCGCGTAGCCGCCATCGGAGAGCCAGCGCGCACCGGCATCACCGTGACCCAGCGGCTTGAGCGGATGGTCGGCCGGCAACGTCTTGTCCATGTCGTGGAGGAGGGCTGCGCTCTCCACGATGCGGCGGTCCACGTCGATGCCACGGGCCGCGATGCGGGCGGCCAGGAAGGCAGCGATCTCCGCCACGGCCGAGGAGTGCGCCACGAGCCAGTCGGGCGGATCGAGACCGTCCAAGAGCGCGGCGGCCTCGAGACGTGATGGGATGGCCATGCGACCGATCGTAGCAAGGTGGCTCCCAGCGGGAAGTCAGTGCCGTGCCGGGCCATGGATCAGGAAGGGGCAGGGAACGTTCTGCGGGCGCGCGTCGGGCCGGCCGGCCGCGTGGCGGGCGAGGAGTCGCGTCGCTGAGGAGGGTCGGGATGGGCGCGGGGATGGCGCACACGAAGGATCTCTGGCGAGCAGCAGGCACGGTCGCCAGGGCCGCCTCCATGCGCGGGCTGGGAGGGCCGGCCACCCTGCCACCGGTGGTGGCGAGGCGCAGGTCCCGGCCGTCGGTCGATACCTCCAGGCTGCCGTCGCGATCGGTTCGTGCCACGCGCGCGCCAGAGGACTCGAGGCGTTCGATGGTGGCGGGTGCTGGGTGGCCGTAGGGATTGTCCGCGCCGGCACTGACCAGCGCGACTCGTGGCCGGAGCGCGCCCAGGAGCTCCGGGGTGGTCGCCGAGCGGCTGCCATGGTGCGCGACCTTGAGCACATCGATGGGTCCGCTGCCGGCCAGGCCGTCCCGGAGGAGCTGTGGGTCGATGTCCTCCTCCATGTCCCCGGTCAGCAGCATCCGTCGTTGGCCGTAGCGGATGTCCAGTACCACCGAGACGTTGTTGATGCTTCGTCCCTCATCCGGCGGGCGCAGTGGCACCTCGCCCGGTCGCGGCCAGAGCACGCGGACCGCGACGCCGTCGAGGGCGAGCGTGTCGCCGGCCGCCAACAGGACGCGACGGATGGACGATCCGCTCAGCACCTGTCGAAGCGCCTGGTCACCAGGCCCAGCGCCGATCATGCCGGGCTCAGCGACGACCGGCACGCGATAGCGTTCCAGGAGGAGCGCCAGCCCCGCCGCGTGATCCTCGTGTGGATGGGTCAGGACCGCGAGGTCGAGGCGGCGGTCCCAGGCGGGGATCCGTTCGTCGAGCAGCGCCAGTAGCCGATCGGGATCGGGACCGCCATCGACCAGCATGCGCGCGCCGCGCGGGCCCTCCACGAGCACGGCGTCACCCTGTCCCACGTCCAGGACCGTGATGCGCAGACGGCCGTCGGCCCGGCCGCTGGCGAGTGAGCCCGCGACGAGGAGGAGCGCCATGCCCGCCCCCGCCAGGACCACCGTGACCCGACGCCCCGTCAGTCTGGTCGAGCCCGCCCTCGGGTGCGTCGCAGCCAAGGTCGGCGAAGATCTCAGCGCTGCGCCCGAACGGCGGCGTCTTCCAGTGAGACGGCGCCACTGCGCCCGCCCGCGGATGGTGCCCGCCGACAGGAGCAGCAGGGTGGTGGCAGCGGCCGCCACGAGGCCGGCCGGCTCCGCTAGTTCCAGGCTGGCCAAGGGAAGGGCCGCCGCGATGCTGCCGACGGCGATCATGGCGCCCAGGAGGAGTGATGCTCCCAGCACCACCGGAGCCATGAGCAGGGCAGGCAGGCCCACGGCCATCAGCAGTCCAGCGATCATGCCCAGGAGGGATGCCAGCATGACCGGCGCAACGATGGGTGCCACCACCAGGTTGGCCAGCGGCGACACGAGTGATACCCGCCCGAAGTGCAGGAGCACCAGCGGCAGAGTGGCGGCTTGGGCTGCCAGCGAGACGCCCAGCGACTCGACCAGCCAGCCCGGCAAGCGGGCGGGCAGACGATCGCGCAGCCATGCCGCGAGGGGTGTGCCCCACGCGAGCAGACCCGCCGTGGCAGCCACGGACAGCCGGAAGCCGACGTCCTCGACGATCGCCGGGTCCACTACGATCATGCCCAAGGCAGCCAGACCCAGCGCTCCGGCAGCGCCGCCACGCCGTCCGGATTCCCGGGCCACGAGGCAGATGGCGCCCATCACCGCTGCACGCATGACGCTCGGCGATGCCCCCGCCAACATGGTGTACATGCCGATGGCGAGGAGCACGATGATGGTGCGCTCGCGGCGGGGCAGCCAGCGCAGCAGTGCCACCATCACGGCACCCACCAGGGCGATGTTCCAGCCACTGATGGCCACCACATGACTGAGTCCGCTGGTGGCGAATTCCGCAGCGACCGTCCGATCGACCTGGTCGCGCAGCCCGATGAGGATGCCTGCGGCGAGCCCCGCCTGCGGCGCCGGCAGGGCGCGCGCCAGATGATCGCCACCGGCCCGACGCAGATCCTCCAGCTCGGCCAGGGGACCAGCTGATGGCAGGCTCTGTAGCGACCTCAGGCGAACGGTCGCCACTGCTCCGCTTCGAGCCAGGTACTCACCGAAGCCTTCGCCCTGCGGGGCAGGCTCGAGCCGGGCGGTGAAGGCGATGCGGTCGGTTGGCGCGAAGGGCGGATAGCGCGGTAGCCAGGCATAGACGCGCCAGCTCGTGCCACTTCCGTCCGACGCGGCGAGCATGGCGCGCTGCATGCCACCGGCCGTAGAGCCGACCGTGAGCACATCGGCCTGCCAGGCTCGCTCATCGAAGGGTGGTGCCGAAGGCAGACCCGCCGGACCCAAAGACACGCCCAGTGCCAGCCGCGCCACGACGAGTGCGCCGCCCATCGCGCCCGCCGCCAGGGCGATCCGCGAGAGCCGCTGGCCGACCGTTTGGTGCCGCCCGACCAGGACCAGAGCGGCAGCGATGAGTAGCAGGCACGCCGCCAGGGCGGCCAGGATGCCGGGTCGCTCGGGCAGGTACGGAGCGCAGATCCCAGCGGCGATGCCGCCCACCGCGAGCCAACCGGCACGAGGCACGACCGCGGCCCGTCAGCCGCCCACCGTGACTAGGGCGCGGATACCTTCATAGGTGGCCGGTCCGACGACACCTCGGCTGCGCAGATCCTCCACGCTCGAGAAGGGTGCCGTGGTCCGTGCCGCGATGATCTCCGCGGCCGTCACGGGGCCGATACCGGGCAGCGTGTCGAGCAGGGCGCTGTCCGCGAGGTTCAGGTCGATGAGGCCCGGGGCCACTGTGCCCGGCGGCGGTGTGGCTGGCGTGAGAGCGCCTGCGCTCGTGGGGCTGCCCGGCGAAACAGCGGCGACCGCGACAGGTGTCGCGCCCCGTGCTGGGACGTGGATCTTGGCACCGTCGGCGAGATGCTCAGCAAGGTTGAGGGTCGCGGCGGCAGCGGCCGCGTCGACCTGGAGCGAGAAGCCGCCGGCGGCCGCGATGGCGTCGCCCACGCGCATGCCCGGTGTCAGGCGCTGCAGGCCAGGACTCATCACGGCGCCCTCGACATCCACGATCACCTCGACCGGCACGATCGAAGCGGCCGGTACCGCGAACGACGCAGCGGGGACGGCGACTCCGCCCAGCGACTCCGGCGCGCCGAGGGCTTCCCTGTCGGGCAGCACCGTGCCATCGATGACCACCTCGGCGGGTTGGGAGGCCCAGGCCACCGCAGCCACGCCCAGAAGGCCGAGCGCGCCCGCCAGGAGGAGTGTCAGCGCCAGCAGTCGATGGCTGCGTGCTTCGCTGCCGGCTGGATGAGCCGCTGAGCGCTCCGCTGTCTCAGTGGTCCTTGGGGCGCCCGTGGGATGTTCGCCGAATGTCCGCCACTCGGCAGGAAGTGGATCCATGATGCGACTCCCGAACGGGCGGGCACGGGCAACGGCGGATCAGCGCGGCGGGCAGGGGTCGGAACAGCAAAAGCGACGGCTCTTCGATGCGTGGCCGATAGAGAAACGTCCGTCGAGGCCCGGGGCACTTCGGGCGTTCGGCGGACGTTGACGAGAGATTAGTGAAAGCCCCTTATCAAGCACTTATCCACGGCGGATCAGCCCCGCGCTTCGATCATCCCCCGCACCTCGGTCGCCAGCCGGGTCATGGACTCCTCGTCGTAGGGCGAGGGAAAGCCGCAGATCAGGTGCCGGTAGCCGATCTCCAGGTACGGCGCAAGATGCTCGGCCACATCCTCGGGCGTACCGACGGGCTGATCCTTCCACGCATCGGCCTTGCCATTACGCTCGGCCATCTCGCGCTGGACGCGTTCCGCTTCCTGGCGGGAGTCTCGGATGATGATGGTGCCCATGCCCACGGTGCGCTCGATCTCCGCCTGGTCGCGGCCGACGGATTCGCAATGCTCGACCAGGATGCGCTCCTTGCGCTTGACGATGTCCAGGCCACCGCCCACGTTGCAGGCATCGCCGTAGCGGGCCACCAGCCGCAGCGTGACCTTCTCGCCGCCACCACCGATGAGGATGGGCAGGTGCTCCTGGAGCGGCGGAGGATCGTTGCGCACCGCCTTGGCGGCGTAGCGCGGCCCTTCCGCGGTAGGCTCCTCCCCGTGAAGCATGCCCCGCATGATCGGCAAGGCCTCGGCCAGCCAGCGCAGCCGCTCGGGCGGTCCGGATCCGAACTCGATGCCATAGGCCTCGTGCTCATTCTCGAACCAGGCCCCGCCGATGCCCAGCACCGCTCGCCCGCCGCTGATGTGGTCGAGCGTGGTGACCATCTTGGCCACCAGGGCCGGGTTACGAAAGGTGTTGGCGCCGACCATCAGGCCCAGCGTCGCCTTGTTGGTGGCCATGGCCACAGCGGCCATCGCGAGATAGCCTTCCAAGATGGGCCCGTCATCGGAGCCCACGATGGGGTAGAGGTGATCCCAGGTCCAGATCGAGTCGTAGCCGAGGGAATCGGCACGCTGCTGCGCGGCCAGGAAGGCCGGCCAGTCGGTGTACTGGTTCCAGCAGTTGGCGCCGAGCTTGAAGGGTCGTGTGGGCATCGTCATCTCCGTGTC
Source organism: Candidatus Limnocylindrales bacterium (assembly GCA_037720745.1). Lineage (GTDB taxonomy): Bacteria > Chloroflexota > Limnocylindria > Limnocylindrales > CSP1-4 > Palsa-1032. Next base: position 15,592 of record JBBJNS010000016.1, read on the forward strand.
GTGGCGGGGCTCGGAGAGCCTAGCCCAAGCGCCGCCAGAAGCGGCCGATCAGCGTTCCACGGTCCGAGCCGCGGCTCGACCGAGGCGAAGCCGAGGCGCGCTGCCGGGATGGGCGCGCGGCTTGTAGCCCGAGCGTCCCGGTCGATGACGAGCGTCGGCTTCGCGCTGCCGCTCGTCCATGATGTCGTGCGCCAAGCGCGCGTAAAGCTGCCACATCAGAGTGAACCTCCACCGCTGCGCATGCGGGTTGAGTCGCCGAGACCCTCACGCGAGTCGGTACCGAAACGGATGGCGGCCAGCTCGAATACGGCGATGACGGCGCTGACCGTGATAAGAAAGACCAGGAACTCCATGGTCGTCGCCTCCCAGAGGACTAACTGGTGCCTTGCGCACCAACGGTTACTATCATGGGGCATGGACAGTAACCTGTCAAACGGTCTATAGTGGTTACTCGATGACAGCTTCCGGTCCTGCTTCCCAGACGACATCGGTCGCGCTCGACCACGCCTCCCAGGCTGAGCATGGGCATCAGGCGACCCTTGAGGACGGGCTCGACTTCGTCAACACGCTGGAGCACGAACGCGGCCACTCCCAGGACCATCTTTCCTCCATGGCGGCCGCACTGGACTGGCTGGGGCAGCACGATCTGATGCACGAGGAAGCGCACCGGGAACTCGTCGAGCGCTTCAGCGACGATGAGGAAGGAGCGCAGCGGGTGCTGGCACGGGTGCATCGCGTGCGTGCGGCGATGCGCGAGCTGGTGGACGCCAGCGTCGCGCGCCGGCCACCGGAAGGTCGGGCGCTGGAGCGCATCAACCGGATCCTGCGAGCGCCCTACAGCTACTACCTGGTGCCCTCACACGACGGCGTGTCGCTGGACCACCGCCATGAGGGCGACCCCGTGGAGGGGGCCCTGGCCAGGTTGGCCGAGAGCATCGCGCGAGAGGTCAGCCAGGGTCACCCCGAACGGCTGCGCATCTGCGCCGACGAAGAGTGCCGCTGGGTCTTCCACGACACATCACCCACCGGCCGGCGCAAGTGGTGCGACATGACGACCTGCGGCAATCGCGCCAAGGCGGCCCGCCATCGCGAGCGCCAGCGCTCCGCGGAGGGAGCGGTAACGGCAGGCTGAGCGAGATCGGCCCCGGGCTGATCGGTTCGTTCGGCGGGGCGCCGGGGTGTTGCGCAGCACGCACCAAGGGGCGGAGGAAGGCTGCGGTCCTGGCGCCCATGAGCCTCTAACGCGTCGTCCCCCTCTGGATGACGCGCCAGGTGCGCCGATCGAAGGAGGAAGGGACGGCGGCCGCGCCATCCCGCCGGGTGTGACGTCCGTCGATCGCTGTTTGGTGCGCCGGATGCACCGCACGCCTGGCCGCGCTGCCGCTGCGGGCCGCCTCCCCGGCACGGCCGCCGGTCAGTCACCAGGATCACCGGACGACGATGTTCACCAGGCGACCCGCGACGTGGATCACGCGCACGACCTCCTTGCCCTCCAGGTTGGCGCGCACCTTCTCCCGGTCCATGACCGCCCGCTCGGTGTCGGCCTGCGAGATGCCCATCGGCAGCGTTACCCGGTCACGGAGCTTGCCGTTGACCTGCACGGGCAGCTCGATGGTGTCCTCCACGACGAGTGCCGGGTCCCAGGATGGCCACGACTCGAGGTGCACGGAGCGCCATTCCTGGCCCGCCTCGGCCAGTCGCCGGCTCCACAGCTCCTCGGCGATGTGGGGCGCCAGGGGAGCCAGCATGAGCAGCGTCAGGCGGATCGACTCGTCCCACTCCGCAGAGCCGGCCACGGCCGTCCCGCGCGCCCGCATAAAGCCGTTGGTCAGCTCCATGAGCTTGGCGATGAGCGCGTTGAATCGATAGCCCTCGTAGAGCTCCGAGACATCGCGGAGCGTCCGGTGGGCCAGTCGCAGCAGCTCTCTCCCGCCCGCCTCGGGCTCGATCCCCACGGCGTGCTCCGGGTCATCGCTTTCGCCGCCCTCCTGACCGTGCGGGTCCAGCACCACCGTCCATACACGCTTGAGGAACCGATCGACGCCTCCGATGCCCGTGGCGCTCCAGGGCGCGTCGGCCTCCCAGGGCTTCATGAACATCAGGAAGAGCCGAACGGTGTCGGCGCCGAAGCGCTGGACCAGCTCGTCGGGGTCCTGTACGTTGCCGCGGCTCTTGCTCATGCGCTCGCCATCCTCGCCCAGGATCTGTCCCTGATTGAAGAGCCGGCGGAACGGCTCGCGCTCGTTGATGAGGCCCAGGTCGGCCAGTGCCTTGGCGAAGAAGCGGCTGTAGAGCAGGTGCATCACGGCGTGCTCGGCGCCGCCGGTGTACTGGTCCACCGGACACCAGCGAGCGACCAGCTCGCGATCCAGCGGCGCGTCGTCCTCATGTGGCGACAGGTAGCGCCACCAGTACCACGAGGAGTCGACGAACGTGTCCAGCGTGTCTGTCTCCCGGCGGCCCGCTCCACCGCAGCGTGGACACGGGGTGCGCACGAAGCGCTCGTCGGACTCCAGCGCGTTGCCACCCTGGGGTCGGAACTCGTAGTCCTCCGGCAGCAGCACGGGTAACTGGTCCTCCGGGATCGGCACGATGCCGCAGCTCGGCTCCGCCTGGCAATACACCACCGGGATGGGCGTTCCCCAGGCGCGCTGACGGGAGACCAGCCAGTCGCGCAGCCGGTACGTCACCGACCCCGTGCCCTTGCCGTCCGCCTCGAGGGCCTCGTTGATGGCTCGGGCGCCCTCGGGGGCGGGCATGCCGCTGAAGCGACCCGAGTCGACCAGGACCTCGTCCGGCGTATGGGCCACGAAGGCATCCTCGACCGCTGCGTCCTCCTGCCCGCGAGGCGCGATCACGCGTCGGATGGGCAGCTCGAAGCGCTGTGCGAAGGCGAAGTCTCGGGCATCGTGCGCGGGCACGGCCATGATGGCGCCGGTGCCGTAGCCCAGCAACACATAGTCGGCGATCCAGATGGGTACGCGCTCGCCGCTGATCGGGTTGATGGCCTCCGAGCCCAGCGGCACACCCGTCTTCTCACGGTCCGTGGCCAGGCGGTCGATCTCCGATTTGCGCCGGCTCTCGTGACGATAGGCCTGCACCTCCTCACGCCGCTCCGGCTGGGTCAGGGCATCGACCAGCGGGTGCTCCGGGGCCAGGACCAGGAAGGTCGCCCCGAAGAGCGTGTCCGGCCGCGTGGTGAAGACGCGGATCTCATGACCGCCCGGCTGCACCGAGTCGGGTGCCACGACGAAGGCGACCTCGGCGCCCTCCGAACGGCCGATCCAGTTGCGCTGCATCGTGCGGATCGGCTCGGGCCAGTCCAGGTCGCGGTACTCCAGCATCTCGTCCGCGTAGGCCGTCGTGCGATAGAACCACTGCTCCAGGTCGCGCTTCACGACGGGCGTGCCGCAGCGCCAGCAGCGGCGCTCGACTCCCTCGACCTGTTCGCGGGCCAGCACGACCAGGTCCTTGGGGCACCAGTCGACGGGAGCCATGGCTCGATAGGCCAGGCCCTTCTCCAGGAACTTGAGGAAGAACCACTGGTTCCAGCGGTAGAAGTCCGGCGAAGCGGTGATCAGCTCGGCGTTCCAGTCGAAGGTGGCGCCCATGGAGCGCAACTGACCGCGCATGCGCTCGATGTTGGCGAACGTCCAGGTGGCCGGGTGTACGCCGCTCTTGATGGCCGCATTCTCCGCAGGCAGTCCGAAGGCGTCGAAGCCGATAGGAAAGAACACGTTGTAGCCGTGCATCCGCCGGTAACGCGCGATGGCGTCGGTGGGCACCTTTATCGACCAATGCCCGATGTGCAGGTCCCCGGACGGATAGGGATACATGGTGAGCAGGTAGTACTTGGGTCGCGTTTCGTCGCGCAGGTCGGTCCGGTGCATGCCCAACTCTTCCCAGCGCGCCTGCCAGCGCTGCTCGGTCGCAGTGTGGTCATAGCGCTCGCGGTGGGAGCGCGCCGGGGCCAGGGGTGTGGTCGCTTCAGGAGTCATGGCACGAGTCTCGACGTAACGGGGGAGGGGTTCGTCGCGCTGCGGCCGCGCGGCGCGTTCAGGCGCCGGCGACCCCGGTAAGGCCGAGGAGGCTGTCCCAAGGGCGGCTGCGGATCGACATGCGTGCCATCAGGCGCTCATGGTAGGCCAGGGACGCAAGGGGGTGCCACGAAAGGGGAGTGGTGGAGCGACGGGGGCTCGAACCCCGGACCTTCTGCATGCCATGCAGATGCTCTCCCAACTGAGCTACCGCCCCACGGCGGAGAATCCTACCGCATCGTCGTCCAGGATGGCGCGTCGTTGGCATTGACCATGTAGCTTCCAGAGGCTACCTTGCGGACGTGCGCGCCGTCGGGTTGAAGATCCTAAAGAACAGGCTGAGTGAGTACGTTCGCCTCGCGGCCTCGGGCGAGACGGTCCTGGTCACGGACCGCGAACGCGTCGTAGCGGAGCTGATACCTCCCCGGGAAGGTCGGGCACCCATGGCCAGCGATGCGATCCTGGCGGAAGCGGTCCGCAAGGGGTGGCTTACGCCCGCTCTCGGTGCGCCCGATGAGTCGGTGCCCAGGCGACCGGTAACGACGCTGGGTCGCCTGATGACGGAGCTGGAGCGCGATCGGGCCGATCGATGATCTACATCGATAGCTCGGTGGTCCTGGCTCAGCTGCTCGCCGAGGACCGCTACCCGGACCCATCCTTCTGGCGAGACGGCCCGTTCGTGTCGAGCCGTCTGTTGGAGTACGAGGTCTGGAACCGGATCAACGGCCGAGGGTTGGCGATGAGCCACGCCGAGGACGTGCGCCTCTTGCTTGGCAGGCTGTCTATCCTCGAAGTCGCTCCGGCGGTCCTGGCGCGTGCGCTCGACCCATTCCCCACCCCGGTGCGGACCTTGGACGCGCTACACCTGGCGTCGATCGAGTTCCTGCGTGGCATGGGCCAGCGCCCCACGCTTGCCACATATGATCAGCGGCTGTCCGAGGCGGCCACAGCGCTCGATATCCCGCTCGCGTCGGTCTGACTCGCCGGTCGCCACGACACTAGGGGCCCCACCGCCGCCCGACCGGGACTGCGTCCGTCGGCGCGTCGTACAGTCGGATGAACGATTCTCACCCCGCCGTTCGTCATGTCGGCTGAAGGAGCGTGGGAGCGGCATGCAAGGCGAGCTGGTGACCGATCGGACCGATCGGACCGATCAGGAGCGGGGCCGTCTGCGGTCCATGTCCGTCACGGCGGCGGACGCTCGGGCCGCCGCTTTCCGCGGTCTGATCGAGGCCGAACTCGACCGCGCCTACCGACTGGCCACGGTCATCCTAGGCGACCGGTACGACGCCGAGGACGCGGTCCACGATGCAGCCGAGGCGGCCTGG
>JBBJNS010000017.1:0-20516 GCA_037720745.1 Candidatus Limnocylindrales bacterium
TGGGCGAAGAACTCGGCGCGTGTCTTGTCGTTGGCGCGGAATATGCCCAGCACGGCGCTGGTGGTCATGATCGTGCCCGGCTTGCGCACGCCGCGCATCACGGCGCATAGATGCGACGCCTCCAGGACCACAGCGACGCCCTTTGGCGCCAGGCGCTCCATCAGGAAGTCGGCCACCTGCTGGGTGAGGCGCTCCTGGACCTGGAGCCGGCGTGCGTACATCTCCACGATGCGCGGGATCTTGGAGAGGCCGATGACCCGACCCTCCGGGATGTAGGCCACCGCAGCAGTCCCGAAGAAGGGCAGCAGGTGGTGCTCGCAGAGCGAGTGGAAGGGGATCTCCCGGACGACCACCATCTCGCTGTGGTCGATGTCGAAGATGGCGCCGTTGACCAGCCGCTCGGGGTCGACGTGATAGCCAGCCGTGAGCTCCGTGTACATGCGATGCACGCGGTCGGGCGTGCCGCGCAGGCCCTCTCGATCCGGATCCTCGCCGATCTCCTGCAGGATCCGCCGCACGGCAGATTCCACTGGCCCCTGGGAGTCGAGTCCCTCACCGTCGCGTTCGATCTCATCGACCATGGCGCGGACGTGCGGCGGTAACTGGGTCACGGTTGGCCTGCCCGACTAGGGTCGAGGCTGGGCGGCCTGGTCCTCATCGTCGGACGAGCCGAACTTGCGGTCGGCGGCCAGGCGCGCTTCGCGGACCCCGTGGCCGAGCGCCGCACCGATGCGCGGCAACACTCTGGGTCCTCGGAACATCAGGAGTCCCAGGAGGATGAGGATGAGGACTACGGCGATGTCAGACACGCGAGCATCGTAGCCCAGGCGACCACCAGGGCATCCGCGGTCATAGACTTGCGGCCATGGACCGACCGACCCCCGCCTCGGACCGACCGCTCAGCCTGCAGGAGCGCTACGCGGCGCACACCATCTGCTTCGGCTGCGGTCCGGCCAACGACCAGGGCCTGCACGTGCGCTCGTTCCCGGACGGCGATGAGTGCGTCTGCGAATGGACCCCTGCGGCGCATCACGAGGCGTTCCCGGGGATCCTTAACGGCGGCATCATCGGCACGCTCATGGACTGCCACTCCAACTGGACCGCGGCATACCACCTGATGCAGAAGGCAGGCACGGATCACCCACCGACCACCGTCACGGCCGACTTCCACGTCCGACTGCTCAAGCCGACCCCCTCCGCCGGCCCGGTGCACCTGCGCGCTCGAGTCGCCGAGTCGAGCGAGAACCGCGCGACCATCGAGACGACGCTCAGCTCCGGCGACATCGTGACCGCCACCTGTCGCGGCACCTTCGTGGCCGTCAGGCCGGGTCACCCGGCGCATCAGCGCTGGTAGCCGTCCGGAGCAGCGTGAGGAGCGACGCCGCGACCTCGTCCGGCCGATAGCGCATGAGGTTATGTCCGGCCCCGGTGAAGCGGGACACATCGGCCGCCGGTAGCCCGCGCGCGGCGCGCATCGCTAGCACGTCCTCCAGTGCCAGGCGACGCTCTCGGGCGCCCTCGTCGTCAGCACTCGTCTCCGCCACCAGCACGGCCAGCGGCCGCGGGACGGCCGTCAGCACCTCCGAGGGATCGTAGGTCCACATCGCCTGGACGGACCCGCGGATGGCGGTCGGGCGACTCACCAGCCCCACGTGCCCCAGGTGCTTCTGATCGACCTGGGCGCGGGCGGCCCGTTCCTGATCGGTGTCCCAGGTGGGCGGGTGGAAGTCTCGCCGGTCGGCCAGGAAGGCCTCCATGGAGCTGAACACCTCCGGCGGTTCGGCGATGGCCGCCAGGTACTCGTCGGCCGACGAGCGCGTGGCCTCGGCCATCTCCTCCCAGCCGCCGTCGACCAACGCGACGCCTGCGACCGACCCCGGCGCCTGGGCGGACATGGTGGCCGCGATCATGGCCCCGAAGCCGTGTCCTGCCACGACCACCGGCGCGCCCCCGACCGCCTCGCCCCAGCCCGCACCCGAGACGACGGTGAGCATGTCCGTGGCCAGGGAGTCGAGATCGTAACCAGCGCGGGTCGGATCGGACAGGCCGTGGCCGCGCAGGTCTGGCGCCAGGACCCGGGTATGAGGAGCCAGCCGACGCGCCACCGGCGCCCACGACCAGCACGTCTGGGAAAGCCCGTGGATGAGGACGAGGAGTGGCAGGGTCGCAGCCCCGTCGCGCTCGGTGGTCGCGTCGGGCTCGGCGGGCTCGTTGCCCCAGTCGAGATAGTGGATGCCCTCGCCCGTGTCAAGGCGGACCACGAACGACTCGGGTACGGCCTGTGCGTCGGTCACCCGACTAGCATAGGCAGCCATGCCCATCCGAAGGCGAGGCAGCCTCGCCCGACGTCACGCTCATCGCCGGGTGACCGTGCCCGAGATACGTCACGAGCCCTTCGAACAGCTGGTCCAGCGAGCACTCGACGGGCTGCCGCAGCCCTTGGGCGCGCTCCTCCAGAACGTCGCCGTGGTCATCGAGGACGAGCCCACCCGGGAGCAGCTGAGCTACGGCGGAGGTGACCCGAACGGCACGCTGTACGGGCTCTACGAGGGCACGCCCGGCATCGAGTACGGCGCCGACTGGGTGCCCTACCCCAACAAGATCACTCTTTTCCGCTTCGCCCTGGAGGAGGACTTCCCCGATCCGGTCGACCTGGCGGACGAAGTGCAGGCCACCGTGGTGCACGAGCTGGCCCATCACGCAGGCATCGAAGAGGAGCGCCTCCACGAGCTCGGCTGGGGCTGACGTGGCCCAGGTGGCGAGTTTGCAGCGCGCCGTCAGCCGCCCGCGAGGGCCAGGAGTTCCGGTAGTCGCCCGACGTCCACGTTGCCGCCTGACGCCACGACGCACACGGTCTCCCCGTCGCGCAGCGGCACGTGTCCGGCCAGCACAGCACCCAGCGCCGCGGCCCCGGCCGGCTCGAGCAGCTGCTTCATGCGTTCCAACGCGAAGCGCATGCCCTTAGCGATGGTGGCATCGTCCACCAGCACGATCCGCTCGACGTGTCGCCGCGCCAGGTCGATGGTCCAGCGGCCTGCGAAGGGCGCTCCCAAGCCATCCGCGATGGAGACGGGCTGGAGTGCCACCGGCTGGCCGGCCGCCAGGCCACGGCTGAGTGCATCGCTCGTCTCCGGCTCGACGCCGACGACCCGCACGCCCGGCTTGAGCTGTCTGGCCGCCGCCGCCACGCCGCTGATGAGCCCACCGCCGCCCACGCCCACCACGATGACGTCGACCTCGGGCAGATCGGCCAGGATCTCCAGCCCCACCGTGCCCTGGCCGGCGATGATCGCCGCATCGTCGAAGGGGTGGATGAACACGGATCCGCGCTGATCGCGCAGCTCCTCCATGCGGGCGAAGGTGTCGCCCACGTGCTCACCGTGGAGGATCACCTCGGCACCGTAGGCCGCCGCTGCCGCTGCCTTGGCCCGGGACGCGCCGGCGGGCATGACCACCGTCACCGACACGCCCGCTGACGCTGCGGCGTAGGCCACTGCCTGGGCGTGGTTACCGGCCGAGAGGGTGATCAACCCGGCGCCGCGCTCATCCGCCGTGAGCTGGAGGATGCGATTGGTGGCACCGCGCGGCTTGAAGGACCCGGTGACCTGCAGGTGCTCTGCCTTGAGGAAGAACCGTGGCGTAGCGCCGGACCTCTCCCCCACGAGTCGCGCCGCGCTGCGGGAAGAGAGCAACGGCGTCCGCGCCACGCGTCCGGCGATCCGCCCGGCGGCCGCTTGGACCTCCGCGAGAGTGATATCGCGAGTAGTGTCGTCGGAGTCGGCAGGCACGCAGGGGAAGGTAGCAGTACCTGTAGAGTGGTGGTCATGCGACTGCCTCCTGGCGTCACGCCCGACACGCCCGGCCCGGGCCAGGAGTCGGTCTGGGAGTACCCGCGGCCACCTCGGGTGGAGCTCGTGCCGGAGCGCATCCGCGTCGTCGTCAACGGCCGCACGCTGGCCGACTCGACCCGGGCCTTGCGCGTCCTTGAGACGGCCGGCGCACCGGTCTATTTCGTGCCCCGCCATGACGTCGACATGACTCACCTTCGCGAGGCGGCACGCACGACCTTCTGCGAATGGAAGGGGACGGCGGACTACCTCGACTACGACGATGGCCAGCGGCGGATCGGACAGATCGGCTGGTCCTATCCGTCGCCTTCCTCCGGATACGAGGCCATCACCGGCCATATCGCGTTCTATGCCGGCAAGGTCGACGAGGCGTGGATAGCGGATGAGCTGGCCACACCGCAGCCAGGCCGCTACTACGGTGGGTGGGTGACGAGCGGCATCGTCGGGCCGTTCAAGGGAGGGCCGGGCTCCGAGACCTGGTGACCGCCATCTGGTCGGAGCCCTGTGCCGACGGGTGTGCTTGCGTACTTGCGCAAACGGTGAGAGACTATCCCGGTGACCACCGCCATCGAACCCTGCGTCGACCTCTCCAGCGAGACCGACCGCCAGCGCTTCGCCGCCATCGGTCGAGCCTTGGCCGACCCCAAGCGGCTGTGTGTGCTAGAGGTCCTCGCCTCCGGCGAGCGCTCGGTCGGGCAGTTGTCACGCGAGGCGAGTTGCCAGGTCCCCAACATGAGCCAGCACCTCGCCGTGCTCCGTTCGGCAGGTCTCGTGGAGACCCGTCGCGACGGCAACACCATCCTGTACCGCCTTTCGGACCCTCGGGTGCTGGAGGCCTATCGACTCATCCAGGCGCTGGCCCGCTAGGTCCCGCCGAACACATTCCGCCCGTGCGGTGGAGAGAGGAACGGACTCATATGTCTGTCAAGGAAGCGACCGACGCCACGTTCGAGCAGATGGTCGAGAACAACGAGCGGCCCGTCGTGGTCGACTTCTGGGCGGCCTGGTGCGGACCCTGCAAGATGGTCGCGCCGGAGATCGACCGGCTGGCCGAGAAGTACGGCCACAGCGTTGACGTCGTGAAGCTGGACGTGGACGCCAACCCGCAGACCATGCAGAAGTACCAGATCATGAGCATCCCCACCATCGCCTTCTTCCGGCCCGGTCAGCAACCGCAGGCGATCATGGGCTTCAAGCCCCTGGCGCAGCTGGAGCAAGCCTTCGGGCTTCAGGAGTACGCCACGGCACCCAGCGAAACGCCCGCCTGACCTCGGCTGAGCCACGCCGACAGGACCCGATAGGCTGCGCCAGTCCCATACCGCGACCAAGCGCCCCGGGTGACCCGGCCGGGGCGTTCCTTCTTATCCTCCGTCGGACGTCCCTGGTCCATTCCCCCATATTCCCGTGGGGCGGGCGCTATCCGGTCCGAAGGTGTCACTTCCCTTCACATTCCCGTCAGGCGAACGTTAAGTCGGACGCGGAGCCTGTCGTCGTAGCGGGAAGGCCCATTTGCACTCGCATCGCGATCGACCCCGCGATGACCACGCTCAGCCCGAGCGTCCGGCGCGGACCCCACACGACAGGACCGTAGCAGGATCCCACGTAACGCCTGCCTCACAAGCATCTGATGGGCAATGCGGATACGCGACCCGTCGGCCTAGCGCTCGGCCGCCCGCCAGGCGCTGAGGAACCAGGCCCCGGCTCGGTCAAGGGCGAACGTGTCGACGCTCGGCGGCTCGAAGCGCACCCAACCCGGCCCACGCCCTGAGATCGTGGTGTGGGAGGTGCGCGTGGCCGCCTCGGCGACCTCCGGATCGAGTCGCACCTCTGCCGCGCCACCGTCCACAGCCGCGAAGATCCGGTCGCCTCGTCGGTAATCCGTGCCCTTGGGGGAGTCGGCCGCCGTGACCTCTGTCAGCTCCTTGGCAAGACGCTCGAACAGGCCGGCAAGGGTGTCATCCGGGAGGTCCGCGAGGGGGTCGCCGGCAGGGCTCATCCGCCTTCGCTCCCCGCCCCGGCGGTGGCCAGCACCGCGCCCAAGGCAGCCTCATGATCCTCGTAGTGCGTCATGGTGCACTCGGTGAAGAGGCGTTGGGCGGCGGGTGCTTTCAGCCAGCGGGCCTCGGGAACCATGGTCAGCGTGCCGCGCAACTCAGCAGGGATGTCCACCAAGCGCTGGCGTACCTCATCGAGCGGGAGCGCACGCGCCTCTTCCAGGATGCGCTGGTTGAGCGCCTCCCCGTAGGTCTCCCATGGCTGCTGGATGCGACGCTGGGTCTCGCTCGCCTCGTCCAGCGCCAGCTCCCGGGCCATCTGCAGCGCGATCTCCTGCCAGCCGACCATGTGCGCTATCAGATCGCGAGCGGTCCACCCGTGCGCCGCTCCATCGACCTCGGTCGGGCGCTCGAGTGCCTCATCGCTGAGCGAGGCAAGCGACTCGAAGGGCGCCCACGACTCTCGCTCGTCCTCCAGGAACTCCATCGCCTGCATATACATCGCGTCCCTCGGATGGTCCTCCACCCTCTGACGGGAGTGGTCGAGGGCCATGCTATCGTCCCCGCGTGGCCGACGACCGAACGGGCTCCGCTGAGCGACCCGAGGACCTGCCGAACCTGCCGCCGGTCGACCCGGCGGCAGCCCGCGTCGCGCCGGGGGACCTGACGCCGGAGATCATGGCTGCCTTCTTGACCGACGGCGATGAGCCAGTGGCGCGCTGGGCACTGAGCCAGGTGCTGGCCGGCCAGCCGCGGGAGCTCGTCTACGACACGTTCCTGCGAGACACGATGCGCATCGTGGGCGAGCGGTGGGCCAGTGGCCGGTGGACCATCTCAGAGGAGCATCTGGCGACGCAGACCCTGGCGCGCGTCCTGACCTCTCTCGCCCCCGAGGATTCGCAGGCCCAGCGGACCGGACCCCAGGCGGTGCTCGCCGGCGTGGCGGGAGAGGAGCACGCCATCGGTCTCATCCTGCTCGATCACCTGCTGCGCGAGGGCGGTTGGTCCGTGGCGCAGCTCGGCCCCAACGTGCCCGTGGACGACCTGGTCCGCTTCGTGGCCAAGTTCGGGGCGCGGCTCGTCGCCCTCACCGCGTCGCACGCGGAACGCACCGAGACCCTGCACGACACCATCGTCGCTCTCCGGGCGCTGCCATCGGCGCCCAAGGTCATGATCGGTGGCCGGATCGTGGATGTGGCGGATCCCAGCGCACTCGGCGCCGACTGGAGTGGCACGTCCGTGCACGGGGCGGCGCGTTTCGCGGACGGGCTGCGCGCGGAGCTACTCAGCGGCCCCAGCTGACGATCGACTCGGGCGCGACCACGATGACCACGGGATCTCCATGGCCGGCCATCCGGTTGGCCATCTCGATGGGTGGGCGGTCCGGCAGGTAGCGCCGCACCTGGGCCTGGCTGATGCGGATGTAGGCGCTGCGACCCTCGGCGCCCTCCACCACCCAGGCCGTCCCGCGCACCAGGACGCCCCGCTTGCGCCGGATATCGCCATCGACCTCCACAGCCGCACGGCCCGACCGCCGGACATTACCGACCTTGTGGTCGCCGGCCTGTGCGCCGATCCAGAAACGATCTCCGTCCCAGTGATACCAGGCGGGAACCACGTGCGGATCTCCGTCAGCGTCGGTCGTGGCGAAGCGGCACAGGTTGGGCTCGGCTAGGTGATCATGCAGCGCGTTCGAGTCCTGCGCCCAGCCCGACGTCTCGACCGTCCTCTCCACTCAGGCGACCTCGGCCGATGCTCAGACCGCGACCGGTTCGCGGTACTCACCGAAGACGCCGCGCAAGACTCCGCACATCTCGCCCAGCGTGGCGTAGGCGTTGGCGCACTCCAGCAGCGCGGGCATGACGTTCGCCTCGCTGGAGCCGGGCCGCGAGGCCCGATCGCGCAGGTGCGAGAGAGCCTGCTGCAAGGCCGCCGCGTCGCGTTCGCGGCGGACCCGTGCCAGGCGCTCCAGGTGTCGCTGCTTGCTCGCCTCGCTCACCTCCAGCAGCGGGATCTCCAGCTTCTCATCCGGATCCACGAAGGCGTTGACGCCCACGATCTTGCGCTCGCCCGCATCGAACTCGCGCTGAAAGCGATAGGCCGCGTCGGCGATCTCCTTCTGCGGATAGCCGGTCTCGGTGGCCGCCACCATGCCGCCCAGCCGGTCGATCTCGTCGAGGTAGCGCCACACCTGACGCTCCACCTCGTTGGTCAGTGACTCCACGAACCAGGAGCCGCCCAGCGGATCGACCGTGTTGCGCACGCCGCTCTCGCTGGCGATGACCTGCTGCTGCCGCAGCGCGAGGAGTGCCGCCTCGGCGGAGGGCACGGCCCAGGCCTCGTCATAGGCGTCCGTGTGCAGTGACTGCGAACCGCCCAGCACGCCAGCTAGCGCCTGGAGCGCCACGCGCGTGAGGTTGTTGAGGGGCTGCTGCGCGGTCAGTGAGACGCCGGCCGTCTGGGTGTGGAAGCGCATCCAGGTCGAGCGTTCGTTCTCTGCCCGGTAGCGCTGCGTCATGAGCTTCCACCAGATGCGTCGCGCGGCGCGGAACTTGGCGATCTCCTCGAAGAAGTCGCTGTGGCTGTTGAAGAAGAAGCTGAGGCGCGGCGCGAACTCGTCGACACGGAGGCCACGGCGCAGCGCCTCCTCCACGTAGGCCATGCCATCGGCGATGGTGAACGCCAGCTCCTGGACAGCAGTGGAGCCGGCCTCGCGGATGTGGTAGCCGCTGATGGAGATGGTGTTCCAGCGGGGCATCTCGCGGGTCCCGAACTCGATGGTGTCGGTCACCAGGCGCATGGACGGCTCGGGCGGAAAGAGGAACTCCTTCTGCGCGATGAACTCCTTGAGGATGTCGTTCTGGAGCGTGCCCTCCAGCTTGGCCCGCGGAAAGCCGCGCTTCTCGGCGGCCGCGATGTACATGGCCCAGATCGGCGCGGCCGGCGAATTGATGGTCATCGAGGTGGAGACCTGGTCGAGGGGGATGCCGTCGAGCAGCACCTCCATGTCGGCCAGCGAGCAGACGGCCACGCCGCAGGTGCCGAACTCGCCGTCCGCCTCGGGGTCGTCCGTGTCGTAGCCGTAGAGGGTGGGCATGTCATAGGCGATGGACAGGCCGGTCTGCCCTGCCTTCAGGAGCTGGTGAAATCGCTCGTTGGTGTCCTCGGCGGCACCGAAGCCCGCGAACATGCGCATCGTCCAGAGTCGCGTCCGATAGCCCGTGGGATGCACTCCCCTGGTAAACGGCGGCTCACCGGGAAAGCCGATGTCGCGCAAGGGGTCGAAGGCTGCCCAGGGACCGGCCGCGCCACGACGCAGTGGGTCCCCCAGGTGGTCTACCGCGGTCGGTCCGCCGCCACCAGCAGCCTCACCGTGCCAGTCCAGTGGTGAGTAGAGGCGATCGATCTCCAGGTCACTGATGGTGCTGAAGCGCGGCTGCTGTTCCGGCGCTCGGCCATGCGCCGCACGGAGGGTCTCCGCCTGCCAGCGACGCTCACGCTCGCGCCATGTTTCGGTCATGGCTCGACGATAGCACCGTGCGCCCCGTTGTCACGCAGCTCGGCAGTGGACCGGTCGAGGACCTTGGTACCAGGAGCCCGTACCCGCCGGTCCGGGGGGATGCATAGAACGCGGCTGCAATGCTCCGGTTACACGGATCGTCGTGCATAGATGCGTGCATCATGCGCGCCTGATACAGTTCCCGAGTGCCCCAGACTTCGGGGCGACGCGCAGCCGTGTTGCGTCGCCTCTTGAGGTGGCACGGGCGATCACTCCCAGGACGCCGACTGGCGTCGATCGTATCCGTTGCTGCCGCCATTGCCATCGTGGGCGCTCTGGCAGATCGACCTGCCACGTCAGCGCACACCAATACTCCTGATGCTTTGACTGCGTCCGCCATCGCAGTCACCCCTGAGCATCTCGTGCACCTGGCCATCGCCACCATGGAGTGGAGCGATCCGGTCGGGCTGCTTTCGCTCCTCGAGCGGGACGATGCGAGCACGACCTCTCAGGGGGCGTACGAACGCCAGGGCGCCTTTCTGGGCGTCGATGTCGGCGTGGGTGCCCTTCCGGCCCCTTCGGCCCCGGGCCTGGTGACGCCCACGACCACGCTTGAGCTCGAGATGGCTGCCATCGAGGCTGCCCGAGAGGCGTCGCTCCGTGCTGAACGGCTGGCGGCGCAAGCAGAGCGCCAAGCCGAGCAACAAGCTCAGGAGCGGGCGGACGCCGAAGCTCAGCAACAGGCGGACGCCGAAGCTCAGCAACAGGCGGACGCCGAAGCTCAGCAACAGGCCGACGCCGAAGCGCAGCGACGAGCCGAAGCAGAGAGACGAGCCGACGCCGCGGCGCAGCGACGGGCGGACGCCGAAGCAGAGAGACGAGCCGACGCCCAGGCGAAGCAAAGGGCCGACGCCCGAGCAAAGCAAAGGGCAGCCGAACGTGCTCCTGCACCGTCGACCGGCGGCGCCTGGAGCAACTCACCACACGTCACCTGGTATGGCCCCGGCTTCTACGGCAACCGTACCGCGTGCGGCCAGACGTACACACGCGAGATCATCGGTGTGGCGCACAAGACGCTGCCCTGCGGCACGATGGTCCAGTTCCGCTGGAGCGGCATCACGGCCACGGCGCCGGTCATCGATCGGGGGCCTTACGGACCGGCCGGCTACATCTTCGACTTCAGCGCCGCCATGAGCTGTGACGTGATGAAGGCGCGAGGCGCTCCCAAGGGCTGCTTCACGCGCGAGAACGTCGCGTGGCGCGTCGTCCGCCCCTCGAACTAGCACGGCGCGGGCGCCACTCTCGGCAAGGGCGCAGGATGACGCGGTGAGCACGCCTTCGCGGCCGGATCTCGTGGCACGCGTCGACCGCCTGGTCGCGTTGGCGGTGCGGCGCGCCGCGCTGCTGGGACCGGAGGCCGTGGAGGACGCCTCCGATGCCTCCCGAGCCGCGAGCCAGCGCGGTCGCGAACTCCTGGAACACACGCGATCGTACCTCCTGCCGCGCGCCCGAGACCTCGATGCGCCGCTCGTGGTGCTCCTGCTGGGGCCCACCGGTGCCGGCAAGTCGACGCTCATGAATACGCTGGCAGGGCTGCCTGTGAGCCGCACCGGCGTGCTGCGACCGACCACTCGGGATGCCGTCGTGCTGGCCAGCGTGGACGACCAGACATCGCTTCGAGCGACAGGGCCGCTGTCCAGCGTGGCTGCGCATCGATTGGAGTGGGTCGAGCGAGGCGCCCGCCCCGGCATCGCCATCATCGACGCACCGGACATCGACTCGGTGGAGCACGCGAATCGGCAGCTGGCTGACACGCTTCTCGAGGTGGCTGATCTGTGCTTCTTCGTGACGACGGCCACGCGCTATGCGGACCGGGTGCCCTGGGACGTGCTGGCGCGCGTGGAACAACGGCGTTTGCCGCTCGTGGTCGTCGTGAATCGCCTGCCCGCGGGAAGCGACGCCTCGGCGGTCCTGGATGATGTCAGGCGGCTGCTGGGACGGTCTGGGCTGACCCGCCCGGAGGCTGCCGCCGATGCCGGAATGGCTCCCAGCGGCTCACTGGCCGGCTCACTGGCCGTCCGCCCGGCGGGTCTGGAAGTCATCGGCGTCGCCGAGGGAGCCCTTCACCCTGACGGCACGGCCCTCTCGCGCGACGCCGTGGAGGCACTCATGGGTCGCCTGGAGTCCCTCGCCGCGGATGCCGGCGCGAGGCGATCGCTGGCGGAACAAGCCCTGGCCGGTGCCGTTGCCGGCCTGACGCCCCTTGTCCACATGGTCGCCGATGACCTGGAGCATCAAGCCATCGATGCCGACGCCCTCCGCCGCGTGGCCGCGACGGACCACGCCGAGGAACTGCGCCTGATGCGCGAGGGACTGCGTCGCGGCAACGTCCTGCGCGAGGAGGTCATCCGCCAGTGGCACAGCTTCGTGGGCGCCGACCAGATCACGCGTGCCTTCTCCAGTGGCATCGGCCGGGTGCGCGGCGCGCTGGCGGCCATCTTCCGGGGCAGTCCCGAGGCTCCGGTGGCGGCGGTACAGAAGGGCGCCACGGACGACCTTTCGACCTTTGTGGTGGCCCATGCCTCGGACGCCGCTCGGCGAACGGCCAGCCACTGGTCGGCCGACCCGCTGGGTGCCCGACTGGTGGCCAACGATGCCGGACTCTGGACCGCCTCGGCGGACCTCGGAGAAGCGACCCGCGCGGCGCTCACCGTCTGGATGGGCGCCATCGCATCCGACGTGGCCGTGACCGGCGCGGACAAGCGGGGAGTGGCTCGGGGCGTGTCGCTGGGCGTCAACGCCGGCGCCGTGACCGTGATGCTGACCGTCTTCGCGCACACGGGCGGGCTGACCGGCGCGGAAGTGGGCATCGCGGCGGGCACCGCGTTCCTCAATCAGAAGCTGTTGAACGCGCTCTTCGGTGAGGCCGCCGTGTTGGAGATGATCTCCCGCGCGCGTGACCGCCTGGATCAGACGCTGGAGTCGCTCATGGAGCGTGAGCGCGAGCGCTTCGACCGGCTGGTACCCAGTGGAGAGGAGCTGCGTGCGCTGGCCGGCGATCTGCGCGGCGCCGTCGAGGACTCGTCGCGACCCCATGGCGGCTGAGGTCGACGGCCCGTCGGGGCGTCTCGATCTGGACGCTTGCGGCGCGGCGCTGGAGCGCGCCATCGAGGCTGCCGGCGCCCTGGGCCTGGATGTGCGGGCAGCCAGTGGTGTCCGTAGCGGCGTGGCAGAGCGCTCCGGCTTCCCCACCGACCTATACGTCCTGGCACTGGCCGGTGGCACGGGCGTGGGCAAGTCCAGCCTGCTTAACGCGCTTGCCGGCGAGCCCATCAGCGCCGCCGGGGTCATGCGACCGACCACTTCCGAGCCCACGGCATGGGTGCCGGCCACCCGCCTGACCGACGCTGCGCCACTGCTGGAGTGGCTGGGTGGCGCCGCCGTTCGAGCGCACCACTCCGACGCGCTGGGCGACTTGGTGGTGATGGACCTGCCCGACCTCGATTCCATCGCGCGGGCACACCGAGCACGGGTGGACGCCGTGCTGCCGCGCATCGACGCCGTGCTCTGGGTAGCCGACCCGGAGAAGTACCAGGACGCGGTGCTCCACGACGGCTACCTGCGCACGTGGGTCCGCCGCCTGGAGCGTCAGGCGGTGGTACTCAACAAGGTCGACCGCCTCTCATCCCTGGATGCGACGCGCCTGCGGCAGGACCTGGCGGCACGCCTGGCGCAGGAGGGACTGCCGCCGTTGCCCATCCTGCTGACCTCCGCGACGGACGGTCGCACCGCTGAACTGGCCGAGTGGCTGGCGGCCGGCAAGGAGAGCAAGCGGGTGGTCCACGCGCGACTGGCGGCAGCGTCACGCAGCGCAGTGGAGGATCTGACCGGTCAGGCTGGCCTGCAGCCGGGGGCGTGGCGTCCCCTGGTCACGGATGAGGAGAGCCGGGCCGCCACCGAGGCGATGGGTTCGCGCATCCTGGCCGTCGTCGACCTGCCGGGACTGGCACGCCAGGCCGTGGAAGCCACGCGCCTCGCCGCACGGCCGCGGGGAGGCGGCCCGCTGGGCATCGTTCGAACGATCCTGGAGCGTGGTAGCGGTGTGAGTGAGCGACGAGCGGACCCGCAGGGTTACCTTCGACGGTGGCGGGAGCGCGGATCGCTGTTGGGCGCCTCTGAGCCGCTTCGGGATCTGGTCAATGGCGCCATGGCCGCCGTCCCTCCCGCTATCCGACCCACACTCGCCCCACTGGCCGACACGGGCGTTCTCACCACGAGTCTGGGCGAGGCGGTCGATCGAGCCGTCGTATCTGACGCGGCCAGCTTCGCCGCGCCGACCAGCCGCCTCTGGCCTTTCCTCGGCTTGGCGCAGCTGGCAGCCACGGCCGCCCTGATCCTGGGTTTGATCTGGCTCGCCGCGCTGGCGGTCGGCGTGGGCCAGGCGGAGACGCCACTCGTCGAGTTGCCGCTGCTCGGTCAGGTGCCCCTGCCGGTGGCCCTCGTGGCCGGCGGCATCCTGGGTTGGTTCGTGTTGGGCAGACTGCTGCTCGCACACGCGGGGTGGCTCGGCCGTCGCTGGGCAGCTCGCCTCCAGGAACGCATCCGTGCGGAGGTGCAGGACTCCGTGCGGACCGCCGCGCTGGGGCCCCTGGACCGCCTGGACGCCCGGCGCGGCGACCTCGCGAAGGCTGCCGCAGACGCGCACAGTGCCTGCCGCGCCGAGGCTTGATGTGCCGGCGCACTCGACGATACGGCAGTGTCCGTCAGCGCACCGCACCGTGTCGCGGACCCCATCCTTGGTCCCGTCGTAGGGAGTACACAGTCGCCATTGAGCGGCCCCTGAGGCTCTCTTAGCGTAGCCCTTGCCGTCGTCTCCGATCGCCGGGGGCGGCCCGAAGGCGTCGAATACGGATCAGGGAACTCGAAGGTCCTCCCCCTTCAGGGGCGCCGGAACAGCACTCCATCGAGCGCTGCGGATCGCACCAGTCCTGGAAGACCAACGTCCCGGGTCACGACTCGAACAACCGGGAGGACCGGCCAGTCCGGACCGACCGGCCTCGGGGAACGACGGCGGAATCATCCGGAGCATCGCTCCGCGATCCACCTGTCGCCGCGAGGACGAGTCATCGGGACTCGGGCCTCAGGCGCGAGCGGCGAACCTCAACCGGCGGCGGAAGTCCCGGCCCGCTCTCGCACGACACGCTCGATGCCCCGCTCGTTCAGGTCCGCCTGGATGACGCGAGCGCGCATCACCAGATCCCTGTCGCGCGTGATGGTCTTTGCGATCCAGTCGATGTAGGTCGGCTCGAGCCCTGCCACATCACCCAGCGTGAAGCCGTGGAAGCGCCCGAACTCGATGACGGTCTCGCGCGCTTCACGCAACGTCGGCAGGCGTGGCGGATCCTCGCTCAGCCGGCGCTCCACCGGGCCGGTCGGGATGCTCGCCCGCAGATCGCTGTCGCCTTGTCGCCGGCCCATGGGCGGGTGGCCCGCCAGCGGCGCGGGCCCCTGTCCGGACGTCGCGTTGCGCCGATGAAAGACGGCACTCGTGTCGAATCGAGCGGTCACCGGTCGTGCCACCGGCGGCAGCGGCGGCCCGCCGGCTCCATCGATACCTTGCCCGTCGCGTCCTTCACCGTGGTCGGGCCGGAACCCGCGGCTCTCTGTCTCTCGGGTGCGACGCGCCTGGGGAGATGCGTCGTAGCGCGCCCGGCGCAGCGGATCGCGCAACAGATCGTAGGCCGCGTTGATGCGCGCCATGCGTGTGGTGAGCTTCTCGGTCTCCGCGCCGTCTCCCGCCGCACGATCGGGATGATGCTCCCGGGCAAGCTCCCGCCAGCGTCGCTTGATGTCGACGCTCGAGGCGATGTGTGACAGACCCAGGACGGCATAGGGATCGCCCCGGAAGGTCGGATCGGGCATTCCGAACGAGGCTACCACGCACGCTCGTACACTCGATCCATGCAGTTGCCCTTCGATCCACCGCTGGCGCCGATGCTGGCCAAGGCCTCGGACGCCATCCCGCAGACCGGCCAGTGGCTCTTCGAGCCGAAGTGGGACGGCTTCCGGGCCATCGTCTTCCGCGATGGCGACGAGCTGCTGCTCCAGAGCCGCGACCTGAAGCCCCTCGACCGCTATTTCCCGGAGCTGGCGGGTCCGTTGAAGGCGAACCTGTCACAGCGCTGTGTGGTCGACGGAGAGATCGTCATCACCGGGCCGGCCGGGCTGGAGTTCGAGGCGCTGCTGCTGCGCATCCACCCGGCAGCCTCACGCGTGGCCATGCTGGCCGCAGAGTCGCCGGCGTCGTTCGTGGCCTGGGATCTCCTGGCCCTGGACGACGAGGACCTGCGCACTCGACCTCAGGCAGAGCGGCGCGCGCTCCTCGAACGGCAGCTGGCCGATGCCCAGCCGCCCGTTCACCTGACGCCGGCCACGCGCGACCCAGCCACCGCGCTGGACTGGTTCGGCCGTTTCGAGGGTGCCGGTCTCGACGGCGTCATGGCCAAGCCGGCAGAGGGTGTCTATCAGCCCGGCAAGCGCGCCATGCTCAAGATCAAGCATGTGCGGACGGCCGATTGCGTGGTGGCCGGTTTCCGCTGGCACAAGAACGGGCCGGGCACGCACGTCGGCTCACTGCTGCTCGGTCTTTACGACGACGGCGGCCGTCTGCACCATGTGGGCATCACCTCATCGTTCACGTGGGATCGACGCGCGGCACTGGTCGAGGAGCTAGCGCCACGCCGGGCCGACGCCCGGGAGGGGCATCCCTGGGCCGAGTGGGCGCAGTGGGCGGATGCCGGCTCGGCTGACGCGAGCGGTCAGCGCATGCCCGGCGCGACGAGCCGCTGGAATCGCGGTAAGGATCTCTCCTGGGAGCCACTGCGCATCGAGCGTGTCTGCGAGGTCGCCTATGACCATCTGCAGGGGGATCGCTTCCGCCACGCCACGACCTTCAAGCGCTGGCGCGACGACCGGGCGCCGGAGTCGTGCCGCTATGACCAGCTGGAGGTGACCGCGCCGTTCGAGCTCCAGCGCATCTTCGGCTCCGGGACCTGAGGCTTGACGGGTAGACTGCCAGCGCAAACCGAACAAGATCCGCCCGGGAGAGAGCCACATGTCCGAACCGCGACGCCCAGAGGACTCGACGGAGGGGTCCAGCCCATCGTGGGACCAGCCTTCCTCGACACCTGACGACCAGCCAGCGTCCAGTCAGCCAGCCTGGGCACCGGCGCCGCAGTCGGGCGCCGCTGATCCGTCTCAGCAGCCGGCGTATGAGCCGGTCTCCGCCGAGACGACGTACCAACCGGCCTACACGCCGCCACCCTACAGCCCACCAGCTGCCTCGGCGCCCGCCTATCCGAGCGCGACCCAGCAGCCGGAGCAGCCCGCCTATCCGCCCCAGTACCAGCAGCCCGCCTCGGCCTGGGGTCAGTCGGCGGTGGAGACCGAGCCGCGCGACCATGCCCACTCGTTGGGCGTTGCGCTGGCCAGCGTCTTCCTCGGCTTCTGGGGCCTGCTATTCACCCTGGTGGGGATCCTGTTCCTGGTCGGCGGCGGAGGCTTCACGGATATGATCCGCAACGACCCCCAGCTAGAGGGCATCGACCCAGCTCAGATCGATCAGGTGATGGGGGCGTTCGGCGTGGGCGCCGTGATCATGCTGCTCATCGGCATCCCGCATCTCCTGGCCGCCGTAGGCGCGCCTCTCCATAAGGGGTGGGCACGCTGGATGGGCGTCATCGTGTCGGTCCTGGGGATCCTCCTGGGAGTGCTCATCCTGTCGGGCGGATCGAGCTCGACCGTCGTCAGCGATCAGCGTGTGACGGTGGACCCCATCGGCCCCGCGCTCTTCGTGATGGTGCCCTACGCCTTGTCTTTGCTGGCGCTCATCTTCAGCCGCCGCCACTTCCGGAGCAGCTGACCCTCGGGGTCACTCCGCGGAGTCGGGCTTCTTCCGGGCGGCACGTTCGAGCTGGCCTGAACGGTCCGGCCACTCGTAGCCGGCCCACGGGTCGTAGTCCGGGTCGAGCGCTGCCTGCGGGGGGCGCTCGGCGGCGGGCACATGCTGGAGGTTGAGGCGGATGCGCGTCCAGGTCGTGGAGCGGCCGCGCATCGAGTCGACCAGGACGTCGGCGGGCTCCAGCAGCGCGGCGACGTCCGGCCAGCGCTCCTTCCAGCGCTCCAGGCCGGCGAGTGCCTCGTCCTTGTGCGCTGCGCGCGCGATCTCGATGACCGGGACGGTGCTGCGGCGCCGGCCGGTGGGCGTCGGTCGCGTTCCGTGGCCGCTGTACTCCTCCGCAGGGCGCCGCTTCTTGGACGGCATGACGCGCGGCGGCTCGCCTTCTTGCTTGGCGTAGTGCGGCGGCCACGGCGCGTCGCCCTCGCCCTCCGCCTCGTGCCGCTCGGAGAGCTCCAGCAGTGAGCCGAGTGATCCCACGGCGTCGTCGATGCCCTCCGATGCATCGCCTCGCGTGGCGAAGAGGCCGGGCACCGTCAGCAGCGTGAAATCGCCCGCCTCCACGTCCGCCACCTCGTCCCAGCGCAGCGGCATGGAGACGCGTGCATCGGGCAGCGGCCGGACGGAATAGGCCGAGGCCACCGTGCGGTCCTTGGCGTTCTGGTTGTAATCGAGGAAGACACCGTGCCGCTCCTCCTTCCACCACTTGCTGGTGGCCAGGTCCGGCGCACGCCGCTCCACATCACGGGCCAGCGCCAGGGCGGCGCGGCGCACCTCCGGAAAGGTCCAGCGCGGCTCGAGGCGCACATTGACATGGATACCGCGCGAGCCGGAGGTCTTGGGCCAGCCCACCAAACCGTGCTCCGTCAGGGCCTCCTGCGTCACCAGCGCGACACGCCGCACATCGTCCCAAGTCACTCCTGGCACGGGATCCAGGTCGACGCGCAGCTCGTCGGGGTGGTCCAGGTCCTGGGCCCGGATGGGGTGCGGATTCAGGTCGATGCAGCCCAGGTTGACGATCCACAGCAACTGCGCCGCGTCACGCAGGACGATCTCGTCCGCCGTCCGCCCGGAGGGGAAGGACAGCTCCACCGTCTCGATCCAGTCGGGGCGGTTCTCTGGCGCGCGCTTCTGGAAGAAGGGCTCCGCGTCAGCGCCGTTGACGAAGCGCTTGAGGGCCATCGGCCGGCCGCCGGCGCCACGCAGCGCACCCTCGGCCACGGCCAGGTAGTAGTGCACCAGATCCCGCTTGGTGTGGCCCCCTTGCGGGAAGAAGACCTTGCCAGGGTTGGAGATGGTGACGGTGCGGCCGGCGGCCTCGATCTCCTCGGTCTCCTTCTTAGCCATCGCGGTGCTCCGCCTCGTAGCGTCCACGGTCCTCGATCAGCAGCTCACGGGCTCGCTCGACGTCGCGCCAGCCGTAGACCTCCACTCGCTTGTCCTCGAGCATCTTGTAGGTCTGGAAGAAGTGCTCGATCTCGCGCAGGGAGTGCGGCGAGACCTGGTCAGAGCGCTCGAAATGGGAATAGGTCGGGTCGCCCAAGGCGACACACAGGACCTTGAAATCGATGCCCATGTCGTCGCGCATCTCCAGACCGCCGACGGGCCGGGCCCAGACGTGGCAGCCCGTGAAGGTCGGCTCGTCGATGAGCAGCAGGGCGTCGGTGTGATCGCCGTCCAGAGCTCGCGTACTCTCCACGAAGCCATAGTCGAAGTTGTAGTAGACCGCCGACGAGAGCACGCGGTCCAGGCGGAAGACGCGTGCCTCCTCGTCCCATTCGTATTTGTTGCGGCTGCCGCGGGGGATCTCGACGACGACCTCGATGACCTCGGGAAATGGAGCGATCGGTCTGAGTGGCATCGTGGTCCGAGTCTAGAGGCCCGCGGCTACACTCGGCTGATGGAAACCCTTCAGGCCATTCGGACGGAGCGAGCCGTGCGCGCCTTTCGCACGGATCCACTCGGACAGGACCATCTGCGATCGATCATGGACGCCGGTCGACTCTCCGGTTCCTCCAAGAACACGCAGCGCTGGGCATTCGTCCTGGTGCAGGAGCGAGGCACTCTTGAGCGCCTGAGCCACGTGGGCGACTTTGCAGGGCACCTGGCGGGCGCCGCCGCCGCGGTCGCGCTCGTCACGCCCACGCTGGGACCGGGCCACCCGTTGTCCGTCATGTGGGACCTCGGTCGCTGCGCACAGAACATGACCCTCGCGGCCTGGAGCATGGGCATCGGCTCCGTGCCGGCCACGGTCTACCAGCAGTCCCTCGCGCGCGAGATCCTGGGCTACCCCGACGATCACTGGTGCGAGTACCTGCTGAGCTTCGGCTACCCCGCAGATCCCTCCGACCTGACGCGACCTGCGCGGGCCGGCGGACGGCGGCCGCTGGAAGAGGTGCTGCACCAGGAGCGCTGGTAGGCGTAGCGCGGCCGCGAAACCGCCGCCGACGGCGAGGCGTATCCGCTTTGGGGGACGACTCCAAGGAGGATCGACGTGCGCAACTCGAGGAACCGGGCCGCAGCGGCGGCGCTGGCAGTGACCCTGCTCGCATGTGGCGGCACTCCGGCCACTCAGCCGCCGGGCGGCAGCGCCCCGCCTATCAGCGGCGCCTCGCCGGTCAGCAGCGCCCCGACGGCGTCGGACGCGCTCGCCCAGAGCGAAGCGCCGGAGAGCGTCGCGCCGGAGAGCGTCGCGCCGGAGAGCGATGCACCTCCCAGCGGGGAGCCTGGCGCCACGTTAGCCCGCGTCGCCATCGGCGACAACACGTTCAGCCCTGCCGCGCTGGAGGTGTCCGTCGATGACGAGGTCGTATGGCGGCACAACGGCGAGAACCCTCATACGGTGACCTTCGCGGATGACGGACCGGACAGCGGCAACCTGGCGAACGGTGAGACCTACCGGCTCACGTTCGAAGAAGCGGGCGAGTTCTCCTATGTCTGTGCCATCCACTCCCAGATGCAGGGCACCGTGACCGTCAGCGAGTGACGCTCATGGCTCAAGGGCGACGATGAAAGGCCCGGAGGGTCGTGCGGACCGGAAGAGGCGGCCGTTTCGACCGGTTCCGGTGCGGGTCACCGGCGTGGCGTCGTCGTCGGGACCGAGCGTGGCGCCCTCCAGGTAGAGCGCCACGGGACCCTCGCCGAGCCGCGCCAGAGCGGCCGCGATGCGGCCTTCCCTAGCTGGCTCCAGGAGCACCAGAGGCAGCGACGCGGAGGCG
>JBBJNS010000122.1:0-5900 GCA_037720745.1 Candidatus Limnocylindrales bacterium
ACCAGGTCGCTGGCGTAAGAGACGAAGGCGACGTAGCGACCGTCGGCCGAGATGGAGGGGGAAAAGCTGTGGTTCTCCCCCTCGTCACCCCGCGCCTCGAGGCTGTGCAACCGGTTGGCTCCGTGACGGGCCACGCATCGACCCGGGCAAGGCGACTGGCTCGGACCGCGACATGCCGCTCAGCGGTCGGATGCATCAGCCCAGTGCGCCGCGATGTCGGCCTGGTAGGGCTGGCTGAAGCCGCAACCCCAGACGAACTGGCCGTCACCGGCGATGAGGTAGCGCTCACCCTCGACGAGGCTCGGACCGCCAGCCGAGCTGATGCTCGTCCCGGTCATGCCCGTCGCCGTCAGCGTGATGCTCGCCGAGCCAGCTCCGCGGTAGGCCTCGTTCACCGTGAAGGTGACCGAATCCCCGGAGATTCCGGTGACGGTGCCGTCAAAGGCAAGATCGCGGTTGGACAGGGTGTCGAGGCTGTAGGTCTCGACGCAACTGGCGGAGATGGGACCGCCGTTCGAAGGATCGGGGTCAGGCAGCACCCCCGGAGCGCCACTACCGCTACCGTTCAACGCGAGTACGGCCAAGGCTGCCACAGCCACGCCGCCGATACCGGCTACGAGTGTCTGCGGCCAGCGGAGGCCTCGTCGGGCCGGTGCGGTTCCTTCTGTGTGGTCCATGACAGCTCCTTGAGTCCTCTCGCGGATGCGGGCGAGAGCCGCAAGGGGTAGTCGATCGGCGTCGACGGGATCGGCGCGACGGAGCTCTTCGATGGGGTCCATCTCGGTCCGCTTCGTCATCTTGGTCTCTCCCGAAGGTGGTCGCTGGTCATCGTTCCCTTCACTGGGCAGATGTCCGGCTGTGGCCGCGACCTTTCAGATCGCGCTCGATCGAACCATGGAACTCGGCCTCGAATCGACGCCGGGCTCGGTGCAGGCGGATGGCGACGGCATTCGGCGTGATGCCCAGGACGGTCGCGATCTCCCCATGGCTTAGTCCTTCCCAAGCCACCAGGCGAAGCAGTTCCTGATCGTCGCCTCGAAGCTGTCCGAGAGCCTCGATGGCTGGCCCGGACCGCCCGGACCCTTCCGTGGCGTTCGTGCGGATCGCGGGCTCATGCTGAGTGAGTCGGCCCAGGAGACGCCAGCGGCGCGCCTCTCCCCGCCGCTGATTAGCGATAACGCGACGACAGACGCCGTACAGCCACGGTCTAGCCTCCCCGCCGGGCGGGACTCGGGTGCGACGCCGCCAGGCGACCGTGAACGTCTCGGCCACAGCGTCCTCGGCATCGGAAGGGTTCGGGCAGCGGCGTAAGGCGTACGCCAGGACCGCGCGGCCGTGCTCCGCGAACAGCTCTTCGAAGACAGCAGCGTCCGCTTCGCCCCCGCCACTGTGCATGCGCCGCTAGACGTAACTTGAATGGGGAGAGTTCCGGCTGAAAGGTCACGGCCCAAGGCGGACATGTGCTCTACCGAAGGCGCAGATGGGTACCGACAGTCGGGATCCCGAACGCCTCGAGCAGGCAGAGGAGCGATCCATGCGGCGTCTCATCCCCTTCGTGGCAGCGCTCGTTCTCGTGGCCGGGAGCGGCGGCGCCGTCTCCGCGGCTCAGGGCGGGTGCTCCATCTCCGTGGCCCCCGGTGTCGGTGGCCCGGACGATGCCTTCGTCATCCAGGGCCGCGGCTTCCCGGCAGGGTCATTCGAGGAACCGGTGCACATCCTGCTGGAGATCCGCTACCCGGGTCCCGGGAGAACGGGCACCATCTATCTCGTCCACCTGGCCCCGGAGTCGACGTGGTTCGATGTGACCTTCCACGGTGATGAAGGTTCTGGCGAAACGCTGGAGCCCCTGGAGCCGGGGCGGTACCGCGTTCTGGCCGAGGACGACGGCCACGCCTGCCGTGACCGAGCGTCGTTCCGCGTCCAGGCAGAGCGACCCATGGACCGACGCGTCCCGCTGTAGCACCGATCCAGGACGGGCGTGCACGTCGGTCAGCGCGTCGACATCGGCCAACTGACCAGCGCCGGCGGCCGTGGCGATAGCCGGGATGCCCGCCATACACAGCGCCGAACCGACCTGGTAGGTCGTGTTGACGATACCTCCGGAACAGGCCCGCGGATCAGGCCACGGCGAGTCCCAGGATGGCTGCGACGGCGATGACCAGCGGCTCGGCGACCGGAGTCACGTGCTGCGGCTTGAAGCGGCGGATGGCGATCAACGCAAGGAGTGCGCAGAGCGCGATGGTCGCTTGCGTCGCGTCGCGTATAGCGTCGCGCCCGATGATCACAGACACGGCAAGGATGGCTCCACAAGCCGCAGCACTGACGCCCGCCACGAATGCCTGGACAGCGGGTGCGTCCTTGTGTCGGGCGATCCAGGGTCCTGGGAGGATGACGAAGAGATAGACCGGCGTGAACACCCCCACGGCTGCCACCACAGCGCCCGGTAGATCGGCGATCAGATACCCGGCGAAGGCCACCGTGATCACCACGGGTCCGGGCGTGATGAGGCCCACCGCGACCGAGTCAACGAACTGCTGTTCGGTCAGCCACTGGTTCTCGACCAGCAGGGTCTCGCGCAGGAAGGGCACGATGGCCAGGCCAGAGCCGAACACGAAGGCGCCGGCCTTGGCGAAGAGCAGGCCCAGCTCGAGTAGAAGCGAGGCGTCCTGTTGCCCGACGGGGCCTGCGCTCGCTAGGCCCATGACGGCTGGCGCCGCGCGCCGCGAGGCGCGCCCGAT
Organism: Candidatus Limnocylindrales bacterium; assembly: GCA_037720745.1. Lineage (GTDB taxonomy): Bacteria > Chloroflexota > Limnocylindria > Limnocylindrales > CSP1-4 > Palsa-1032. The sequence continues at coordinate 2,739 of JBBJNS010000122.1, forward strand.
GGCCCGGAGGAGGACGGGCAGTCCGGCTCGTATCACCATCATCAGCAAGCCTGCGCCCAGGAACGCCAGAGCGATCTCACTGCCGGTCAGCAAGGTGACGAGTCCGACGACCGCAAGGATCGCTGCCAACAGTGGGTCGCGGCCCACGGTGACCGGCACGAGTCGGTAAGCCGAAAGGGCGATGATGGCGACCGCCGCCGGAGCCACGCCGTAGAAAAGCGCGCCGATCCAGCTCGCTCCTCCCGCGCCGACGTAGATGAGGGCCATGGCGAGCACCATGACGAACGAGGGGCCGATGAAGGCGAACGAGGCGAGCGTGGCGCCCAGGACGCCGGTCCGGATGAACGCCAGCCACATGGCGAGCTGTGCGGCAAGCGGTCCCGGCGCAAGCTGGGCGACTGCCAGGCCGTCGCGGAACTCTCTCTCGGAGACCCAGCGCCGCTCCTCGACCAGGTCCCGTTGCATGTACCCGACGAGGGCCACCGGCCCGCCGAAGCCGAGGGTCCCGAGACGCAGGAAGTACCTGCATAGCGCGCCGAGCGTGGCTTGATCTGCGTTCTCGCCTCGCGTCGCTGACCCTGTAGCGTTGCAGTCCATGGTTTCTACGACGTGACGCCAGGTACGTTCGACGCCCGTCCGGCGGGGACCGCCTCCCGCCAGAACCGTCCCTCGACATCCAGCCAGCGCATCCCGGCAGCGTAGTCGGCACAGGCCGGTTGCGCCGTTCCCCCGTCGCGGTAGATACGCTCGGTTGGTCGAGCTGCCCGGACGTCCCGACCCTGCTGAGGCCGGCCTAAAGGGTGTGCTGGCCCTTTACGCCAAGATCATCGACGACCTCATCGAGCGTCCCTAAGCTCGAACAGCCCGGAGGCCGACGCGAGCCAGTACCTCACCGAGTCGGTCAACTCCTGCGGGCATGGGCCTTCCGTCATCGCGAGACCTGGTCGATGAGGTAACGCTCCTCTTCAGAGAGGAGCGGCCGCACCGACGCGGCGGTATTCGCCTGGACCTGTGCCGGGTTTTTGGCGCCCGGTATCGCAACCGACACGCCGGGATGGGACAGGACGAACCGCAGCGCCACCTGACCGAGGGTACGGTCGTCACGCTCGAGTACCCTGAGTCGCTCCACCCGTCCGACGTTCTGAGCGTAGGACTCCTCCGCGGGCCAACCGTGGCGGATGTCGCCCTCGGCGAACCGCGCGTGCCGGTCGAACTTGCCGGTCAGGAGCCCCTTGAAGAGCGGGCCGCGAGCGACGACGGCGAGTCCGTGGCGCTGGGCGAACGGCAACATCTCCGCCTCGGCCTTCCGACTCAGGATCGAGTAGTCGAGCTGGACGGCGTCGATGCCGGCCCCGCCGCCCCCGGTGCCTTGGTGGAACTGACGCAGGTGCTCCATGCTGTCCGTCGACACGCCTACCGCTCGGACCTTCCCGTCGCGCTTGAGCGTCGCGAACGCATCGAGGAACGCCGCCGTCTCACGGGCGTCGTGCCACCAGATGTGGCACCAGTAGACATCGATGTAGTCCGTCTCGAGTCTGCGGAGACTGGCGTCGAACGCCACGAGCACCTTCTCCGGTCGGTCGTACACCGGCTCTCGTTGGGGATCGCGGTGGTGCCCGACCAGGCCCCCCTTGGTCGAGACCACCACACGCTCGCGGCGACCCTTGAGCACACGCCCGACGAGCGACTCGCTCCGACCGTCCCCATAGACATCCGCCGTGTCCAGGAAGTTGACGCCTAGCTCCAGCGCGCGCTCGATCGCCGCGAGGGAGTCCGCGTCCTCCACCGGGCCCCATGCGTCCCCGCCGATGGCCCACGCGCCGAAGCCGACCTCTGACACTTCGATGCCGGTCGTGCCGAACGGCCTGAACTCCATAGCTGGACCTCCTCGTCTTGGTTGCCGGCGCTTACCTCCGGAATCACCGACACCTCACCACGGTCGCTGCCGTCGGCTCATCGTGACGTCGAGTGCCAGTTGGCCCCAGGGTCCTCTCGCTCCATGTCGCGTCGTGTGGTGCTTTCGAGGGCCGCCGGTGACACGCGAGCGGTCCTACTGTAGTCGGCTTGGACCATGGATCTGTCCACCGACCCTACCCGTCGCAGACAGTCGGTTTGCCGTGGCGGTCAACGTGGCTGTCAGACGGCCTTCTGGCGCCCTCGCGGAGCGTCCAGAACTCGGTACTGATCGTGGATTGGTGGTGAGCCGGCTGGGATTCGAACCCAGGACACGAGGATCACCTACTACGCGGCCCGCTCCCGGCCGATCGCCCGCATCCATGCGGGCAACTTCCGTCTGAGTCCCGCGGTACCGCCCGCTACGATGCCAGAAGTCGGTCCGTGCTCCGGCTACCTCGCGGCTGATGCGCCGGCCGTGACCGTCGTAGCGCAGCGAGAGTGATGAGCCGTAGACCGTGCCACCGGCCGACTTGTCGGCCGCGTCGTAGGTGAGGGTGTTGCCGCCGAAGGCGTCAGGAATCGAAGCCGCCCTTACGACGAACGTACAGCAGCATTACCAGCGCACGTTGAGCGGTGACATGATCCGACAGCGGCGCGAGACAGCCCGCGGAGCGGTCGTCGGTCCCTGGGGAACCGACCACGATCTCCACGCGTCCACATAAGCAGGCCTCGTGGAGGAGAAGTGCCAAGAGAGTCGAGACTGACAGGGCCGAGCGCTGCGTCGAAGCGACCGGCTCGTTGTCCGCTTGTTCGGAGACCCGACATGTCGAACGGCATAACGACCGCATCGCTCCTGGTTCTTACCCTCCTCGTGGGCTGCACCAGCGGGGCCTTCCCTCCAGCCACGTCCACCGGAGGGCAGCCTGCGACTCTGGCGCCGTCGGCGGGCGCGACACCGGCAATGACGGGGGCATCGGCGACCAGACCACCGGTCGAGCCTTCGCCTGGCCGATCGATCACGCCCAGCGTGACCCATCCGACCTCCGAAACGCCTGAGGTCCCGCCGGTGTACGGCCCCGAGCACGGCGACGATGTTCCGGAGGCACCGCCAGAGGTGACCGTGCGCGCGGGCGACACGAGCTTCGACCTTCGTGCCTGGACCTACTGCTACGGGAACGGGTGTGTCGATGGCGCTCCGGCTGCCGACCCGCCGGATGTCGGCGAGACAAGTCGCGTCGAGATCGAGTTCCCGCTCGACGGCTGGAC
>JBBJNS010000018.1:0-20268 GCA_037720745.1 Candidatus Limnocylindrales bacterium
TCGAGCAGGGCGGGACCATCCAGCTCGCTGGGCGAGCGTCAGCCGACGAGCCCTGGCAGAAGGGCGGAACGTTCCTGGACATCAGCGACCGGGTGCTTCATCCGGGCAACAACGACCTCCAGAGCAACGAGCAGGGCCTGCTCGGGCTCGCCTTCCATCCGCGCTACGCGGAGAACGGGCTCTTCTACGTTCACTACACCCGCTTGCACGACGATCCTGACCGTACGGGCGACATCGTCATCGAAGAGTTCCAGCGAGCGGCGGAGGACCAGGCGGATCCTACGTCGGCTCGGCTCGTGCTGGAGCTGGAGAAGGAGAGCGCCAGCCACAACGGCGGGTGGCTGGGCTTCGGCCCGGACGGCCATCTCTACATCGCGCTCGGAGACGGGACCCGGGGCTTCCGTTCCAAGAACCTCAACAGCAGGTTCGGCAAGATCCTGCGGGTGGATCCGTTGGACCCTGACGGGCCTGGTCCTGCGCGATACACCGCTCCGCCGGACAACCCCCACGTGGCGGACGGCGACGAGCTGGTCTGGACATCCGGCCTGCGCAATCCGTTCCGGGCAAGTCACGACCGGTTGACCGGAGACCTGTGGATCGGCGACGTCGGACGGCTGCTCTACGAAGAGATCGATCGTGCCATGGCTCCCGACGCTGGCAAGGGTCTCGACTTCGGCTGGTGGCTGTGCGAGGGTGACGAACCCTATCGCGGCACGCCGGATGACTGTGGAGACCCGCCCAACACCAGCGAGCGTCCCATCCTCCAGTACGCTCACCCGGTCGCTGACGGCGTTCCCAACTGTGCTGTGGCGGGCGGCTACGTCTATCGCGGCACGCTCCAGCCGGCGCTCTACGGTCGCTACTTCTTCGGCGACTACTGCTCCGGGCGGATCTGGTCCATCCCCACCGACCAGTCGCTGTCCGATCCGGTACCGCGGCCAGTGGACAGTGGCGGCTATATCGTGTCGTTCGGTGAGGACGCGGATGGCGAGCTGTATGCCGTGGACCTGGCGGGCAGCATCCTGCGAGTGGTCGAGGAGTAGTGATGACCACCTTCGGGTCAGTGACGCGCGTCGTCCAGGACCGACCAGATCGCCACTGACCTTCCACAGCCGCGCGGTGGTCGCGGTGTCGTCAGGAGGACGTGTGCGCATGTGCCGAGTCGAGGTTGCCGGTCGGCTCGTCGCCGAGGTCGAGCATGGGATCGTTGACCAGCGCCCGAGCGATGCGACACGCTGCTTGTTCGCCACCGTAGGGTTCCATCGGCCGATGAGCTGTGGCGGCCCTGTGTGTCATCATGAGGGCATGAGTGACACTTCTTTCGTGTCGGTGGGCCCAAAGGGACGTGTCGTTATTCCGGTCGCGATCCGGCGAGCCTTGGACCTTCGTGAAGGGAGCGAACTCGTCGCCACCGTCGATGACGGTGCGGTCGTTCTCGTGCCACGTTCGGCCGTGAAGGCGCGGCTGCGCTCTCTGTTCGCCGAGGTGCCAACGAGCATGCGGGACGAGCTCCTTGTCGACCGACGAGCAGCGGCTGCCGGGGAGTCGTCCGGCGGATGAGCGTCGTGGTGGATGCGTCGCTGGTCCTGGCGTGGCTCCAGGACGAGGCTGGATCCGATGAAGCGGAACCGCTGCTGATGGAGGGGCTCATCGGCGCCGCAAACTGGTCAGAGGTCCTTCAGAAGGCGCGACAGCATGGCGTGAGGGCGGGCGTGGTCGCTCGCCTTCTAGCGTCCTTCGGTCTTCAAGTCGTCGACGTAACGGCCGACGACGCGCAGATCGCCGCCGAGCTGTGGCGCACAGGAACGTCTCTCTCGCTCGGGGACCGACTTTGTCTCGCGCTGGGACTCCGCCTCCGGTTGGACGTGGCGACAGCCGATGGCGCATGGGGGGGCATCGACGGCGGACCTCCAGTGATCCTCATCCGCTGACCATGTCTCGCCAAAGCTGCCGGGCCGACCCCGGCCACGCCAGCCTATGAGCGTGGGCGACCGTGGGACGCTGGTCTACGTTCACGGAGCGAGCGACCGGGCCGCAGGCGTGGCCGCGCATGTGGCGCGCATCGAGGAGCAGCTCGCTCTCCACGAGATGCCCTTCGACGTGTTGGCCAGCGGCTGGGGTGGCGCGGTAGGAGCGACGCTCGATCGCATCGGTCTCGCGCTCCCGGGCGGTCCCGTTGGTGGTCCCCAGTCGGTCGGGACCTCAGAGCCGCTCGCTGCGCTGCTCGCCGAGGGCCCGCTCAGCGAGCTGGAGCGGATAGGCGTGCCCCGCTCGGCGGAAGTCATCAGCCTCCCTGCATCGACCGACGCGCCGCGGGATGCGGATCGTCTGCTGGCCATCGCCCAGGGACCGGCGGACAGCGCGCAGAACATCGCGGCGGCCGCGTGTCGTGCGGCAGCGTCGGCGGTACAGGCATCGCGCGAGTACGCCCGAGCCCGATGTGCCGACGTCCCGGAGATCGATCTGGTGGCGGCCACAGCCCGCGCGGTCGCTACCACGGCCGCTGCCGAGATCCCGGAAGTGGCGCGGGAGCCGGGGCCGGTATCGTTCGCCATGGCGGTCGAAGTCGGCATCGCCCAAGCCGTCTTGGCCATGGCTGCCGCGACGCTACTGGCCGGCTATGTCGGCGTCAAGGTGGGACCGGGCCTGAAGCGATGGGCGACGGACGTACTGGTGCCGCACCGAGCTCGACTCATGGAGGAGTCGTTCCTCGGACCCGCCGACATCCTGCGCTACCTGTCGGACGGCGAGCCGATGCGTCGCTTCGTCGCCGGCACGCTCCGGGAGGCCGCGGCGCGTGGCGGGCCGGTGGTGGCACTGGGCAACAGCCTGGGCGGCATCATCCTGGTCGAGACACTTGCCGCACCGGATGCGCCACGACCCGATCTGCTCGTGACGGTCGGTTCGCAGTCGTCGCTGCTGATGACCATCGGTGCGCTGGGTGCTCTTGACGCGTCGGGAGCCCGAGCTCCGTTCCAGCCGTGGCTGAACGTTTACGACCCACGCGACTTCCTGGCCTTCGTGGCCCAGCCCGTCTGGCCTGACGAGCCGGGCATCCGCGACCTTGAGGTGGACAGCGGCGAAGGATTCCCCGACTCGCACGGCGCCACGTACCTGTCCCGACCCGAGCTCTACGAGGCTATTCGCGACCACCCTGTGGTCGTCTCGACGGCCTAAAGGGAGGGGAGGACCCGCGAGCGTGGCCGAGGGCTCGCCGCTCTGCCACAGCAGGCCCAGAAACTGGATGGTCACGGGTGCGGTCCCGTAGATCGACGTGATCGTGTCGTTTCCTGCGATCCAGCTGGACTCGGTCATGGCCGCTCGCAGGGTGCAGTTGGCGCTTGAGCCAGCGTATACGAATGGCGCGGATGCCTCGGCGCCGCCACGCTGACGCGGGCGGGCCGGCCGGCCGGAGTACCGTACCGCGAGGAGGTGGTCATGGGACGTACGATGCGAAGTCTCGTCGTCGCTGTCGGGCTGGCCGTGCTGCTTGCCGCGCCGGCCGCGGCCGTTCCCGGATGGTCCGCACCCGCCCGTGTCGTCGCAGCGCTGGAGCCGAGTGCGCCGTCGGTTGCCCTGGACGCGAATGGCGCCCTCCATGTCGCTTACCACGAGGGCTACCTCGATGCTCCGCCGGGCGTCTTCTACGCGACGAACGAGGGCGGCAGCTGGCACAAGGAGCGGGTGACCACCGGCGGCGACGGGTACGCGCGTCCTTCGATCGCGCTTGACGGCGAAGGCAACGTGTTCATCGCCTTCGCGCTCCTGAACTGCCCTGATCCGTCCTGCGAGAGCGGCACGAGCCGCGTCAACGTGGCCACGAACGAGAGCGGCTCCTGGGTCGCGAAGCCGCGCACCGCTGGACCCGCCGACCTGGCTCCGTCACTGGTCGTCAAGGACGGGAAGCTTCACGTCGCCTTCCAGCGGCGGACCTTTCCCGGCTTCTTGGGAGCGGCCTCCTCCGGAATCTGGTACGCCACCAACTCAGACGGCAGCTGGGTCAGCACGCAAGTCGCGTCGGCGGAAGCGAAGTGCTACGTGGACCAGTTCCCGTCCTTCGCGCTCGATGCCTCCGGCCGCGCCTTCATCGGCTACGAGAGACCTCGCACGCCGCCTGACTGCGGCGGCTTCTCCGCGGGGATCGGGCTGGTCACCAACGAGTCAGGATCCTGGGTCCGCTCGAGGATCTCGCGTGAGTCCGACGACTTCGGGCCATCGCTGGCTCTGGACCGGGACGGCCGGCCAGGGGTGACGTTCGATCGAGCGGGGGCGGGGGTCCAGTTCACTCGTCGGCTGGCGAGCGGCTGGAAGACGCCCTCGCAGGTGGCCGTTGGCGGGGAGGCGTCTCTCGCTTTCGACGCCGACGGTCACACCCGCGTTGCCTACGAGTCCAGCGGGATCTGGCACGCGACCAAGTCGGGCGGCACATGGCTGCGGACGCAGGTGTATGCCGGGCCGGTCGACTACGGCACGTACGGCGGGCCGCGCATCGTGGTGAAGCCGTCGGGCCTGGCTCGCATCCTCTTCGCTCGGTCGGAGCCGGGCGATCCCGCGTTGGAGGACGACTTCGGCATCTTCATGGTGAGAGAGCGCTAGCTGCGCGTCTTGTAGGGCGTCGCGCGACGTGGCTGCGCGATCGGCACCGCGAGCCCAGCGGCCGTGGATGAGGCTACTGGATCGCCGCCTCGCCGCCAGGTCGCCGTTACCGGACCGGAACGCGACTACCTCGCACCCGGCGAACTGGTCGATGTCATCCTGGGCCGTTGTATCACGGCCTTGAGCGCGGAGATGAAGCGCGGATCGGTGTTCAGCGACTCGATGCGGGAGAAGGACAGGCCGGCCGCTTCGGCCTGCTCGCGGGCGCCGATGTCGATGTCGTAGAGGATCTCCAGGTGGTCGGCCAGGAACTGGACCGGCGCCACCAGGACACGCCGGTGCCCTTGCGCCGCCAGGATGGGCATCAGGTCCGCGAAGTCGGGCTTCATCCACTCGCCCGGTTCGTGCCCGGCACTCTGCCAGCAGAAGGTCCAGCGTTCCCGGTCGAGACCGGCCGCGGCCGCCACCGCCGAGGCGGTCTCCTCGAGCTGGGCGAGGTAGTCGGGCTCCTGGTCGGCGACCCGGCGCGGAAGGCTGTGGGCAGTGAGGAGTACCGGCACCGCGTCACGCTCGTCGGCGGGCACGCGCGCCAGCGACTCAGCGATGCGACCGGCCAGCGCCGCGATGAAGCCCGGTTCGCGGTGCCAGGCGCCGGCCATCACAACCTCAGGCGGTTCGGCGCCGTCCGCTGCCATCGCTTCGCGGGCAGCATCCACGGCACGTCCGTAGCCGCCCATGATCAGCGGCGAGTATTGCGGCGACAGGATGATGCCCGCGACCCGCGTCACGCCGCGCGAAGCGAGGTCGCGCAGAGCCTGCTCGACTGTCGGCTCGGAGAAGCGCATCCCGGGGGCCACCGGCACCTCACCGCCGAGTGCCGCCTCCAGAGCCTCCGCCTGAGCACGGGTGATGGCCACCAGCGGGGAGCCGCCGATCACCTGGTAGCGACGGCGGAACTCCGTGACGAGCTCTGGCTCCGGTTCACGGCCGCCGCGAACCCGGGTCATGTAGGTGGCCACGTCGTCCAGGCTCGTGGGAGAGCCGTAGGTCATCAGCAGCGCACCCAGCCGAGTCTGGCCGGTCACGCCGCGCCCGCCGGCTTGCCTTCCGCGTGGACCAGCTCGACCAGACGGCGTGCTGTCGCTGGGTCAGTGTCCGGAGCGATGCCGTGGCCGAGGTTGAAGATATGCCCCGGCCGGCCGCCCGCCTCGGTCAGTACGGCCCGCGTGCCCGCCTCCGTCGCTGACCAGCCAGCCAGCAGCCGAGCGCCGTCCAGGTTGCCCTGGATGCCGCGACCGGGGACCCTTGCCCAGGCGGCCGCCAGGGACTGCCGCGAATCCACGCCGATGACTTCGCCGCCAGCCTCCGCCATCACCTCCAGCAGTCCCTCCGTGCCCGTCCCGAAGTGGATGGTGGCGGCTCCAGTCACCGAGCGGAGGATGCGCTGGGCGTGCGGCGCGACGTACTCGGCGTAGTCGGTCGCCGAGAGAGAACCGGCCCACGAATCGAAGAGCTGCACCGCCCCTGCCCCGGCATCGATCTGGGCCTGGAGGTAATCGGCGGTCACCTCCCCGAGCAGCTCCAGGAGGGTGTGCCACGTGGCGGGGTCGCCGTACATCAGCGCCTTGGCGCGCGCCTGATCGCGCGACGGCCGCCCCTCGATGAGGTACGCCGCCAGCGTGAACGGCCCACCAGCCAGCCCGATGACAGCCGCGCGGCCGGCCAGCTCGCCCCGCACCAGCCCGATGGCCTCCGACACATGTCGCAGCTCCACCGCCGCGTTGATCCGTCGCAGTCGTGCCACGTCCGCCGCTGAACGGACCGGGGCCTCGATGATGGGCCCCTCAGCGGTGAGTTCCAGCGCCACGCCCATGGGCACCAGCGGCATCATGATGTCGGCGAACATCACGGCCGCGTCTACCCCGAACGCCTCGACCGGCAGCAGCGAGGCCTGCGCACACAGCTCCGGCGTCGTGGCGATCTCCATCACGGAGTGTCGCTCCCGCAGCTGCTGGTAGCCGGGGGACGCCCGGCCGGCCTGGCGCATGAACCAGATGGGCGTCGTGTCGGCGGGCTCGCGCCGGCAGGCGGCCAGGAAGCGCTGTTCGCCGGTCCAGATCCGTGATGGAGCCAGGGCAGGCGCGGTCCCCGTCGTCGGCGCAACGCTCATCGAGCCGTCTCCTCGTGCACCAGGTCGACCAGCCGGCGCAGGTCGTCTGGGTCAGTGGCCGGGAGCACCCCATGACCGAGGTTGAAGATGTGCCCCGGCCGACTCGCCGCTTGGGCGAGCACCCAACGGGCCTGCTCCTCCACGCCTGACCAGGGCCCCAGAAGCGCCGCCGGGTCGAGGTTGCCCTGGACCGCCCGATCGGGCACTCGCGACCAGCCGTCGTTCAGGCCGATGCGCCAGTCGAGGCCGATGACGTCGCCGCCGGCTTCCGCCTGGAGCTTCAGCAGCCCGGCAGAGCCCGTCCCGAAGTGGATGAGCGGAACGCCCAGCGTCTGGATGCCCGCGAAGAGCCGGCGCATGTGGGGCAGCACGGAGCGCCCGTAGTCGAAGGGGCTCAAAGTGCCCACCCACGAGTCGAAGAGCTGGACGGCCTGCACACCCGCGCCGACCTGGGCGCTGACGTAGGTGATGGTGGTGTCGACCAGGCGGGAGAGCAGCGCGTCGAACGTCTCGGGCTCCGCGCGCATGAGCGACTTGATGCCCTCCGCGTCGCGCGAGGAGCGGCCGGTGACCATGTACGAGGCCAGCGTGAAGGGAGCGCCGGCAAATCCGATGAGCGGCGCCGGGCTCTCGCCTCGGATGAGGCGGATAGCTTCCAGCAGCGGCCCCACGGCCTCCTCGGCGTCGAACGGGCGCAGTGCACGGATCGCGGCCAACGTATCCACCGGCGGATCGATGACCGGCCCGACCCCCTCGCGGATCTCCAGCGGCACGCCCATCCCCGGCAGCGGGCTGGTGATGTCGGCGAAGAGGATGGCCGCATCCACGCCGAGACGCTCTACCGGCTGGAGGGTGACCTGCGTGCAGAGTGCCGGGTCGGCGGTGATCTCCAGCAGCGAGACGTGCTTGCGGATGGCGCGATACGCCGGCAGCGAACGGCCGGCCTGGCGCATGAACCAGACCGGAGTGGTGTCCACCGACTCCCGCCGACAGGCTCGCAAGAAGCGGTCGGCGCGCGTCGCGGTCGGCGGCACAACGACATCCGGAGCGGCCGTCATGCGCGCAGCGCCTCACGAGCGGTCGACACGGTGCGCTCGATGTCCGCGTCGGTGTGGGCGGCGGACACGAACCACGCCTCCTGCGAGGCGGGCGGCAGCAGGATCCCGGACTCGCGCATCGCCCCGTGGAAGCGGGCGTAGGCATTGCCGTCCGCGTCGCGCACTTCGTCGAAGTCGCCCGGCGCGATGGCACGGAAGAACAGCGTGAGGAGGGAACCGACGCGACTGACGCTGGCAGCGGCGCCGACCTCCTCGATAGTCCTGAACAAGCCCGCTTCCAGCCTGGCCGAGCGATCCTCCAGTCCCTCGTACGATCCGGGGCCGAGAAGGTCGAGCGTGGCGCAGCCGGCGGCCATGGCCAGCGGATGCCCGGAGAGTGTGCCCGCTTGGTAAACGTGCCCGCTCGGCGCGATGAGCGACATCAAGTCGGCGCGACCGCCGTACGCACCGACCGGCAGGCCTCCGCCGATGATCTTGCCCAGCGTCGTCAGGTCCGGCTCGATCCCGTAACGCGCCTGCGCCCCGCCGCGTCCCACGCGGAAGCCCGTGATGACCTCATCGAAGATGAGCAGCGCCCCGTTATCTCGCGTGAGCGCTCGCAGACCCTCCAGGAAGCCATCGGCCGGCGGCACCACGCCCATGTTGGCCGCCACCGGCTCCACGATGACCGCCGCGATCGCCTCGCCGTGGGCCGCGAATGACTCCCGCACCGAATCGAGGTCGTTGTAGCGGGCCAGCAGGGTTCCGGACGCCACGGCCGCGGGTACACCGGCACTGGCCGGCAGCGCGAGCGTGGCCAGTCCCGAGCCGGCCTGGGCAAGCAGGCTGTCCACGTGGCCGTGGTAGCCGCCCTCGAACTTGACGATGAGCTCGCGGCTCGTGGCCGCACGCGCCAGGCGCAGCGCGGACATCACGGCCTCCGTGCCCGACGAGACGAAGCGCAGCCGCTCCATCGACGGCATCGCTTCGCGGATACGCTCGGCCAGCTCGACCTCTGTGGGTGAGGTGGCCCCGAACGGTCCGCCGCGGCTTGCCTGACGGGTCAGCGCGGCGACGACCCGCGGATGAGCGTGGCCCAGGATGAGCGGCCCGAAAGCGCCCACGAAGTCGAGGTACTCCACGCCGTCCGCATCCCAGACGCGTGCTCCCTCACCGCGCATGATGATGGGCGGCTCCCCGCTCACGGCCCGATAGGCGCGCACGGGGCTGTTCACACCACCCGGGAAGAGGTCCTCGGCGCGGTCGCGCCACTCGGCTGAGACCGAGCCACGTGCCGATGTCTGCGCCGTCACGACGCCGCCTCCGGCGCCCCGAGCAGCCGCAGGATCTCATCCATCGGCCGGTGGATAGCCGTGAGGATGGGCGTATCGCGCACCGTGGAGCGTCGGCTCTCCGTGCCGCGCAGGGCGCGAACCAGATCGCCGAAGCTGGGCAGGTCATCCATCTCGTAGGCGACCAGGAAGTCGTTGTCGTCCATGCCGAAGGAGTAGGCCAGCAACTGACGGATGGCCGGCCACTGACGCCCCACCTTCATGTGCTCGTTCATGATCCCCTGCCGTGCTTCGCGGCCCAGGAGGTACCACTCCGAGCTCTTGGTGAAGGGGTAGACCACCAGATAGCGCGAGCGCTCCCCGCCGAAGGCCGACTGCTCCTGCTCGGTGGGGGTAGTGACGTACTGAGTGGGCTTGAGGACGCCGATGAAGCTCTCACGCACGAACAGCCAGCGACCGAGCCCGCTGCGCAGCGTGCGGGCACCGGCCTCCTCCAGCGCATCGACGCTCTCCGCCAGGCGCCACAGAAGCACGTCCGAACCGGACTGGAGGCCGATCGTGGAGTAGGTGTAGGTCCGGACGCCGTCGTCGCCGTCCGCGGCCACGGCGCGTGCGAACTCGTCCGAGGAGGCTTCCCGTTCCTCGTCCGGCAGCCGCCGCCAGGTCGGATCGAGGCCCAGCGCGAGTGCCTGGACGTAGGTGTCGGTCATCTGCTCCGCTCCGGCTTGCTGAGCCACTCGGCGGCCTCCGCCGCGAAGTACGTGACGATGATGTCCGCGCCGGCGCGATGGATGGCCGTGAGGCACTCCAGCACCACCCGGCGGCGGTCGATCCAGCCGCGTTCGGCGGCCGCTTCCAGCATGGCCAGCTCGCCGCTCACCTGGTAGGCCGCCAGGGGAACATCGAAGCGCTCCCGGGCATGGGCCAGCAGGTCGAGCGAGGTGATGGCCGGCTTGACCATCAGCATGTCGGCGCCCTCAGCAAGGTCGAGAGCCATCTCGCGCATCGCCTCGCGGCCGTTGGCGGCGTCCATCTGGTAGCTGCGCCGATCGCCGAAGGCGGGCGTGGAATCGGCCGCGTCACGGAACGGTCCGTAAAGGGCAGAGGCGTGCTTGGAGGCGTAGGCCAGGATGGCGCTGTCGTGGTGGCCCGCCCCGTCCAGGGCGGGGCGGATGGCTGCGACCTGGCCATCGAGCATGGCGCTGGGCGCGACGATGTCCGCGCCGGCCTCGGCGTAGGTCACGGCCGCTGCCGCCAGGGCCCCCAGCGAAGCATCGTTGGCGATGGTCTCGCCGTCCAGGACGCCACAGTGGCCGTGGCTGGTGTATTCGCAGAGGCAGACGTCGGCGGCCAGCACGAGCGGCAGGTCGGCCGCCCGCAAGACGCGGAGCGTCTGTGGGACGGGTCCGTCGGGATCGGCGGCACCGGCACCCGACGGGTCCTTGCTAGCAGGGATGCCGAAGAGGATGACCCCACCGACACCCCGCTCGACGAGGTCGCTGGCGACCTTCACGGCGACATCGGCGCTCAGGCGCGCCTGCCCGGGCATCGACGCGATGGGCTCCCGACGCCCCTCTCCGGAGACGACGAAGAGCGGCGCGATCAACTGCGCAGGCGAGAGCCGCGTCTCGCGCACCAGGGCACGCAGCTGCGGCGAGCGACGCAGGCGTCGCGGCCGCTGGACCAGGACCGCAGCCGGCACGGCAGAGGTGCCGGTCTGAGTCCCCGAGACCTGAGACGCGCTGCGGGTCGGGGTGGGTGCGGTCATGAAGCGACCTCCTGGGGGGTCCGCCCGGACGACGGATGGGGTTCGGCGAGAAGCTCTTCCACGGCGGCGACGAGGCCTTCGACCGACTGGCGGGACGCCTCGACCGCCACCTGAAGGCCGGCTTCACGGATGGCAGCGCTGGTCGACGGGCCGATGGACACGAGCGGAGTGGCCGTCACGACGGGATGCACGCCAGTCGCTTGGGCGCCGTCCGTGCCTGCGGACAGGGTGATGAGTCCGCGCACGGCCGAGCCGGAGCAGAGGATGATGGTGCGGAGGTCCGGGGCGGCCAGGGCTTCGCGGAGCGCCGGCTCGCTGGCTGCCGGACCCTCGACGGTTCGGTAGGCGATGACCTCGACGACGGTCGCACCAGCGGCGCGAAGGGCTTGCGGCAGTGCGCCGTCAGCCAGGTCGGAGCGCGGCAGGAGGATGCGACTTCCGGCCAGCGGTCCGGCCGAGAGCAGCGCGCCGGTGATGGCAGCCCCGCGGGAGATCTCGGGGATGAGGCTGACGCGGACGCCAGCCGCCTCCAGCACAGCCGCCGTCGCGTGCCCCACAGCAGCCCACCGCGGCGGCTCGAGATCCATCTCTGACGGGCCCCTCCGACGTGCCGCTTCCACCACCGCGTTCGCGCCAGCGGCACTCGTCAGGACCACCCAGTCGAAGCTGCTGAGCTCCGCCACGGCACGGTCGAGCGCACCAGGCGGCTCCACCGGCAACAGCGCCACGGTGGGCACGGCAAGGACGCGATGCCCTGCCGCGGTGAGGGCGCTGACCAGCGGGTCAGCGGCGCCATCGGGCCGAGTGGAGAGGATGCTCATGAGACTGGCACCGCCAGCACCTGCTCCCGGTACCCCGCCGCGATCAGCTCGGCCGCCATCCGTGTCGCGACCATGCCCGTCTCGTGGCTCGCTCCGGACCAGCGGCTGGTCATGCGCCGGCTGCCGTCCGAGTTGGCGGCCACCGCCAGGACCCTCAGATCCGCGCCGTGAAGCGACGCCAAGGCACCCAACGGAGCACGACAACCACCGCCGGCCGCTTCCAGTACGCCGCGCTCCAGCTCCACGCAGAGTCGGGTCGCGGCATCATCCAGGGCCGCCACGGCGCGGCGCACGGCCTCATCGTCGGCTCGCACCTGGACGGCGAGCGCGCCCTGGCCGGGTGCCGGCGTCATCTGCTCCGTGTCCAGGAGCGCCGCGATCCGCTCGCCGCGACCCAGCCGCGCAAGGCCGGCCACGGCCAGGATCAGCGCATCGACCTCGCCCGAGTCCAGGCGGCGGAGCCGCGTGTCCACGTTGCCGTGGAGTGGCCGCACCTGGAGATCCGGCCGGGCCGCGCGCAGGAAAGCGGCGCGTCGCGGGCTGTCCGTGCCGACGGTCGCGCCGAGCGGCAAGGTCGCGATGGACGTGGCACCTCTCCCACTGACCAGCGCATCGCGCGGGTCCGCACGCGGCGGATAGGCGCCGATGACCAGCTCCACCTCGGCCTCGATGGGCACGTCCTTGGCGCTGTGGACCGCGAGGTCGACATCGCCACGAAGCAGGGCCGTCTCGAGCGCCCCGACGAAGGCGCCTTCCCCCCACGCGGTGTCGGGCAGGCGCACATCGCCATCGGTCACGATGGGCACCAGGCTGACGTGGTGGCCAGCACGTTCCAGCTCAGCGGCGATGAGGCCCGATTGTGCCCGCGCGAGCAGGGACCCACGGGTCCCTAATCGGAGCCTCACCGGGCCAGGTCGAAGAGCGTGCGCGCCGCCAGCGCGGCCGAGCCATCCTCGTCCTCGCGCAGCCTGGCGCTCGGCTCATGCAGCAGTGCTGCCGTGAGCTGTCGCGAAAAGGTGCCGATCAACTCCTGTTCCCGCTCGTCAAGCTCCGGCAGCCGCCGAAGCAACCGCTCCACGGCGACGCGGCGGCGTTCCTCTGAGCGGTCGCGCAGGGAGCACAGCGTGGGAACCGCCCCTCTGCCGCAGAGCCAGCGCTCGTAGCGGGCAGCCCAGGCATCGACCACTCCCTCAGCCCGCGCGATGTAAGCATCGGGCTGCGAACCCACCGTCGCGGGCGGCCCATCGTGGGGGACGACAGCGACCGACCTGGCCGAGAAGAGCTGGTCCACGTCGCCGAACCGAGGACCCATGAGACGACGCACCTCGAAGGGCACGGCGGGTGGCGCCGAGAGGTCGATCACGGGGGGCAGACCGGATGCCCCGCGCAGGTCCAGCCACGTGCCGCCGAGTGCCACAGCGATGCCATCCATGTGTGGTGCCAGCACGGCAGCCTGGCCCAGATCGAGCGCCTCTCCGCCATGCCGCTGCGCCACAGCCGCGGCGTGACCTGCATCACGGCTGGCGACCAGCACCCGTCCGCCGCGCGCGTGAGCGGCCTCCGCAAGGCGCGCACCAAGGGTCCCCGCACCGACGATCATGATGCGACCGCCCTCCAGCGCAACGCCCCGGTCCATCAGCCATCGCAGCGCCGGCCGCGACAGGTCCCGTCCTCGCCCCACCTGTCCGGCACGCGCCTCGCGGCCGGCGGCCAGCGCTATCTCGCCCAGGCGCCGCACATCCGATGGGAGGGAACGTGACCCAGCAGCGAAGGCGACCCGAAGCTGGCCCAGGATCTGATCCTCACCCACCACGGCACTCTCGAGCCCAGCCGCCAAACGAAGCATGTGGCGGACCGCCTCGAACCCGGACATACGGCGCATGAGGGAAGCGGCCGGGGCGTCGGCCAGCACGGGGGATGGATCGTCGGCCGATCCCACGACTTCCACGCGATGGCAGGTGTGGAGCAGCAGCAGCCCCTTCTGAGCAGCGATCGATCGGAAGTAGCGCGCGACCGCCTCGCGCTCGTCGACCGGCACGCGGTCGGCGTGCGCGCCGGCCACCCACAGCCTGTCGATGGGCGCGGCTGCTCGGTCTGCATCGGCAGTGTCGCGTTCGACCGGAGTGGCAGCGAGGTCGAGGAGCACGGTCATGGCGCCGTCACGCGTCGGGGCCGCTTGACCCGTGGGGTGGGACCCGCTTCGAGCGAGTGGCCGGTCATGGTCGCCAGCAGTAGACGGTCCATGGCCGACTCGGCGGCCATGAGCAGCTCCGTCGCCCGGCGCGTGTCGAGGCCACGCTCACTGGACAGTCGCGCGAGATGCTCCACGAACGGCGACCTGAAGCCGAGGAATGCCTCGATCGCATCACTCAGCGACGCACCCAGGCGCGCCACCACGCGGCCCTGCTCGGCAGCTACCCGGGCCGCCTCCACCAGGCGCTGCGCGGCGATCTCGTCATCCGCTGCATCGAGATGCTCCAGCGTCAAGGCCACGAGCTGGCGGCCGCGCTCCCTGAAGCCGTCCAGCTCACCCGGTGGCAGGGCCACGATCCAGGGCGCTCGGGAGCGATGGGCCACGGCCTCGCGCCGGGCGTGCGAGGGCCGGTAGAGGCGCGCCATGCGCTCGGCAGAGACGCCCAGTCGCGCCAGATGGGGGCGGCCAGCGGGCGCCGGTGGCAACAACGAACGCAGCGACGAGCGGGAGAATCGTCGATGCCCGCCGGGCGTGGTGAAGACCGAAACGAGCCCACGATCCGACCAGCGGCGGAGCGTCGCTTCGGACATGCCCAGCAGTCGGCTGGCCTCGCCCAGGCTGATCCAGTCGGACTGCTCGTGGCGTGGGCGTGCGGAACGGGGTGCGCCGGAAACGCTCAAATCTCCTCAAAGATACACGAACCCGTCAGAGGTCGGCGTGTGGCGCTTCAGCCTCCGGCGACAGGCACGTCCGGATATGTGGGCGTGGGCAGGACGGTGAGGGTGTCGAGGGGCCAGAAGCGCAGCCAGGCGCGCCCCACGACGCGTTGTTCACCGACCGTCCCGAAGCAGCGCGAATCCTGGGACTGTTCACGGTGATCCCCCATCAGGAAGAGCTCCCCTTGGGGCACGTTCCAGACGTCCTCGCCACAGTCAGGCTCGGTCGCGCCGCGCGAGATGTACGACTCGTCGAGCGCCACGCCGTTGACCAGGACCGCGCCTCCCTCGAGCTCCACGCGGTCGCCGCCGACGCCGATGATGCGCTTGATGAACGGCGTCTCGTCGTCAGCCGTACCAGGCGCACGAAAGACGACGACATCTCCCCGAGAGTACGAGTCGAAGCGGGGCGTCAGCTTGTCCACCAGGAGGTGCTCGCCGGGCTGGATGGTGGGCACCATGCTGACCTGTTGGACCTGGAAGGTCTGCACCACGAAGCTCTGCACCACGAGATAGATGACGACCGCCAGCACGACCGTGGTGATGACCTCGATCAGAGCGTTGCGCAAGCGGCTCCCCGTAGACGTCGGCGCTTCGCTGATGGCGACATCCTGTCCGGCCCGCAGCTCCGATCCGGACTCGCTCACACAGCACCTCTCATCACGCGAAGACCACGCCGCCGCGGACCACCAAGCCTAGCCGGGATGTGGCTGGTCCATCGTGATGGGGCCGATGCGCATTGCCAAGCGGCCAGTCACGCCCAGCGGGTATGGTCCATACGGAGTAGCACGCAGCGCTGGGAGGAACGCCATGATCCGGGAGTTTCGCGACTTCGTCCTTCGCGGCAACGTCATCGATCTCGCCGTGGGCATCGTCATCGGAGCGGCGTTCGGGGCTATCGTGAGTTCCTTCGTGGCCGATGTGCTGACGCCCCTCCTGGGTCTCCTGGGCGTGCCCGACTTCACGCGCGCGGTCGTGCTCGTGGGCAGCGCGGAGGTGCGCTATGGGCTGTTCCTCAATGCCCTCATCAGCTTCCTCCTGGTGGCTGCGGCCATCTTCTTCTTCGTCGTCAGGCCCATGAACCGCCTCGCGGATGCGCGCAAGACGGAGCCTGACGTCAGCTCGACCACCAAGGACTGCCCAGAGTGCCTGAGCAGCATTCCCGAGGCCGCGCGCCGCTGTGCCTTCTGCACCAGCACGCAGCCAGCCTGATCCACGGCCCCCCGCGGCGACACGGTTCCGACGGCTTACCGGCGAGCGGCGCCCGACTCGTTCTCCTCGGATCGCTCCTCGCCCTCGCTGCCCTCGCCCTCGCCCTCGCCCTCGGCAGCTTCGGCCTCGTCGGCGGCGGCCTCGCCCTCCGTCTCGACCGGCTCTTCCTCGACTCGGGGCGCCTGCACGCGAGCCAGGGGCTCGCTGGCGTCGGTCAGGATGGTGACCTTGTCGGGCACCTGGAGATCGCTGACGTGGAGCGTCGCATCGAAGGTGCTCAGCGAGCTGATGTCCAGCTCCAGCGCTGAGGGCAGGTCCCCGGGCAGGGCGCGCACCTGGATGGTGTCCCGCAGATGGAGCAGGGTCCCGCCCATCTTCTCGATGGCCACCGACTCGCCGACCATGGCCACCGAGACGTCCACCGTCATCTCCTCGGTCATGCGCACGATGAGGAAGTCGGCGTGAAGGGCACGACGCGTGACGGGATGCTCCTGGACCGCGTGCAGCAGCACGGGACGGGCTCGGCCGCCGCCGACCTTGAGATCGACCAGCGCATTGCGACCGGCGTGACGGCGTAGCTCATCGAAGCCCTTGGCGTCGATCTGGATCGGCTCCGAGTCATTGCCGTGGCCGTAGACCACGGCCGGCAGGACGCCTTCGCGACGAAGATGGGCGACCTTCTTGCCGAGGGCCTCACGGGGATCGGCGGAAAGCTGGGGACGGGTGCTCACGTCGGTCGGACCTCTACTTGGACTCTCTGCGCGGGGCGGACTGCCTTGGCCTGGCGAGGGCGCGCCTGCATCGAGCGCCGCCACGGTCCGGGAGCGCAAAATCGTACCACGCGAGCCGCGATGTACCATCCCTCCCCCGATGGCCCGCAACGATCGTCACCCGTGAGCGCCACCATCCTGATCGTCGAGGACGAGTACGCCGTGGCGCGCGGCGTGCAGTACGCCCTTCAGCAGGAGGGCTATCAGGTGAGCCTCGCACGCAGTGGCGAGGAAGGCCTGGAGTTCGCCACGCAGCAGGCTCCGGACCTGGTGCTGCTCGACGTGCGGCTGCCCGGCATGGATGGCTTCGAGATGCTCCGGCGCTTGCGTGCCACCGGCTCCAAGGCACCGGTGTTGATGCTGACGGCGCGGGACGAGGAGGTGGACAAGGTCATCGGTCTGGAACTGGGGGCGGACGACTACCTGACCAAGCCCTTCGGACTGCGCGAGCTGATGAGCCGCATCAAGGCGCTGCTCCGTCGCGCCTATGGCGATCTGGCGGACGCGGCTGGTGGCAGGCTCATCCGCCATCGTGACCTGGTCATCGACCTGGAGCGCCGTCGCGTGCAACGCGGCCAGCAACGCATCAGCCTGACCGCCACGGAGTTCGAGATCCTGCGCTACCTCGCTTCCAAGCCCGGCCGTGTCTTCTCCCGACGAGAGCTGCTGGAGCTCGTGCGCGACTACGACGCGCTTGACCAGGACGAGAAGACCATCAACGTCCATGTCTCGCATCTGCGCGAGAAACTGGAGGACGACCCGGCCGATCCTGCCTTCATCCTCACCATCCGCGGCGCCGGGTACGCGTTCGCGGAGCGCTGAGCTCGGGGTCAGCGGAGATGAACAGAGCGCGGGCCTTCTTCCAGGGCTATCGATTCCGGCTGGTCGTCGCCTTCAGCCTCGTGGTGGCCACGGCGCTGGCGCTGGTCCTGACGTCGCTGCCGCGCTTGCTTGACGGCTACTTCGCGCAGCAGGAGCAGGAAGCGCTGGAGGATCGCACGCAGCTGGTCACCTCACTGATCGTCCAGCAACTCATCCAGAACCAGGGCCTTACCAGTGAGACGGTGCGGCCCATCGTCTGCGAGACAGAACCGCCAGCCCCCTGCGACATGGTCTGGCGAGCATTGGGCGACGGCGAGGAAGGCTACGTGGTCAACCTTGCCCGGGAGCTTGCTCGCGCGGACGTGACCATGACCCTCAGCTTCGGCGCCGAACGTCCCGGCCTCGTGGTCTACCGGCTCGAGGTTCCCCTGGACTCGGAGACGGCTCCGGCCGGCCAGCGACGCGAGCCCATCCAGGCCAGCCGCTCGGCCGAGATCGTGGACGTGTTCTGGACGCGCAACGAGGTCGCCGCGCCATCCCGTCTGGTGACGGTGACACTGTCCGACCCGCTCAGCCTTCGCGCCCAGACGTTGGAGACCATCGTGGGCGTGCTGTTCGGGGCGGCTGTCCTGGCGCTGCTCGTGGCCATCGTGCTGGCCGTCCTGCTGGCCGAGCGGCTGACCGATCCCATCCGCCGCCTGACCCAGGCCTCTCGCTCGCTGGCCGAGGGACGACTCGACGAGCGCGTGACCATGCCCGCCCGCGGCGCGCCGGAGATCGTGGAGCTGTCCACGGCCTTCAATGCCATGGCCGAGCGGCTGCAGTCCTCCATCGAATACATCAGCCGTGATCGCGATCGCAGCCGAGAGTTCCTGGCTGATGTGAGCCACGAGCTGCGCACACCCATCGCCGCGCTGCGGACCTTCAACGAGCTGCTGCAGGAGGGCGCCGCCGCGGATGCCGAGGCGCGTGATGAGTTCCTGGCCCACAGTCACCAGCAGATCGAGCGCCTGGACTGGCTGGCCACCAACCTGCTGGAGCTCTCCAAGCTGGACTCGGGGCTCGTGGCGCTGGATCTGCGGCCGGACGACCTCCGAGCGGTGGTGGAGGACGCGGTCGCCCAAGCCGAGCCGGGCGCGGCGCGCAAGGGAGTGTCGTTGAACGCTGAGCTGCCCGCCGAAGCGGTGCGTGTCCTGCACGACCCTCCGCGCCTGGGCCAGGTGCTGGCCAATGTCATCGGCAACGCCGTGAAGTTCACGCCTGTCGATGGGCGCGTCACGGTCAGCCTGCGGTCCGACGCGGAGGAAGCGGTCGTGGAGGTAGCCGACACCGGCGTGGGTATCGATCCGGTCGAGCTGCCGCAGGTCTTCGAGCGCTTCTACCGCGGTGCACAAGCCGTCGAGGCGCGGGCCGCCGGTTCGGGATTGGGTCTCTCCATCGTGCGTTCCGTCGTGGAGATGCATCATGGCCGGGTGAGCATCCAGAGCAGCCTGGGCACAGGCACCACCGTGACGGTCGCCCTGCCGCGAAACGGTGTCGCGCCAGGGTCCGCGACCGCCGGCGTGTCGGTTTCTTCACCTTCCGACGGCCGACGATGAACATGTGCCTGTCAGGCTTGTGCCCAGACTGGCGTCCAGCTCGCGCCGCGGGAACCCCAGCACCCGGAGACCTTCATCGATGACCGACCGCCCGCGCTTCGACGTGGACGACACCACGACGTCCTATACGCCACCGCCCCAGCCCCGGCCCGCCTGGCAGAACGACCAGCGCTGGCAGCAGCCGCCGCAGCAGCAGCAGCAGCCACAGCCGACCCCGCCCCATTGGCTGGAGCCGGGGCCGTACGCCTACCCGTCCCTCGGTGTCGGCCCGGTGCGGCCGCCCCAGCAGCCGCGGCCGCCGCGTCGCGGGCCCGCCGTGGCAGGCATCGTGCTGGTCTCCCTGCTCTCCGCGGCACTGGCCGCCGGCGGCACCTTCGCGCTGCTGGAGGGGAGCGGCCGGCTCGATCGACAGGCGCCCGCCGCACAGCCCGCCGCTCAAGTCACCACGACGGACACCCCGGTGGAGCAGAACGTGCGCGTCAACGAGCAGTCTGCTGTGACCGATGCCGCCACCGAGGTGAGTCCCGCCGTGGTGACCATCACCAGCAGCGAAGCACCCGACGACTTCTCGACCCTGCCCCAGACCGGCGTAGGGTCCGGGATCATCTACGACGACGCCGGCTGGATCCTGACCAATCGCCATGTGGTCTGCGGCGCCGAGAGTCTGTCCGTGAAGCTCCTGGATGGACGGCCGTTCGACGCGACCGTCTACGGCATCGACACGCTGACCGACCTGGCCATCGTCAAGATCGACGGACGGAACCTTCCGGTGGCCGAGCTGGGTGACTCCAATGGCCTGCGACCCGGCCAGATGGCCATCGCCATCGGCAGTCCGCTGGGCACGTTCACCAACAGCGTCACGGCGGGTGTCGTGAGCGCCATGGGCCGCGAGATCACCGTGGACGACTCCTGCGCGGAGGGCGAGGTGCGACGTTTGAACGGCCTCATCCAGACCGACGCCGCCATCAACCCGGGCAACTCTGGCGGGGCGCTGCTCGATTCGACCGGCCGCGTCATCGGCGTGAACACGGCCGTGGCGGGCGACGCGCAGGGCATCGGCTTCGCCATCCCCATCAACATCGCCAAGCCCATCATGCGCCAGGCCATCGACGGTGAGCAGCTCGCCCGGCCGTGGATGGGGTTCTTCTACGACGCCGTCGATCCGGCCCTCCAGACCGCGGAGGAGCTGCCCATCGACTACGGCGTCCTCGTCCTCGTCCCGCGGGGATCGACCGGACCAGCGGTCATCGCCGATAGCCCGGCCGACGAGGC
>JBBJNS010000019.1:0-20220 GCA_037720745.1 Candidatus Limnocylindrales bacterium
AGCAGGAGCGCCATCTCCAGTTGGCTGCGGTCGAGATCCTGGACCTCGTCCACGAGCAGTGTCCGGCACGCGCCGCGCCACTTCGCCAGGAGTGCCGTGTCCTCGCGGAGCAGCCTGAGGGCGCGGCAGACGAAGTCGTCGAAGTCCACCGATCCCGTGTCGTGCAGGTGCGCCTGGTATCGCCGGAATAGGTCGACCAGCGCCGTGGGGGCGACGGTGCCCTCGGGATCCAGCTTGAGCCGGGAGATGCCGTCGTCAGCCGCTCTCAGGAGAGCAGGCGGCGCGCGGGGTCCGAGCAGTTCGCTGACGACCGACGAGCGGTCCACCAGGCGGGTAACATCCACGCCAGCGCCCTTCAGCATCTCCCGTCCCAACGCGTGGAAGGTGCGTATCCGGACCGCGCCCGGCGCCAGGTCCAGCGGCTGGAGGGCGGCGTCCATGCGCTCCGAGAGCTCCTCCGCCGCGCGGCGATTGAAGGTCACGGCGCAGATCCCTTCGGGCTCCAGCCCGCCATCCACCAGCCATGCCACGCGTGCCACGAGGGTCGTGGTCTTGCCGCTGCCGGCCGGTGCCACGCACAGTGTCGGTCCGCGAGGGGCCGTCGCCGCGGCACGCTGATCGGGAGAGAGGCGTTTCAGGCGTTCCACGACGGAGGGATGCGAGGTCACGAGAGCAGGGTGGTCCCTGTCGCTCATCCGACGCTTACCTGCACGATCGCCGCCGGTCCACCTTCAGGAGGTCGTCGGTCACCCCTCGGCTAGCATCGGCAGGTGACGCCGCAACTCCAGACCACGCTGGCCAAGCTGCCCGACCGGCCCGGCGTCTACCTCATGAAGGACGCGCGCGGCCGCGTGCTGTACGTGGGCAAGGCGCAGAGCCTGCGCAGCCGCGTGCGCCAGTACTGGCAAGGGGGCCGAGGCAGTGCGGCGCCGCTGCGCATCGAGGGCGCCATCGAGCGCGTGGCCGACGTCGAGTACACCATGACCGACACGGTCAGCGAGGCGCTGCTGCTTGAAGGGACGCTCATCAAGCGCTTCCAGCCGCGTTTCAACGTGCGCCTCAAGGACGACAAGAGCTACCCCTTCATCAAGATCACCATGGCCGACGACTTCCCGCGCATCGAGCGCACGCGCAAGCTGCCCCAGGACGGCAGCCGCTACTTCGGCCCGTACGCCTCGGCCAGCAGCGTGGATGAGGCTATGAACTTGATACGCCGACTCTTCCCCTTCCGTACCTGCACCATCGACATCCAGGATGGCGTGCGGGCGCTCCCCCGACCATGCTTGCTGTACCACATCAAGCGCTGCCAGGGTCCCTGCATCGAGGCCATCTCCAAAGAGGACTACCGGCGGGACATCGACCAAGTGATCCTCTTCCTTGAGGGCCGGCAGGAGCAGGTAGCTCGGGCGTTGCGCCGCGAGATGAGCGTCGCCTCGGAGCGCCAGGACTACGAGCGAGCGGCCGCCCTGCGCGACAAGGTGAAGGCCGTGGAGCGCACCATGGAGAGCCAGAAGATGGCCGCCTTCGCGAAGGTCGACCAGGACGTGCTGGGCTTCGCCCGTGAGGGCGGCGAGGCGGCCGTGCAGCTCTTCGCCATCCGCGGCGGCAAGACGGTCGGCCGCGACGTGTTCCTGCTGGAGAACCTGGGGGACGAGCCGGAGGAGGAGGCCATGTCGGCCTTCGTCAAGCAGTACTACGCCACGGCCGGGTCCGTCCCCCCACGGGTGCTCATCCCCCGCCTGCTGCCGGACGCGGCCGAGCTGGTGACCCTCCTTGAGGCCCGTCGCGGACGGCGCGTGGCGCTCAGCGTGCCGCAGCGCGGCGAGGGGCGCGAGATGATGGAGTTGGCCGCTCGCAACGCTGGCGAGACGCTGGCCCGGGAACAGGCGCGCTGGCTGGCGGACCAGGGCAAGACCCTCGCCGCGCTCGAGGAGCTGGCCGAGGCACTCGGCCTGAGCGGTCCGCCGCTGCGCATCGAGTGTTACGACATCAGCACCATCCAGGGCACCAATACCGTGGGCAGCATGGTCGTCTTCGAGGACGGCCGGCCGCGTTCGGGGGAATACCGCCGCTTCCGCATCCGCACCGTGCAGGGCACGGACGACTTCGCTTCACATCGAGAGGTGCTCCGTCGCCGCTTCCGACGCGCGCTGTCGGGAGAGGAGGGGAGTGCTGAGGAGCTGCGCTGGCGGCTGCCCGACCTGGTAGTCATCGACGGCGGACTGGGTCAGGCGAATGCTGCGCGCGGGGTCCTCGACGAGCTCGGTATGGCGGATCTGCCGGTGGTCGGGCTGGCCAAGGAACGCGAGGAGCTGTTCCATCCTGGCAACGGCGTGCCGGTCGTACTGTCAGCCACCTCGCAGGCGCTCTACCTCGTGCAGCGCCTCCGCGATGAGGCACACCGCTTCGCCGTCACCTACCACCGCAAGCTGCGTGCCAAGGCTCAGGTGCGCTCCGTCTTCGACGATCTGCCCGGTGTGGGCCCGGCGCGTAAGCGCGCGCTGCTGCGGGTCTTCGGCTCGGCCCGTCAGATGCGCGCTGCGACGGTCGACGACATCGCCTCGGTGCCCGGCATCAGCCGGGGCCTGGCAGAGAGGATCCGCAAGCACTTGGACGCCTGAGGCGTCCGGTCCGCGTCTTTCCGGTACCCCTGATAGAGTCCGCCGCGATGCGTCGCATCCTTCCTTTCCTCATCGTCGCCGTCGGTCTGCTCGCGCTCGCCGTCGCGGTGCTGCCCATCAACCGACCCCTCACCGACCCTCCCCAGCCGATGGACACGCGGCTGGGCCTCGACCTGCGCGGCGGTCTGCGCGGCGAGTACCAGGTCATCGCCACGGACGACCAGCAGGTCACGCCCGAGATCCTGGAGACCACCCGCTCCATCATCGAGCAGCGCGTGAACGCGACGGGACTTTCGGAGCCCATCGTCCAGACTCAGGGCGCTAACCGGATCAGCGTGGAGATCCCCGGAGTGGAGAACGTCGACCAGGTCCGGGACCTGATCGGCTCCACCGGCCGCCTGGACTTCGTGCCAGTCCCCGCCGAGTTCAGTCAGACCGTCATCGACGGTGCTCCACTGCCGGCGGGCATGGACACCACCCCGCTCTTCAGCGGTGACGAGATAGCGGTCGCCCAGCCGTCCTACGGCCAGACAGGTCAGCCCGAGGTCCAGTTCACCCTCAAGGAGACCGGCACCAGACTCTTTGCCGAGTTCACGACACAGGCCGCACCGACCAGGCAGCGCTTCGCCATCGTCCTCGATGGGAGCGTGGTCTCTGCTCCGGAGGTCGAGGACGCCATCACGGGAGGCCAGGCCGTCATCCGGGGCAACTTCACGGTCGCCGAGATGAACAACCTGGTGACCGTGCTCAAATACGGCGCGCTGCCCCTGGAGATCAACGAGGTCGGCTTCAGCCAGGTCAGCGCCACTCTGGGGCAGAGCTTCCTCGAGCAGAGCCTCGTGGCCGGCGCCATCGGCCTCGGCCTGGTCTGCCTCTTCATGCTGCTGCACTACCGCCTGCCGGGGGCCGTCGCCATCCTGGCGCTCATCTACTACGGCATCGTGATGCTCGCGCTCTTCCGCTTCATCCCGGTCACGCTGACGCTGGCCGGCGTGGCCGCTGCCGTGCTCTCGATCGGCATGGCGGTCGATGCCAACGTGCTCATCTTCGAGCGCACCAAGGAGGAGCTGCGGGCCGGAAAGACGGTCTCCTCGGCGGTGGAGGCCGGCTTCAATCGCGCCTGGACCTCGATCTTCGACGCCAACGTGTCGAGCCTCATCACGGGCGCGATCCTCTATTACTTCGGCTCGCCCATCATCAAGGGCTTCGCCCTGGTATTGATCCTGGGCGTCATCGTCTCGATGTTCACGGCGCTCACCCTGAGCCGCCAGATCCTGCGCTGGGTCGTCCGTCAGTCGTGGGCCAGGCGCGCGGCGTTCTTCGGCGTGCGTGAGGACGAATTCACCATCGCCGCGCCGCCGATGCGCGGCCGCTCACGGGAAGCCGGCGCCCGTGTTTGACATCATCGGGAAGCGGCGCTGGTTCTACCTCTTCAGCCTTCTCGTCACCATCCCCGGCATCTTCGCCATCATGCTGACCTTCCTGCCCGCTTCCCAGCCCCCCTCCCGCATGGGCCTGCAGTTCTCCATCGACTACACCGGCGGGACCATCTGGGAGGTCCACTTCGAGGAAGGCGTTCCGCAGACCTCGCAGGTGCGCGAGGTGCTGGTGGAGCAGGGCCTGCCCGACTCCAGCGTGGCCGTCACCACCGCCGGGGACAGGCAGTACATCCTCATTCGGACGAAGGAGATCGGGCTCCAGGAGCAAGCGCCAGCCACGCCCCTACCGACCGCCAGTCCGAGTGGCTCGCCCGGCGCGAGCGGCTCGCCCGACGCAAGCGCCTCACCCGACGCAAGCGCCTCACCCGACGCAAGCGCGTCGCCAGCTCCCGGCGGGTCTCCCGCGCCGTCCCCCGGCGGGACCATTCCCACCGATGGCGAGCTCGGCGCACTCGCGGCCGCGCTGCAGCAGAGGTTCGGCCCCATCGATGAGGTCCGACAGGAGTCCTCCGTAGGGCCCGTCATCAGCCAGGAGGTCGTCACCGGCGCCATCCTGCTCATCGTTCTGGGCTCTATCGGAATCCTGTTGTGGATGACATTCCGCTTCGGCGACTTCCGGATGGGCACCGTGGCCATCGCTGCCCTGGTCCACGATGTCATCGTGGTGCTGGGCATCTTCGCCATCCTGGGCACGCTCTTCGGCTTGCAGCTCGACGCCCTGTTCGTGACGGCCATGCTGACGGTCATCGGCTTCAGCGTGCACGACACCATCGTGGTCTTCGACCGTGTCCGGGAGAACCGCATCCGGCACGCGGGCGAGCCCTTCGCGGCCATCGTCAACCACTCGCTGCTCCAGACGTTGGGCCGTTCGGTCAACACCTCGCTGGTGGTGCTCATCACGCTGGCTTCGCTGTTGCTCTTCGGCGGTGATGCCATCCGCTCGTTCATCTTCGCGCTGCTCATCGGTATCGTGTCGGGCACCTATTCGTCGATCTTCAACGCCAGCGCCCTTCTGGTGGATTGGCACGAATGGGCTGAGCGCCGCCGTCAGAAGGCTTTCGTGCAGTCACGCGCGGGGGGATAAGTCCGGGTGGAGTCGCGGGTGCGAGACTCGGGCATGCCTGAGCCATCGCCTCGCTATCGCTGGATCCTGCCCGAGGCGGTCGATCCGTCGCCGGAACTTCTCGACCAGGCCGCATCACGTGGCGTCTCTCGTCGCCTGTTGGCCGTGCTGGCCGGCCGCGGTCACCGTGACGGCCATTCCCTGGCGGCCCTCTTCGATGAACCCCTGGCGGGTCTGCACCCGCCCGAGTGGTTGCCCGGCGCGGCCGACTTCAAGGCAAGGATCGGCGCTGCGCGGCGGCGTGGCGAGAGCGTCATGGTGTTCGGGGACTTCGACGCTGACGGACTGACCGGCCTAGCCATCCTGGTGCGAGCGCTGCGGATGCAAGGCCTGGACGTCGCGCCGTACGTACCTCGCCGCCTGGAGGAGGGACACGGTCTCTCGCTGGCCGCCGTGGCCCGGGCCAAGGAGGAGGGGCGGACCGTCATCGTCACGGTCGACTGCGGCATCTCCAGCGTGGCGGAGGTACGCGCGGCGGCCGAGGCAGGTATCGACGTGCTGATCACGGATCATCACCGCATCCCCGCCGCGCTGCCGCCGGCAGCGGTCATCGTGGATCCGCATCTGCCGGACAGCATCTATCCCAACCCGCATCTTTCGGGCAGCGGTGTCGCCTTCAAGCTGGCACAGCTGCTGGCGGGGGACGATCCGACGCTGATCCAGGACACGCTGGCCCTGGCTGGATTGGCGGCTGTCGGCTCCATCGCCGATGTGGTGCCCTTGATCGGTGAGAATCGGGCCATCGTCCGCCTCGGCCTGGCGCGACTCGTCAGCATGCCGTCGGCGGGGATGGCGGCCCTGCTGTCGCAGGCCGGCGTAGCGCCAGAGCGACTGGACCTGGAGACCATCGGCTACACCATCGCGCCTCGGCTCAATGCCGTGGGGCGCATGGGGGATGCGGACGCCGCCGCGGCCCTGCTGCTTACCGATGATGCCGAGGAAGCCTCCCGGCTGGCGGCCACGCTCCAGTCTGCCAACCTGGAGCGACGCGAGCTGACCGCCGCGGTGTTGGCCGAGGCGCGGCTGCGCGCTGCGGAGGTGCCGCCCGACGCGCCAGCCATCATGGTCGTTGGCGAATGGCCCGTGGGCATCATCGGCCTGGTCGCCGGACGGCTGGCTGAGGAGAGCGGCCGTCCTGCCGTGGTCGTGTCCAGCGCGGCGGAACCGTGGCGAGCATCTGCGCGCAGCGCCGGGGGGTTCGACCTGGCGGCCTGCTTCGATGCCATGGGTGATGTGTTCATCCGACACGGGGGCCATGCCGCTGCCGCCGGCTGCAGCCTCGCAGGCGAGCGGTACCCGGACTTCCGAGACCGGCTCCTGGCCCTCGCCGCGACCCTGCCACGCCCGGATCCGCGGCCAGGCCTTCGCCTCGATATCGTGGCAGGCGCCGGATCCGTGGATTACGTACTCTTGCGCGAGATGGCGCGACTGGACGGCAGCGGTGAGACGCCGCCGCTCGTCGGCATCAGCGGGCTTCGCGTGGCACGTGTGCGACCCGCCAGAGGGGGACACCTCCAGCTGACGTTGCGCAAGGAACGAGAAGTGATCGACGGTATCTGTTTCGGCCGAGCGGAGGACCTCAGCGCGACACTGCACGAGGGGCAGGCGCTCGATGTG
Organism: Candidatus Limnocylindrales bacterium; assembly: GCA_037720745.1. Classification (GTDB taxonomy): domain Bacteria; phylum Chloroflexota; class Limnocylindria; order Limnocylindrales; family CSP1-4; genus Palsa-1032. The sequence continues at coordinate 6,801 of JBBJNS010000019.1, forward strand.
GTGGCGCGCCTCGCCAGCCGGGCCTTCGCGGGCTTCGAGTCGCTGCAGCTGGAGATCCGCGATGTCGGTCCTGCCGGCCTCCTGGCGCGAGCAGGGTCTGCCGCGTGAGCAGGGCCACCCCGCGAGCCGCGCCTCAGGCTCGTCCGTCTGAGGGAAGCCCCGGGCAGCGCCCCGGCGGCACTGCGCGCCCTGTCGCCGCGCCGATCCTGGCCGCGGTGCTGTTGGTTCTGGCTGCTGTCGTGAGCTTCAACGTCCTGGCGATCACGGGCGGCGGGCCGGGCAGCGCGGGCGGCGGTCCCGAGGGGCCGGGGAACGGCGGTCCTGATCGGCCGGGCAACGGCGGGAACGGCGGCGGACCCGGTCCCATCGGCGGGGGCCGCACGCCGAACCCCAGCGTGGTCGTGGTGCCCCCGCCCGAGGAGCAGAGCGAGATCCGTGGAACCCTTCTGTTCACGCGCACCGGCAACATCTGGGCCGCCACCGGCCGCGGCCTGACCCAACTCTCCGATCGTGGTGTCGACTCTGCGCCGGACTTCGCACCCGACGGCTCGGTCATCTACTTCCTCGAGACGCGGACCAAGGAAGCGCGAGTGTCCTGCGGTCGTTTCGAACCCGGCTGCCAGGATCGGCTCTCCCAGTACACCTTCGAGTACCCCGTCCTGATGCGCATGGACGCCGCCGGATCCGACCGCACGGAAGTCAAGGACAGCCTCTTCAGCGACACTTCTTTCCAGCCCAGCGGCGGCGAGTGGTTCAGCTGGCTCCTGCAGCCGGACATCAGCCCGGACGGCGATTCAGTGGCTATCTCGAGCGATGGCGAGGAGGCCAGCGGTGAGCTGGTGCTGAGCCTGCTCTCCACGGACGGCGGCCCCATCGAGACCGTGGACGCGGTCGAAAGCTCCGGGTTGGGCCACAGTGATCCCGCCTGGAGTCCCGATGGCACCCGCATCGCCTTCACCTACAACGCCCGGAGCGGCAGTGCGGGCGCGCCGCGCATCGGCGTCTACACCATAGCCGATCAGTCTCTCCGACTGCTGCGCGGGAACGGATACGCGAACCCCTCCTGGTCGCCGGATGGGACGAGGATCGCGGCTGAACGCACCAGCAGCCGAGGCCGCGACTTGGTCATCGTGGACGCCGAGCGCGGCGGGGAAGTGGCGCGCCTGACCAACGACGGCCGCAGTTTCGCACCGGCCTATTCGCCGGACGGGACGCAGCTGGCCTACCTTCACCTCGAGGGCCAGGGCGTTGACCTACGGGTCATGACCATCGAGTCGACCGCGACAGGGGTGGATCTCCTCGAGGACAAGGCCATCACCGAGGACGGCTCGCTCGACGCGTCGTCGCCACCGACATGGTGGATGCCGGCTGATCTCATCCCCGAACCGACGCCTACGCCCGTCCCTTCTTCAGGCGCCCCTCCCAGTCTGCCAGGAGAGAGCGAAGCGCCATGACCCCGGCCCCATCGATGGGGACGCCATACCTCAGGCGGTTGGGTGACCGGATGGGCGGGCGCGGGACGATGCTTTGCCTGGGCATCGATCCCCACCCGGACCACCTGCCACGTGGATTCGAGCCCGGTCTGCGCGGCGTGGAAGCATTCGCCCGGCTGCTGCTCGAGGCTGCAGCGCCGTGGGCCTCGGCAGTCAAGGTCAATCTCGCCTTCTTCGAAGCCTTCGGACCGGAGGGCATGGCCGCCTTGCAACGCCTGCGTGCGGAGATGCCGGCTGATCTGCCCTTCATCGCTGATGCCAAGCGCGCTGATATCGGCTCCACCTCAGCCCGCCATGCGAGCGCCATCTTCGACCACCTCGGCGCCGACGCCGTGACGGCCAGCCCGTACCTCGGCCGAGAGGCCATCGCGCCGCTCTTGGAGCACCCCAGCGGCTTCGTGTACGTCCTCTGCCGCACCTCGAATCCCGGGGCCGGCGAGTTCCAGGATCTACAAGTGGCCTCAGCTGTCTGGTCCAGAAACGTCCCACCAGCCGTGGAGCCGCTGTATCTGCACGTCGCCCGCCGCGTGGCCGGCTGGGCGGGCGAAGGTGGAGGCACCGGTCTGGTGGTCGGCGCCACCGCGCCGCAGGAGCTGGCAGCCGTGCGCGCGGCCGCCCCCGCTTCACCGTTCCTCGTGCCGGGAATGGGCCACCAAGGTGGTGACGCGGCGGCCGTGGGAGAGCAGGCGCCGGCGTCGGCAGGAGCGGCGGCGGGACTGCCCGGTGGCGCAGCCCTGGTCAACGTCTCTCGCGCCATCGCAGAGACAGCGCTGGGCGAGGGTGATCCCGGCGAGTCACTCAGCAGGGCAGCGCAGGCGTGGGCGGAACAGTTGAGGGTGTAGGATGAGAGGCCACCGAACGCGCACCCTGGAGGGCGCTGCCGCACATGCCTTCTCTACCCATCGGTCCCCTCGAACTCCTCCTCATCCTGGCTATCGCGCTGCTCGTCCTGGGACCTGGCAAGCTGCCCGAAGTCGGATCCGCGATGGGCCGGACCATCCGTGAGTTTCGCAAGGCCTCGACCGACATCCAGGACGCCACGGACCTGTCGCCGCGGACCGCGACCACGTCTCCCCAAGCAGGAGCCACGCCCCACCGTGTCGACAGCGGCGCTGAGGACGCACTCGACGAGGACGTGCCGCCGCGCGGGACCCCGGCCGATCCAAAGGGCGCGGCTTCCTGACCGACCGCCCCGGAGTGCTGGTACGACGCTGCGGTCGGTGCCGCGTTCATCACCTGACAGGCTGAGATGTCCGATGTCGCCGACGAGCGAGGCGCCCCATCCCGACCGGTGACGCCGGGCGCCATCCTGCCGGCCACCGTCGCGAATGCGCCTCGCCTGGATACGCCATCGGGCGAGCCGCCCACCCCGGAGACGGGCGAGGAGGGGCGCGTCATGACGCTCGTGCAGCACCTCTCGGAGCTGCGCCGCCGCGTGGCCATCAGCATCCTCGCGGTGATGGTCGGGTCGGGCGTCGGCTTCTGGCTGGCCCAGCCCATCATCCTCTTGCTGTTGCGACCGCTGCCCGGTGGGCAGGTACAGATCCTGACGGTGACCGGTGGCTTCATGATCTACCTGCGCATCGCGCTCGTGGTGGGCGTGCTGCTGGCCCTGCCCGTGCTGCTCTATCAGCTGTGGGCCTTCGTGTCACCCGGACTGACCCGCCGCGAGCGACGCGCGGCCGCGCCCTGGTTGCCCTTGACCATCGTGTTCTTCCTGCTGGGCGTCGGCGTGGCCTACGTCACGCTGCCCTATGCCGTCCAGTTCCTGGCCGGCTTCGCCATGCCGCCGGCACTCATCTACGGGCCCAGTGCGGAGCACTACTTCGGCTTCGTCTTCTCGGTCTTCATGATCTTCGGGGTGGCCATGCAGTTCCCCACCGTGCTGGTCCTTCTGGCCAAGCTGGGCATCCTCGATGTGGAGCGGCTCCGACGCAGCCGCCGCTACGCGTTGCTGGGGATGGTCATCTTCGCCGTGGTCGTCACGCCCGGCGGCGATCCCATCAGCCCGGCCATCATGAGCGGCGTCATGTACCTGCTCTACGAAGCGACCATCGTGCTGCTGCGGCGGACGGGCACGCAGCGGACGGAGCACCTCGAGCCATGATCGACGACCACGATCGAGACCGAGACCGAGACCGAGACCAAGCGGACAGTGGTCGGTCGCACAAGTCCTCACCTGTGGAACGCCCACACGTGGCCATCATCACCGGCCTGTCGGGGGCCGGCAAGACGGCCACCAGCAAGCTCTTCGAGGACCTGGGCTACCGCGTGGTGGACAATCTTCCCTCCGAGCTGCTGCGCGACCTGGCCGAGCTGGTGGCGGGCGATCCGGCTCGTTTCCAGCGTGTGGCGCTGGTACTGGACGTTCGCAGCGGCGACGCGCCACTGGCCTTTGCGGCGGCCACGGGCGCTCTCGAGGACCGCGGCATCGAGCCGCAGGTGTTCTTCCTAGAGGCACGGGACGAAGTGCTCATCCGCCGCTTCAGCGAGACCCGACATCGCCACCCACTCGCTCAGCTGCGGGGCAGTGTGGCCGGTTCGATCGCCACCGAGCGGCAGATGCTCGAGGCGGTCCGGGAGCAGGCGCACGTCATCATCGATACCTCCGAACTCTCGGGCCGGCAACTGCGGGAGCGGATCCAGCGCGCGCTGAACCTCCAGTCGGACGCCGACTCACTGGCCCTGCAGCTCATCAGCTTCGGGTTCAAGTACGGCATACCGCTCGAAGCAGACACCGTCTTCGACGTCCGCTTCATGGAGAACCCGCACTACATCGAGGCCCTACGTCCTCACTCCGGGCTGACGCCGCCGACCCGGGAGTTCGTACTGAGCCAGCCCGTCACGCAGCGCTTCCTGGCCTTCGTCCGGGAGTTCTTCGACTTCACGATCCCGGCCTATCAGGCGGAGGGCAAGACCCGCCTTACGGTGGCCATCGGCTGCACCGGCGGCTACCACCGCTCGGTGGCCATCTCCGAACGCATCGCGCAGGAGTGGCGAGAGGCTGGATACGGCTCGGTCGACGTGTGGCATCGGGAGCTCGACCGGGGGTGAGCCGCAGCGGAACGAGCCTGCGCCGCTGGCTTCGCCCTGGTATCGGTCTGAAGCGCTGGCTGGCCGTGGTCTTCCTGGGCGAGCTGCTGCTCGCCCTGGCGGGTGCCCTCACCATCAGGCTCGCCTTCCGCGATGTACCCGCGGACAGCCCCGCCGGTCAACTCTTCGACCTGGTCAGCCTGCAGTTCCTGGTGCAGCCCGCCCGGCCGCTGGTCGTGTTGCTGCTGGGGCTGGCCATCTTCCTGTACGGCTCGTGGCGACTCGTGCGCGCGCTGCTCGACCCGTTCCCGGCGCGATCGGAGCCGCTCGTCGAGCTCATCTATCAAAAGCGCTCCCTGGCGCGCGGGCCGCGGATCGCCGCCATCGGCGGGGGGACCGGTCTCTCCACCCTCCTCCGCGGCCTCAAAGAGTCGAGCAGCAACATCACGGCCGTGGTCACGGTGGCCGACGACGGAGGCTCTTCCGGGATGCTGCGCACGGAGCTGGGACTGCCGCCCGTGGGCGACCTGCGCAACTGCATCGCCGCGCTGGCCGATGCCGAGCCCGCCATGGCGCGCCTGCTCCAGTACCGCTTCCCGCAGGACCCGGCCGACCCGTCGAGCAACGGCGTCAGCGGACACGCCTTCGGGAACCTCCTCATCGCGGCGCTGAGTGCCATCGAGGGCGACTTCGAGGAGGGGGTGCGCCAATCCAATCGGGTCCTTGCCGTGCGCGGCAAGGTGGTGCCTGTGGCGGGCGAGGCGCTCACCCTGCACGCCGAGATGGCGGACGGGAGGCGCGTGGAGGGCCAATCGCTGATCGGCGGGTCGCGGGCGATCCGCCGGGTATGGATCTCGCCGCCGGATGTGGCCGCCAGCCGTGAAGCCGTCGACTCCATCGCCGCGGCCGAGCTCATCGTGCTGGGACCGGGCAGTCTCTACACGAGCCTGCTGCCCAGCCTTCTGGTGCCCGGCATCCGGACCGCGCTCTGGGGAGCGACCGGCCTCCGGGTGTACATCGCCAACGTCGCCAGCCAGATGGGCGAGACGGAGGGATACACGCTTGGCGAGCACATCGCCGCGCTGCATGCGCACGGTGTCGGCGACATCATCGACGTGGTGGTGGCCAACGACAACCGTGATGCTCGCGCGCCCGCCGGCTACCCCAGCGCGCCGGTGACCATCGACCTGCCCGCCGGCCAGGCACGTCCGCGGCTCGTCCTGGCGGACGTGGTCGATGATCACAACGCGCACCATCACGACCCCGCCAAGCTCGCGGCGCTCCTCATGCGCCTCCACGAAGAGCACGCCGCCTCGCGAGTGACCCCGTCCGCTGTCCGCAGCGCCTGAGACTCGGCCATGGAACGTGAACGGGACCTGGTGGCAGCACTCCGGGCGGAGTTGGCCGCCATCGAACCGGCGCGTGCGTGCTGCCGGCAGTCGGAGCGAGCGGCTTTGGGCAACGCCGCCACCGGGCGGGCACGCTCGGCTGCCGTGGCCCGCCTCGCCGTGCGGCTGGAGGAGCGAGCGCGCACGAGCGCGGAGTCCGTGTCGTTCGATTGGCAGTCCGCCGCAGGGCACTGCCGGCTGGCCTGGCTGCGGGGCCGCTTCCTGGTGAGCGGGTCCCTCAGCATCTCGCCGGGTCAGACCCACCTGGAACTGGTCGTGCCGCCCGCTGAGGGCGCGCTGCTCGCCGAGCGTCTGGCGACCATGGGCATGCCCGCCTCGTGGCGCCTCAGGCGGGGCAGGGGAGTGATCACCTGGAAGGGCCGCGAGGCCGTCATCACGTTCCTCCGCCGGGCGGGCGCCAGTGCCACCATCCTGGAGCTCGAGTCTCGGGTGGTCATGCAGTCACTGCACGGGCAACTCAATCGGGCCATCAATGCGGAGACCGCCAACCTGCGCCGCTCGGTAGCCGCGTCCAGCCGCCAACTGGCGGCCATCGAGCTGCTCGAGGCAAGCGGCCACGGCGATGAGCTGTCACCGCTGGATCGGCGCATCGCGCGCGCCCGCTGCGATGCTCCCGAGCAGAGCCTGCGGGAGCTGGCCGAGCGCCTCGGGCTGACTCGTGCGCGCGTCCAGCGCTCATTCGACCGGCTCGAGGCGCGCGCGGAGCGGGTACGCACGGCGGGTGGCATGGGATGATGCCGCGCGTGCGGAACGTGCTGATCGTGGCCAACTGGAAGATGAACACCACGCCCGCGGATGCCGCAGCTTTGGCCAGCGCCATCGCTGCGGCGACCATCGAGCCGCTCGTCCAGAGAGTCATCTGCCCGCCCTTCGTGTCGCTTGCCGCCGTCGCCCGGGCGCTGCACGGCACAGATGTCGGCGTCGGTGCGCAGAACGTCCACGCCGAGGTTTCGGGCGCCTACACGGGCGAGATCGCCGCCTCCATGCTGACCGGCCTCGCCAGCTGGTGTCTGGTCGGTCACTCCGAGCGCCGTCGGGACCAGGCTGAGACGGACGAGCTGATCGGTCGCAAGCTCGTGCGCTGCCGTGAGACAGGCCTACGGCCGATCCTCTGCGTCGGGGAGCGGCTCGACGAACGCGAGGCTGGTCGCGCCGAGGAGACGGTCCGCCGGCAGCTCGAGGGAGCCCTGGGGGTGGCTGCTGGGGGCCAGGGCATCGATCCGGATCTGGTCGTCGCCTACGAGCCGGTGTGGGCCATCGGCACGGGCCGCAGCGCACGCGGCGCCGACGCGGCCGCCATGGCCGAGACCATCCGCGAGTCGTGCGCTGGGCTGGGCATGCCCGACGCCGAGCGTCTGACGGTCCTCTACGGCGGCAGCGTGACCAGTTCGAGTATCGGCGAGTTCTTGGCCGAGCCGAGCATCGACGGGGCACTGGTGGGCGGCGCCAGCCTGAGGGTGGACGAGATGGCTGCCATCGTGGCGCGGGCGGCCCTCACGGCAAGCGCTCGGGCCGACGCTTCGGACGGCTGAGGCCGTGGACGGCGGGACGCGTCCGAGCCTTCGACCGCGGCCCGTCGTGCTGGTGGTGCTGGACGGTTTCGGCATCGGAGCGCTCCCCGGATGGGACGCCATCGCCGCCGCACGCATGCCGGCCTGGCGGTCCCTCCTAGATCGCTGGCCGCACTCCCGACTTGGTGCTTCGGCCGAGTCAGTGGGCCTTCCGGCGGGCCAGATGGGCAACAGCGAGGTAGGACACCTGAACCTGGGTGCCGGCCGGCCCGTCCTCCAGGACCTCCCGCGCATAGACGCGGCCATCGCCGACGGTTCGTTCTTCCAGCGGCCCGCTTTCCTGGAGGCCTGCCGGCGCGCTCGTGACGGCTGTGGCGTCCTGGACCTGGTGAGTCTCATCGGCCCGGGCGGTGTCCATGCCAACGACCGCCATCTCGTGGCACTGGCGGAGCTCGCCGCCCGACAGCGCGTGGACCGCGTCTCGGTCCAGGCGCTCCTCGACGGCCGGGATACCGCTCCACGTTCTGCCATCGGCTACATCCGCGACCTGGAGGCGCGGCTCGTGGCGGCTCATCCGGACGCGCATATCTCGAGCGTGGGCGGGCGCTACTTCGCGATGGACCGCGACAAGCGCTGGGAACGCATCGAGCGGGCCTACCACGCCATCGTCCATGGCGAGGGCCTCCATGCGCAGAGCGCCGTAGCCGCCATCGAGGCCGCCTACGCGCGAGGCGAGAGCGACGAGTTCGTGACGCCCACGGTCATCGATGGTCAGGAGAGCTCGATGTGGGGCGGCGAGTCGATCGTCCTGTGCAACTTCCGCGCCGACCGAGCTCGGCAGTTGGCGCACGCACTGGCCGACGCGGCATTTGACGCCTTCGACCGCACCTCACCCGCAGGCCGACCCGCGCCGCGCGACCTCTTCGTGGCCACGATGACCGCCTACGAGGCGGGCCTTCCCGTCGCACCGGCGTTCCCGCCGGAGACCGTGCTCTCGTTGGCGGCGGCCTTCGCAGGCCTCGGCTGGCGGCAGTTCCACGTCGCGGAGACCGAGAAGTACGCGCATGTGACCTACTTCCTGAATGGTGGCGTCGAAGCCGCCTGGCCGGGCGAGGAGCGGGTCCTGGTGCCCAGTCCTCGCGTGGCGACCTACGACCTCCAGCCTGGGATGAGCGCGGAAGGGGTCACCGACGCCCTGGTGGCGGCCATCCGCGGCAGGGAGCACGACTTCCTCGTGGCCAACTATGCCAACGCCGACATGGTCGGTCATACCGGTGTCTGGGAGGCGACCGTGACGGCTGTCGAGGCACTCGACGGCTGCCTCGCGCGGATCGTCGCGGCGCTCGCGGAAGTGGACAGCCAGCCGGCGACCGCGGCTGACACCGGCGTCGCGACGAGCCTGCTGTGCGTCACAGCCGATCATGGCAATGCCGACCAGATGCGCGACGCCGCGGGGCGACCGGTGACGGCCCACTCACTGAATCCCGTGCCGCTTCTCCTGGCCGGTGCGGCCGTGGAGGGGCGTCGTCTCGACGATGGTGTCCTCGCCGATGTCGCTCCGACACTGCTGGAGGTCTTGGCGCTGGCGCCCTGGGAGGGCATGACCGGCCGCTCACTCCTGGTCGATGGGAGGCTCGACATCGATGGGAGGCTCGACCGGTAGCCTCGTGCTATCCTTCCCGCGCCCATCGACCCGCCCCCAGCGACGGAGGACGCGCGCTCCAGTGGATCCCTTCATCGGCGTGGCCCAGATCGTCGTCGCCATCGGCGTGATGGCGGCCATCCTTCTCCAGTCGCGCGGCTCCGGCCTGTCGGCCACCTTCGGTGGTGACTCGTCCGTGTATCGCAGCCGGCGCGGCGTAGAGAAGCGTCTGTATCAGTTCACCGTTGCCCTGGCCATCCTCTTCGCCGTCGTGTCGATGATCGGCTTCCTTTTCTCGGACACGCGGGGCGTCCTCTAGACCTCCCTGAGCCGCGATGGCAGCCGGCATCTGAATGCGTCGCATCGACATCCTGGTCGTACTCCTCTGCCTGCTGGCCATGTCGGGCCTTGGCGTCGGCATGGCTGCCTCGGCGACTCCGGAACGGATGGCCTCACCGCCGGTCGCCGCGCTCGAAGCGGCGCCGCGACCCGAGGAGTTCATCGAGGGCAGCGTTGGGCCGGTGCGCACTCTCGATCCTCAGTTCGCCGCGACACCAGCCGAACGAGCCATCAGCGGCCTGCTGTTCCGAGGTCTCACCCGAGCCGGCAGCGACGGCACGGTCCTGCCCGATCTCGCCGAGCGCTGGGAAGCCAGCCCCGACGGCGCCGTCGTCACCTTCGATCTCCGCCCGGACGGGCGTTGGCACGACGGCGTCCATGTCTCGGCCGATGACGTGGTCTTCAGCTACGAGTCGGTGGCCGACATCCAGGTCCGACGCATCGACCGCTTCACCGTGGAGCTGCGCAGCGACGCGCCACCCACGAGCACCTTGCTGCGAGCGCGCTTGCCCATCGTCCCGGCACACCTCTTGGGAGACGTGACGCCGTCGGAGCGCGCCGCGCACCCGTTCGGGCGTGCACCCGTGGGCAGTGGCCCGTTCGCGCTGCTGGAATCGTCCGAGGACGCGGTCCTTTTGGAGCGGGTGGGCGCCCCGCCCGGCGGGAGGCCGTCGCCCTACGACGCGGACGTCCGGGCGGAGGTCCCGGAGCCGACCCCGCGATCCGCCCCTCGAGCGCGAGCTCATCTCGAGCGATACCGATTCCTCCTGTATCCCGACGAGGCAGCTGTGGCGGCGGCTTTCGAGGCCGGTGATGTGCATGCGATGGCCGGTCCGCAGCCGGCTGATCTGGTGAGGCTCATCGCCGAACCGGGCGTCCAAGCGCTTGCCTTCGCCGGCACGCGCTCGCTGGTGCTCGTGCCCAATCTGCGTTTCGCGGCCGGTCCGCTGCGCGACGCCCAGGTGCGTCGGGCGCTGTCACTGGCCATCGACCGTGATCGCATCGTGGAGAGCGTGTTCGCCGGCTCTGGGCTGACCGCACAGACCGTCGTCTCGCCAGCCTCGTTCCTCTTCGACCCGCGGTCGTTGCCGGCGTCGGAGCTGGATGTGGCCGGCGCCCAGGCGGGTCTGCTGGCAGCCGGCTGGACGCAGGGTCCAGGCGGCTGGCTGAGGCCCGGCTCGGACGAGCCCCTGACCATCGAGCTGCTCGTCCGCGATGAGTCAGCCGCGCCCCTCGACCGGGCGATCGCAGAACTGGTGGCAGAGGACTGGCGCTCGCTGGCCCTCACCGTGGACGTGGTGGCGCTGACACCGGAGGAGCTGGTCTCGGATCGCCTGCGACCAGGCTCGTTCGACGTCGCCCTGCTGGAGATCGACCTGGGCCTCGATCCCGATCCATCGCCCCTCCTCGCATCCAGCCAGGCATTCGTGGGCGGTACCAACCTGGCCGGGTACCAGTCAAGCCTGATGGACCGGCTGCTGGCCGACTTCCGCGAGGCCGACACGGACGACCGGCAGGATCGATCCGCGGCTCTCCAGGCGACACTGCTGAGGGAGATGCCCATCATCCCCCTGGTCTTCCCGGACGAGGTGTTCCTGACGCTGGATGAGGTCCAGGGACTGGAGCCGCGCCAGGTCGGCGACGTCCGGGATCGCTACTCCGATGTGCTAGCATGGCGCCTCGCTCGACCGCGTGAGTGATCGCGCGGAGTCGCCTTGCCGAGGTGGCGGAATCGGTAGACGCGCTAGGTTCAGGACCTAGTGGCCGCAAGGTCGTGTGGGTTCAAGTCCCTCCCTCGGTACCAGACCCTCACGGGCGATCGTAGCGCTCCTGCCCAGGTGGCGGAATTGGTATACGCGTACGTTTGAGGGGCGTATGACGCAAGTCATCCGGGTTCAAGTCCCGGCCTGGGCACCATCCACTTTCGTCCCGACCGCTTCCGGGGCGGTTAGCTCAGCTGGTCAGAGCGCCTCGTTTACACCGAGGATGTCGGGGGTTCGAATCCCTCACCGCCCACCACTGGCTCCACCCGATATCTCAGCCTGCTTCGATCGTTCCCTTCCGTGAGCGAACGACCTGCCTGCTAGACTCGGGGCCGCACGCACGTCACGCGGAGGAGGGGCATGGACCCGGTCGTCATCGTCATCCTGGTGGTCTTTGCCGTCGTGGTCATCGGCGGCGTTCTCATCTACAACGGCCTCATCCAGCGCCGGTTGCGCATCGATGAGGCCTTCGCCCAGATCGAGGTGCAGCTGAAGCGTCGCTGGGACCTCATCCCCAACCTGGTTAACGCCGTGAAGGGGTACATGGGCTTCGAGCAGCAGGTCCTGACCGACGTCACGCAGGCCCGCGCCAACGCCGTCACGGCGGGTGCCAATGGCCCCGCCGAACAGGCGGCAGCGGAGAACATGCTGACCGGCACGCTGCGCTCGCTGTTCGCCGTCGTGGAGAACTACCCCGAGCTGAAGGCCAACCAGAACGTGCTCGAGCTGCAAGAGCAGCTCACCACCACGGAGAACCAGATCGGCTTCGCCCGGCAGCACTACAACGCCGTGGTCCTGGACTACAACACATCCATCGCGACGATCCCCAGTGTGATCATCGCGGGGCCCCTTGGCTTCCGAGCGCGGGAGTTCTTCGATGCAGGCCCCGAGGCCAGCCAGGTGCCGAGCGTCGACCTTTCCAACCTCTCCGCGCCGCCGCCGGCACAGACGCCGCCCGCCTGAGGGACCTCGGTCGCTCGCGTGACCTGATCCCTCTCCGTCCACCCACGTGAGCGTCGTCGGCCAGCGCCAGAGCTTCTACGGGCAGATCGCCTCGAATCGACGCAAGTCGATCGTGCTGGTGCTCATCGTCTTCGCCCTACTGGCCGTCGTGGGCTTCGCCATCGGTCTGGCCATGGGTGGCACCGTGGAGAGCGGCCTGGTGGCCATCGTGGTGGCCGTCGTCATCGCCGCCATCATCTCCGCCATCAGCTACTACAGCGGCGACAGCCTGATACTGGCCGCGTCTGGCGCCAAGCAGGTCGCCCCGCAGGACGCCCCGCAGCTGATGAACGTGGTCAACGAGCTGTCCATCGCGGCGGGCATCCCGGCGCCCAGGGTCTACATCATCAATGACACGGCGCCCAACGCCTTCGCCACGGGACGCGACCCCAGGCACGCCAGTGTGGCCATCACCTCTGGTCTGCTGCAGAAGCTGGACCGGGAGGAGCTCCAGGGCGTCATGGCGCACGAGCTGGCGCATGTGCGTAACCTGGACATCCGCTTCACGCTGCTAGTCGGGGCGCTGGTGGGCAGCATCGTCCTGCTGGCCGACTTCTTCCTGCGCTTCAGCTTCTACGGGGGTATGGCGGGCGGCCGTTCACGAGGACGCGACTCGGGCGGGGGAGGGGCCGCTGCCATCCTTCTCATCCTGGCCCTGGTGCTGGCCGTCGTGGCGCCCTTCTTCGCGCGGCTCGTCCAGCTGGCGGTCAACCGCGAACGCGAGTACCTGGCCGATGCTTCCAGCGTGGAGCTGACGCGCAATCCCTACGGACTGCAGCGCGCCCTGGCCAAGATCGCCGGCGACAAAGAGGTGCTGGAGGTCGCCAACCGGGCCACGCAGCACCTGTACATCGTGAATCCCATCAAGCGCTTCGAGGAGCGTTCGAAAGGGCTGATGTCGACCCACCCCCCGGTGGTCGAGCGGATCAACAGGCTGCGCACGCTGAGCGGCGAAGCACCACTGACTTCCGGCGATAACGAGGCACTTGCCCGCCTCGGTTGACGCGCCGACTTCGGTCCTGGCTGGAGTATGGTTAGATAGCAGTCGCCGCATTGACACGCCGAGATAGCTCAGTTGGTAGAGCACGCGACTGAAAATCGCGGTGTCGCCAGTTCGAATCTGGCTCTCGGCACCACCTACGGGTGGCGTCGGGACGGTGGCATCGAGCGGAAGTGGCTCAGTTGGTAGAGCATCACCTTGCCAAGGTGAGGGTCGCGGGTTCGAATC
>JBBJNS010000123.1:0-5814 GCA_037720745.1 Candidatus Limnocylindrales bacterium
GCCCTGAGATGCATACGCACGTGGCTCACTACGAGGGGGAGATGGCCGTGCGCATAGCCCTCGGCGACGAGGTCACGCCCGACCTGCGGGCCATCCCCCGGGCGACGTATACCGACCCCGAGACCGGCTCGGTGGGCATCCGGCTGGACGAGGCGCAGGCCCAGGGATACTCGGCAGCGTTCGAGGAGACGGCCGACGTCGCGACCAGCGCCAAGGGTTTCGTGACGGAGTCGGTGGGCCACGTCTCGATCGTCGTCGACGGCCGGGCAGGCGTGCTGCTGGGTGCCTTCATCTGCGGTCCCGGTGCCTCGGAAGCGATCCACGAAGCGGTGCTGGCCATCAAGCTCCAGACACCGGTCCACGTCCTGGCCGACACGCTGCATGCCTTCCCCACCATAGCCCGGGTGATGGGCGGCCTCTTCACGACGGCCGCGCGACGCGTCGCCACGGGAGCGCCCGAGGGGTAACGGCAGATGGCTGAACTGCTGGTCGGTCCCCTGCTGCGCTGGGTCTCCGAGACCGAAGCCACCATCTGGGTCGAGACGGACGCGCCGTGCGCGGTCGAGATCCACGGCCACACCGAGCGCACCTTCCACGTGGAGGGGCACCACTACGCGCTGCTCATCATCCGCGGCCTGGAGCCCGGGCATCGCTACGAGTACGAAGTGCGGCTCGACGGGCAGCTGCGCTGGCCGGAGCCCGGCAGCGGCTTTCCACCGTCCATCATCCGGACGCTCGATGCCGGTCGCACGGCGCGCATCGTCTTCGGCTCGTGCCGCGTCAGCGTGCCCCACGTCTCACCCTTCAGCCTTGACCGCCTGATCGACTCCCACGGACGCGGGCTGGACGCTCTGGCGGCCTTCGCGCGGCGCCTCATCGACGAGCCCGGCGGGGCCTGGCCGCACGTGCTCTTGCTCCTGGGCGACCAGGTCTATGCCGACGACGTGCCCCAGGCGACCCTCGACTTCATCTGTTCCCGGCGCGATGCCGGCCAGCCGCCGGGCGAGTCCGTGGCGGACTTCCAGGAGTACGCGCACCTCTACTGCACATCGTGGACCGAGCCGCTCATGCGCTGGCTGCTGTCGAGCGTCTCGACCTCCATGATCTTCGACGACCACGACGTCGTCGACGACTGGAACATCTCCGAGGCCTGGCTGCGCGACATGCGCGCCACGGACTGGTGGGAGGACCGCATCGTGGCGGCGTTCATGAGCTACTGGATCTACCAGCATCTGGGCAATCTCTCGCCAGCGGAACTCGACCACGACCCGCTCTTGGCGGCGGTGCGCAGCGCCGACGACGCCGGGCCGCTGCTGCGTCGCTTCAGCTTCTACGCCGACCGCGAGAGTGCCGGCCATCGCTGGGCGTATCGGCGCGACGTGGGCGGCACGCGCCTCATCGTGCTCGATTCACGCGCCGCCCGGGTGCTGCGCGACGGCCAGCGGGAGATGCTGGACGAGACCGAGTGGCAGTGGCTGGAGGAGAACGTCGAGGGGGAGATGGATCATCTGGTCATCGCCTCGTCGCTGCCCATGCTCATGGCGCAGGGCATGCATCACGCCGAGACCTGGAGCGAGCGGGTGGGCGACGGAGCATGGGGACGTCTGCCGGCGCGCGCCATGGAGAAGGTGCGCCGCGCTCTGGACATGGAGCACTGGGCCGCTTTCGGGAACTCGCTGGAGCGGCTCTTGAAGCGGCTCGCCGAAGTGGGCGGCGGCCGCCGCGGGGCGGCTCCGGCGAGCATCGTGATGGTCTCCGGTGACGTGCATCACGGCTATCTCGCGCGCATCGCCTACCGGCGCAGCAGCGGCGTCCGGAGTGCCGTGTACCAGTCGGTCACCTCCCCGTTCCGCAACCCGCTGGGACGTGGCGAACGGATGTTCCAGCGCATCTCCGCGTCGCGGGGCATGGCCGCCGTGACGCGGCTGCTGGCGGCCAGCGCCGGCGTCTCGCAGCCGATCGTGCGCTGGCGTCGACTGGAAGGTCTGGCCTTCGAGAACCAAGTCTCGACGCTGGCGATGAGCGGCCGGAACGCCATCCTCCGCCTGGAGAAGGCGGTCGCCACGGATGGACCCGAGGGCGCCGGACTGGAGGCACTCTGGGAGCGGCGCCTGGCACCGGCACCCAAAGAGGCGGAGACGATGGCCACCGACACGAATGGCGCCCCCGCCGATCACGGTCGACCCGACGGTAACGACCGGTTAGCGTCGCCCATCGCTGCTTCGCATGCTCGCTGACTCGCGCCTGTGCGTGACGGTTTCCCTCATTGACGGATGGGAGCGGTACTAGACGACGTGAACCGTCGATCTGTCCTGATGGATGGCCGTTGGTAGCCGCCTCGCGACATCCGACGTGGTCCTGATCGGCGCATCGCCACTGGATCGACCGACGGTAAGCTCAGGCAGCGACCGAAGCCACTGGCGCTGGCCCGCCGCGTGCGCCAACGCCGCCCACGCCCAGCAGACGGCCGATGCCTGCCGCGTCCAGCGGTCGTGCCAGGAAGAAGCCCTGTGCGCGGTCGCAGTCCATCGAGCGCACGCGCTCCAGCTGGCTCGGGTCCTCGATGCCCTCGGCCACGACCTGCAATCGCAGCGAGTGTCCGAGCGCCACGATGGCTTCGGCGATGCGCGCGTCCTGGGGAGTCCTGCCCATGGTCGCCACGAGCGGGCGGGCGATCTTGATGATGTCCACGGGGAAACGCCCCAGGTAGCGCAGCGAGGAGAAACCGTTGCCGAAACCATCGATGGCCAGGCTCACGCCCGACCGCTTGAGCTCGCGCAAGCGTGAGGCGATGGTGGCGTCCTCGATCATGACCTGAGCCTCCGAGAACTCCAGGATCAGAGCATCCGGCGGCAGCCCGGCGCCCGAGAGGATGCCTGCCACGTCCTCCACGAAGTCAGCCTGCAGCAGCTGACCGATGGACACGTTGACGCTCACGGTCAGCGGGCGGTCGCGGTCGGCGCGCCAAGCCTGGGCCTGGCGGCAGGCCTCGTGCAGTACCCACCGGCCGATGGGCACGATGAGCCCCGATTCCTCGGCCAGGGGGAGGAACGCCGCGGGCGCCAGTTCGCCGCGCGTGGGGTGCTGCCAGCGCAGCAGCGCCTCGAGACCCAGCATCTGCCCCGTGCGCAGATCGGTGATGGGCTGATAGCGCAGCGACAGCTCCGAGCGCGAGATGGCGCCACTCAGCTCGTCGCGCAGCTGCTGCCGCTCGCTGAGCTCCGCGGTCATGCTCGGGTCGAAGACGGCGAAGCGGCTCTTGCCACGCGACTTGGCGGCGTACATGGCCACGTCCGCGTCGCGCATGAGCTCCGCAGCGCTCTGGGCCCGCCCACGCGTGCCGGCGATGCCCACGCTGGCCGAGGCGGTGATCCAACGCCCGTCGATCTCCACGGGACGCGCGATGGCCTCGATTATCCGCTCGGCGATGCGGATGACGGAACCCATGTCCCGGCCGTCCTCGACGAGGACGGCGAACTCGTCGCCGGCGATGCGCACGGCCAGGTCAGAGGGCCGCAGCCCGTGACTGATGGCACTAGCGCTGGCCCGCAGGAGCTGGTCGCCACCGGCGTGGCCGAGGCTGTCGTTGACCGCTTTGAAGTCGTCCAGGTCGATGAAGACGACGGCCGGAGATGGACCTTCATGACCGTGGCGGTCGAGCGCGGCGGCGAGCCGCTCGGTGAACAGGTCCCGGTTGCCCAGCCCGGTCAGGCTGTCGTGCAGCGCCTGGTGACGCAGCTGGTCCTTGAGCTCGGAGAGATCCTTGAGGGAGCGGCCCAGGCGACCGTTCTCGAGAGCCACGCCGGCATGGTTGGCGAGTGTCTCGAAGAGTTGCAGCTCGGCCGGCCGGAACGTGCCCAGTGCGCCCTGCCGGTTGGCCATCACGAACGTCCCGATGAGGCTCCGCTCACCGACGAGCGGCGCGACCATGGCGTCGCGCACCGGCGCGCCGCCGATGCCATCGGAGCGGGCCTCCTGCCCGGAGAGCACGGGCGCCAGGAAGGAGGCCCGGTCGCGCACCGCGCGCAGTCGCAGATCGTCCGTCCCGGGCGCCAGGCGGACGGCGGCCATGACCTCGGTCCGGTCGTCGGGGCCAAGGGTCGTGCGCAGTCCCTCGCGATGACCCTCGGCCGTAAAGAGGGTCAGCTCCGCGAACTCCGCCCGGAAGGTGCGTCGAGCGTCGCGCAGGAGCGCCACGATGGCAGCTTCCAGCTCCGTCCCGCCGTGCAGGATGCGCGTCGTTCCATAGAGGAGCTGCAGGCTGTCGCGCTGCTCGCGCTCCCCGATGTGGGCGCGATAGGAAAGCCAGGCGATGCCCACCAGGACGAGCGGCACGATCAACAGCCACGGCGCGCTGGGCGCGGCCTGGGCAAGCGTCACGGCGATGAGCGCGAGGCAGCTGTTGGTGAGCGCCACGGCCAGTCCGAAGCGGACCGCCAGCGCCAGCCGTCGTCTGTCCGAGCGACCCTGGACCAGCCAGATGGCGGCGTTCACGGCGGCCAGACCGATGACGGTCGAGACGGCCACGGCCAAGAGCGCCGCCAGCCAAGTGCTAGGAGCGAGTGGGCTGGCAACTCCGGCCGTCAGCCTGAAGAGGGACACGGCAACGGCCGATCCGAGCAGGTACAGCGACAGGTTGAAGGCCAGCTTCACGGGGGATGGGCGGCGGTGGATGATGAGCGCGGCGCCCGAGCCCAGGACGCTGGCCAGGATGACCTCACCGGGAGCAGCCAGGAAGAGACCGACCACCAGCGGGATCTCGCTGAGCGTGAAGGAGTGCGCCTCGCGCTGGAACTGAAGATGCACGGCGCGCGATCCCGCGAGGTAAAAGGCGACGGCCAACAGCCACCATGGCAGTTGGACGTGCAGAGCACCGGTGAGCGGGCCGGCGCCGCCGCCCGAGGAGCTGAGGAGCAGGCTGCCCAGGCCCAGACCAGCTGCGGCCATGACACCGACCAGGGCCCAGACCAGATGCGGCCGGCGCGGGCCGACCCTCGAGCGACCGGCAGCCATCGCCCGCGCGACCGTCTCCGTCGTCGGACCTGACCGACTTCTGCCCCCCATCAGGTCCACTCCACGCCGCCTAGGTCGGTGCCCGGTGCGATACGCGACCAGGCGCGACCGTCCCCGTCGACGAAGCGCGACTCGACCCAGCTCGCGCGGTACGCGCCCTGGAAGGTCACGAACGTCCATTCCACGCCCGCCGGATCAGTGCCCAGGGTCCTGGTCCACGACGAACCGTCGGCATCGATGAAGCGCAGCCGCGTCCACTCCGCGCCGGATGGGTCACTGGCCGACAGCCAGGTCCACTCCACGCCGGAGGGCGTGACGTCCTCGTTCCCGGCATGCGCGGCAAGTGGGGCATGTGCGGTGAGGTCGGTCCCCTCCGGGTCGGGCAGCAGCACGCTCCACTCGACTGCGTCGGACTCGACCAGGAGCTGGTAGCGAGCGATCAGCTGTCCGAACTGCTCGGAGGCCGACAGGTCGAACGCAGCACGTTCGACCGCAGCGACCGAGTCGATGTTCGAGCCGTCCGTGGCAGCCACGGGCGCTGCCAGCAGCGCCGCACACAGTGCCAGGCTCCCTGCCCAGATCGGTCTCCGGCCGCTCCTTCGAGTGATCATCGTCCCGCGTCTCCTAGCCCATCGGTACCATCGTGGCTCTCTGCCCGTGGGCACCCTATTCCCACAGGAGCGGGAGGAGCACCCACCGACAAGTACCGCTCGAGTAGTACTTCCGGCCCCGGGGGGCCTGGAGCGGGTCCGGCCCGATCCGCGAGGGTCAGCCGGCGGGATCGTCGCCCGCTGCCTCCAG
>JBBJNS010000124.1:0-5766 GCA_037720745.1 Candidatus Limnocylindrales bacterium
AGGAGCAGCGCTACTCCGAGCGCTACACCTGTCCCTTCGACGGCTCGACCATCGATGAGCTGGAGCCGCGCTCGTTCAGCTTCAACTCGCCCCACGGCGCATGCCCCACCTGCACGGGGCTCGGCGTGCGTCTGGAGTTCGACGTGGACCGGCTGATCCCGAACCGCGGGCTATCCCTGTCCGAGGGCGCCCTGGTGCCCTGGTCGCGCATGCCCATCGCCGACTCCTGGTACGGCAAGGTGGTCGAGGGCATCGCCAAGGCGCGCGGCTTCCGCACGGACGTGCCCGTGCGCGACCTGCCGGACGAGCACATGGAGTACCTGCTCCGCGCCCCAAAGGCGGAGAAGGTCACCATCCGCTACCGGCACAACGGGCGCAGCCGCTCCTACGACGCCCACTTCGAGGGGCTTCTGCCCAATCTCCAGCGGCGCCATCGGGAGACGGAGTCGGACTGGGTCAGGAGCGAGCTGGAGAAGTTCATGGTCGAGCGGCCCTGCCAGACGTGCGGCGGACAGCGGCTCAAGCCGGAAGTGCTGGCGGTGACCATCGAGGGGCGCAACATCTCGTCCATCGCCTCGCTGTCGGTCACGGACGCGCTCGACTGGGCCGCACGCCTCTCGGAACGGCTGAGCGACCGTGAGCGGACCATCGCCCGCCAGGTCGTCAAGGAGATCAGCGCTCGGCTGGGCTTCCTGGTCGATGTCGGCCTGGACTACCTGACCGTCGACCGCACCAGTTCTACGCTCTCCGGCGGAGAGGCGCAGCGCATCCGGCTGGCCACGCAGATCGGTTCGAGCCTTGTCGGCGTGCTCTACATCCTGGATGAGCCCACCATCGGGCTGCATCAGAAGGACAACGCGAAGCTGATCGCCACGCTCATCCGATTGCGCGACCTGGGCAACACGCTGATCGTCGTGGAGCATGACGAGGAGACCATCCGCACGGCCGACTGGGTCGTCGACATCGGCCCGGGCGCCGGGGAGCATGGCGGCGAGATCATCGCCAGCGGGACGTTGGAGGATGTCCTTGCCGAGCCGCGATCCATCACCGGTGCCTACCTGCGCGGTGAACGAGCTGTGCCCGTGCCGGCCGAGCGGCGCGAGGGCAATGGCAAGGCGCTGGTTGTGCGCGGTGCACGCGCGCACAACCTCAAGGACCTGGACGTGCGTTTCCCGCTGGGCACCTTCACCGCCGTGACCGGTGTCTCTGGCTCGGGCAAGAGCACGCTCGTAACCGAGATCCTGTACCGCGCCCTGGCTCGTCAGCTCTCGGGTGCACGAGAGCAGCCCGCGGATCACGACCGGGTGGAGGGGCTCGAGGCCATCGACAAGGTCATCGAGATCGACCAGAGCCCCATCGGAAGGACGCCGCGCTCCAACCCGGCCACCTACACGGGTCTCTTCGGGCCGATCCGGGAACTCTTCGCTGGCGTGCCCGAGTCGAGATTGCGTGGCTACAAGCCCGGCCGCTTCAGCTTCAACGTCAAGGGCGGCCGCTGCGAGAACTGCCGCGGCGACGGGATCCTGAAGATCGAGATGCAGTTCCTGCCCGACGTCTATGTGCCCTGCGAGGTGTGCGGCGGCAAGCGCTACAACCGCGAGGCGCTGGAGATCCACTACCGCGGCCACTCCATCGCAGACGTGCTGGAGATGACCGTGGAAGAGGCGCTGGAGGTGTTCCAGCCCGTGCCTTCGGTGCGTACCAAGCTCCAGACGCTGGTCGATGTCGGCCTGGGCTACGTGCGCATGGGCCAGCCGGCCACGACCCTGTCCGGCGGCGAGGCGCAGCGCGTCAAGCTCGCCACGGAGCTGTCCCGGCGCGCCACGGGACGGACGGTCTACCTCCTGGACGAGCCGACCACCGGGCTGCACTTCGCCGATGTCGAGAAGCTGCTGCAGGTGCTCCACCGCCTGGTCGAGACGGGCAACACGGTCATCGTCATCGAGCACAACCTCGACGTCATCAAGACCGCCGACTGGATCATCGACCTGGGGCCGGAGGGCGGTGCACGGGGCGGCGAAGTCGTCGTGGCGGGCACGCCGGAAGAGGTGGCCGCAGCGGCCGACTCGGCTACGGGGGAGTACCTGGCCCGAGTGCTACGTGGCGAGCCGCTGGTGCCGCTGAGCACGATCTCCTTCGCCGAGGCAGCCGGACGCGGCGCGCGCGCGAGAAACCGTCTTCCTCGGCGGGCGGTCAAGGTCGAGCGAGCGGCGACCGTCTCGCGCTAAGGATCGGCGGGCGCGCCAGGGGAGGCTCGACGTTCATCGCCGAGGACCCTACCGGCGCGGCCGATCGGGAGTCAAACCGGTCGCGGAAGTCACCGGGAGGAACGCTCGACCGCGGGTCAGACCAGTGGTCAGGGCGCGTCCGCCTGACGCCCGTCCTACACTGTCGCCGTGCCTGAGATCGAGTATGCATTCCTGGCTGATGCCGCCGATGCCCGCCCCGGGCAGAAGTTCTCCGTCCTGGGCGGCGGCGTCACGCGCTTGGGTGGCCCCACCTTCCCGCTCCGTCATCCTCATCTGGCGCTGGTCGTCGGGCTGGCCGTCTCGCCCGAGGAGGTCGGCTCGGAGATGGAGCTGCGCTTCACGGTCCTGACGCCATCGGGCACGGACATGGCCAATGCCCAGGCGACCATCGTGGCTGGCGGCCGGGACGGCAACCGCGATTCGGTTCTGACCTTCGCTCTGGACCTCTGGAACCTGTCCTTTCCCGAGCCGGGCGACTACGTCATCCGCATCGTGATCGACGGTGAGGAACGAAAGCGACTGGCACTGGTCGTGGAGAAGCGCGACGCGCCGGCGCGCCGTGGTGCGCGTGCCCGTTCCGCGCCCGTCACCCCGCCGTTCCCGCCCACCACCGGCCAGGCCTGAGGTGCTGCCAGGCGTCGATCTCGAACAGCTCATCGCCACGGTGGGACTGCTCGGTCTTTTCCTCATCGTGTTCGCGGAGTCGGGCCTCTTCTTCGGCTTCTTCCTGCCCGGGGACAGCCTGCTCCTGACAGCGGGGGTCATCTCTGCGGTCGATCCAGAGGCGTTCCCCATCTGGCTCGTCTGCGCCGTGTGCTTCGCGGCCGCCGTCACGGGCGATGCCGTGGGCTACACCTTCGGAAGGCGGGTCGGACGGCGCCTCTACCAGCGCCCCGATTCGCGCTTCTTCAAGAAGAGCCATCTGGCGGCGGCGGAGGCGTACTACCAGAAACACGGTGGCAAGACCATCGTGATCGCCCGCTTCCTGCCCTTCGTACGCACCTTTGCCCCCATCGTGGCCGGTGCCGCCCACATGAACTACCCGCGCTTCGCTGTGTACAACTTCACGGGCGCCGTGATCTGGGCCATCGGGGTGCCCGTGGCCGGATGGGCCCTGGGCCGCGCCATCCCGCCCGAGGTCCTGGACCGCTGGTTGTACGTGATCATCGGCCTCGTCATCCTGCTCTCCGTGCTCCCCACGGCGCTCCATCTCTACCGCCACAACCGCGAAGAGGTCCACGCCCGCGTCCGCTCGCGCGGGCGCCAGGGCGCAATCCGGCGTGATGCACTGCCGGACGAGCTTGTCGAACGTTGATCTCACCTCCGACTCGATGACCGATGCCGCACAGCCGCAACGCGCCGACGCCTGGGCGCTGCTCTGTGAGTGGACTCCCGGCGAGGCGCTGCGCCGCCACGGTCTTGCCGTGGAGGCCGCCGTGAGCTGGTACGGCGAGCATCGCTTCGGCATCGCGGAGCCGGAGCTCGACCTGTGGCGTATGGCCGGCCTGCTGCACGACTTCGACTACGAGCGCTTCCCTGACACGCACCCGATACGCGGCGCGGAGGAGCTGCGTCGATCGGGCTACCCGGAGCCGATCGTGGAAGCGGTGCTGGGACACGGCGACCACACCGGCATGCCCCGAACGACCGACCTCGCCCGCACGGTCTACGCCTGTGACGAGATGAGCGGCTTCGTCATCGCCGTCGCTTACGTCCGGCCGAACCGCAGCCTGGACGAGGTGGATCTGCGCGCCGTGACCAAGAAGATGAAGGACAAGGGATTCGCCCGTCAGGTGCCGCGTGACCAGCTCACGAAGGGTGCGCAGGAGCTGGGCGTTCCTTTCGAGGAGCACATCACGAACGTCATCGAGGGCCTCACGACGGTCCGGCGCGACCTGGGCTTGTGAGCGGGCGCCGGATCACCATGGAGCGCCGCCTGGATGCCTCCCCCGAACGGGTCTACCGAGCGTGGTCGGATGCCGAGACGATGACGACCTGGTTCGCGCCGCGTGTCGAGGGCTCGCTGGCGGTGGACACGCGCTCCGTCCTCGTCTGGTCCGACCGGCGCGTTTGGCTGGACATGCAGGAGGCAGAACCGTACCAACGAGTGCGCTTCCGGTGGGCCTGGCAGCCCCAGGACGCGATGGCCACGGAGGTGACCGTTGATATCCTGCCCCAGGGATACGGCACGCGGCTGACCGTGCATGACGGACCGTTCGAGCTAGCCACTTCCGACGGCCTCGACGCCTGGGCGGAGGCGATCGAAGGCTGGGCGGAAGCGCTGGCCAACCTGAGAGCACAGCTCGACTTCTCGGTCGATCTGCGGCGCCGACCCTGAGCCGTCAGGCGGCGAGTTCGTCCGCGTCGAAGGCTTCCCGAAGGAACCGCGAGGGGGCGGCCGGGTCGTAGACCAGCGTGAGCGACCGACGCGCACGCGTCCATGCCACGTAGGCCAGTCGCCGCTCCTCCTCCAGCACTCGCCCGGGTTCGGCTGCCTCAGCCAAGGTGCGCGCGCTGGGGAAGGTGCCCTCGTCCAGGCCGATGCAGGCGACGTGGTCGAACTCCAGGCCCTTGGTGCCGTGAGCCGTGGCCAGTACCAGCTGCGCATCGTCGCGCCGGAGCTCCGTGCGTCGTCGTCGGGTCGCGATGACTGCGCTACGCAGCAGCGCGGCACTTCCATGCGCTGTCGCCCAGGAGACGACCGCGATCCCGATGCCCTGGTCCTCAGCGCCGAGAGACGCCACCAATCGACCCAGGAGTGGCAGGAGCGGAACGCTGGGAACGGCGGCGTGGGCAGCGTCAAGCTCGTCCAACAGTGGATCGATGCGCGTGTCGTCAAGCAGGAGGCCGTCCTCCTCTGCACGGTAGGGACGTCCTTGCTCGATGGCCACGGCAGCGAACGGCGCCAGCTCCGCGTTGGTGCGAGCCAGGATGGCGTGCGTGCCTTCTCCGTGATCGGCCCAGGCGCCCAGCAGACGGCGTGCGCGCGCCAGTGGATCGCCTGGGTCGGGTGCCAGGCGCAGGCTTCCCGTGGCGTCGGGTGCCGCCTCGATACGTTTCACGAAACGCTCGCGGTTGTGGGCCACCAGGCGGGACGCGCGTCGGACCACCTCCGGCGGGCAGCGCCGGTTCGTGACCAGGTCGTGGCGACGCAACCCCGGCAGTCGAGCCGCCAGCCCGAGCACCCGCCGGACGTCGGCCAGCCGCCAGGCGTAGATGGTCTGGTCGTCATCGCCCACCAGGAACAGGTCGGCCGCCGGACCGGCCAGCAGGAGCGCCATCTCCAGCGCCCCGAGCCTGTTGATCGAGTACGTCATAGTGTCCCCACTCTGGATGCAGCGGCCCCGCACGCCGGAGCGCCGGGGCCGTCTCGTCCTCAGTTGCCCGCCAGTTGCCCCAGGAGGTAGCACTCGGCCCGGAGGGCTTTATGGCTCGTATCAGCGGCCCGCTCACGGCCCTCGGCCTTGATGCGCGCCGCCGTTGCCTTGTCCAGTTCGACAATCAGCTCCTGCAAGCG
>JBBJNS010000020.1:0-19949 GCA_037720745.1 Candidatus Limnocylindrales bacterium
GATGCCCTGTCCGAGGCGCAGCTTGGCTCGTCCGATGTACTCCGTGGCCCACCCATTGGTGGCCACCCGCGTGATGCCCGCCCCGTCGCGGTCCATCAGGTAGAGCGAGCAGACGTCGGCGCGCGCGGCCTCCTGGGCGCGATCCACGATGGTCACCATCAGCTCATCCCAGGTCCGCGTCGACGCCGCCAGCCGAGCCACCTCGGCCAGGAAGGTCATCTCGTCCAGCCGCCGCCGGCGAGGCGTCGCTGTCGATCGTGGGTGGTCGTCAGGCATGCCCGGCGTACGATAGTGGCTGCATCCGAGAAGGAGACCAGTCATGACGGAGACCATCGATCGCCTGGGCGCGGCCAACCAGAGCGGCGCCCGCCTCAACAAGGACGCCTACGCTGAGGCGCAGGACTTCCTGCCGCTCAAGGGCATCGACCACGTCGAGTTCTGGGTGGGTAACGCCCGTCAGGCGGCGCACTACTACCGCGCGCTGTGGGGCTTCACGCCCATCGCCTACTCCGGGCTGGAGACCGGCGTCCGTGACCGCTCCTCGTTCGTGATGGTCCAGAACGACATCCGCTTCGTGTTCACGGCGCCGCTCACGCCTGAGGGTGAGATCGCCGAGCACGTCCACAAGCACGGCGACGGCGTCCATGACATCGCCTTTCTGGTGGACGATGCGGCATCGGCGTGGCACGAGACCACCAAGCGCGGCGCACGATCCTATCTGGAGCCGGCTGAGATGCCCTCGGACGACGGCGTCCTGCGCCGCTCGGCCATCCACACCTATGGCGAGGTCGTTCACTCCTTCGTCGACCGGAGCGACTACAGCGGCGTCTTCGCGCCGGGCTACAAGCGCACCCAGAACCAGGCGCCGGCTGCGACCGGCATGTCGCTGCTTGAGGTCGATCACTGCGTGGGCAATGTGGGCCTGGGCGACATGAACCGCTTCGTCGACTTCTACAAAGACGTGCTCGGCTTCAGCCAGCTCATCCACTACGACGACAAGGTCATCCACACGGAGTACTCGGCGCTGATGTCGAAGGTCATGACCAACGGCAATGGGCGCGTGAAGTTCCCCATCAACGAGCCGGCGGCAGGCAAGAAGAAGAGCCAGATCCAGGAGTATCTGGACTGGTACCTGGACGCCGGCACGCAGCACATCGCCCTGCGCACCGAGGACATCGTGGGGTCCGTGCGCCGCCTGCGGGAGCTGGGCGTCCAGTTCCTGGGCATGCCGCACTCGTATTACGAGACGCTCGCCGACCGCGTGGGCGACGTGGGCGTGCCCATCGATACGCTGGAGGAGCTGGGCATCGAGGCCGACCGGGATGAGGAGGGCTACCTCCTCCAGATCTTCACGCGCCCCGTGCAGGACCGCCCCACGTTCTTCTTCGAGATCATCGAGCGCCACGGCTCGCGCGGCTTTGGTGTAGGCAACTTCAAGGCACTCTTCGAAGCCATCGAACGCGAGCAGGCGCTGCGCGGCAACCTGTGACCTCTGGCGGTGTTGCGCGCCGTGCCCTCGCCACCGGGCTGCTGCTGGGCGTCATGGCACTTTGCCAGGGCTGCATCACGACCAACGTCGGCACGGACACCGCGAGTCCAGCGTGCGCGGATCGCGTCCTCGACCTTCGACAGCCTCCGACCCGTGCGGGTTTGGAGATGCGGGATGGGCGGGCATGGACATCCTGGGCGTGCGACAAGGGCTTCCAGTCGCGCATCCACCTACCCGGCGGCAAGAGCACCACGATTCTCTCTCGCCTGGTCGCCGTGGACAGCTACGGTGCCGCCGAACCGGATATCGGTGAGCCGACCGGGATCGACGTGCATTCGACCGCCCTCAGCATCGACGCAGGAGCATCGCTGGCGGGCCAGGTGGCGTCGGACCTCGGCATCGACGCCAGCGAGCTGGAGACCTGGAGGGTCAGGGCTGAGACGTCCACCACGACGGACGTGATCAAGACGAGCTTCATGCGGAGTCAGGTCTCCGAGGTGCTGACGGAACTCCGGATCGTTCATCATCCACACGCCGACACGACGTACGTGCACCTGATCATGTCGTGGTGATCCCGTCTGGCGCGAGAATGCCTATCGCGTGCTCTTTATGGCCTCCCGGCAAGGCGACGTGCGCCGTTCGAAGCGCGCGCCCACGGTCAGCCGGATGCCCGACTTCTCAGCCAGGCTCCAGCACGACCTCGATGAGCGGGCTGGTGGCCACGAACGTCTCCAGGTCACGCTCTTGGCGCCAGTGGCGGGTGATGCGCTGGAGGAGCGGGCGACGCTCCTCGCGATCGCTGATGACACGCCCACGGCCCGGCAGATCGGCCGCGACCTCACCCTTGAGATGGATGGTGACGTGCGGGTCGGCCGCCACGTTGGCCAGCCAGGCGCGCGGGCCGGGCATACCCGAGATATAGAGCCGGCCGTCGAGCAAGAAGATGACGATCTCGATGCGCTTGGCTTCACCCGACTGCCGTCCCGTCGTGGTGAGGTCGATGATCTGGCCGTTGCCGATGGTGGTTCGAGGGTCGTGGGTGAACGCGGTCATGTCTGCGCCTCGACTAGTCGGTTGCATGTCGCTAGTGACTCTACTCCCGTTCATCGAAAGGAGCACCAGCCGCGCCGGACGTCAGCACCCGACTAGACTCGCCAGGTATGAGGATCGCCCACGTCCGCGAACGCCACGCTCCCGCCGGCACGCCTTTTCGCCTCGCCGCCGGCCTGCCCAACGGCGAGTGGCTGGATCTAGAGCCCGCCCGGCGTCAGCTGGTGCGAGACGACCCGAGCCTGCCCCACAACGACGGGCTCTTCCGCGCGCCGGTGACGACTCTCGACGCCCACTTGGCAGCAGGTGCGCGGGTGGACGCGCTACGGATGCTGGTCGAACCCTTCGCCACGGTCGGCCTGCCGGCCGGATCGACCGACGCCCAAGCCGGCCATGGCCTCACGCTCGGTCCCCAGGGCCTCGACTTCGGCCCGCCCATCCTGCGACCCGGCAGCCTGCGCGACTTCTACGCCTTCGAACGACATGTCGCGACGATGTGGGGTCGACGCGATCAGCAGGTCCCAGAAGCTTGGTATCGCTTGCCCATCTTCTACTTCGGCAACGTCTCCGAGGTTCGCGGTCCGGGCGATCCGGTCTGGCGCCCTCGCGCCTCTCACGAGCTCGACTATGAGCTGGAGATAGCGGCGCTGGTCGATACGCCGGCCCTCGACCTGTCACCGGAGCGCGCGGACGAGGCCATCGGCGGCTACACCATCTTCAACGACTGGTCCGCACGCGATCTCCAGCGCGATGAGACGACGGTGCGACTCGGCCCGGCCAAGGGCAAGGACTTCGCGGCCTCCTTCGGTCCCTGCCTCGTCACACCCGACGAGCTCGCTGACGTGCGCCAGGGCAAGGGCTACGCGCTCACCGCCACGGCCGAGGTGAACGGCCAGGAGCTGAGCAGAGGCGGCTGGGCGGACATCCACTTCAGCTTCGGCGAGATGCTGGCGCGAGCCTCAGCCGATGCGCGGCTCCGAGCCGGCGACCTCATCGGTTCCGGGACCGTCGGCACGGGCTGCCTCCTGGAGGTCAAGGACGAGTCCGGGTTCGGGCGCTGGCTCCAGCCCGGCGATGTGGTCACGCTCAGCGTGGAGCGACTGGGTGCCCTGACGAACCCGATCGTGGAGCGGCCAGAGACCTGATCGCATCGGCCGCCGGCGTGTCGGCGCGCCTTCTCGATGAGCGGCGGCGCCCGAGACGGTGACCGTCCGGGCGCCGCCCTACGTCCGAGGCGCGAGCCTAATCCCGAGACTTGACCGCGAAGGGCACCGTTTCCAGCTCTCCGGCAGCCACCTGCACTACGCGCAGTTGCCGCCCGCGAATTTCCTCATCGTCGACCGTCACCTTGTAACGGCCCGGAGCCAGATCGACGAAGCCGAACCAGCCGGACCCGTCGGTCAGGAGCGACGCGATCAGTGTTCGCCCGCTCACGTCATGGACGGTCACCCGGACCTGGTCGAACGGCAGGCCGTTCCGGTTTACGACCGTGCCTCGGATGTGCCCCGTCGTGGGTTCGGTCTTCCAGGTCATCTCGGGCACGACCGCGGGAGCAGCGAAGACCGGTGGCGTGATCGGGTCGTACTCGCTGGGTCGGGTCAGGGCGCGAGCCAGTTCCGCCCGGCTGGCCGATCCGGAGCGCTCGCCGCTGAGCGCCATGGTGTCGGGATTGCGATAGGAATAGCCGACCCAGCCGTAGCTCGGGTTGCCGGCGGCGCTGTCGGCCAGGGCCTTGCGCACCTGGATCACGGAGTCGCGGATGCTGTTGAGGTAGATGGCCGCGCCGATGGTCGTCTGCCGGCCGTACTGGTGGTCCTTGGCGAACTCGTTCCAGTGCTCGTACCAGTCGCGTTGACTGAAGCCGCCGAAGCAGCCGGGGATCGGTCCGCCGGTGCAGAACTCGCGCTTGTAGTTCATGGGCATGTTCAGATCGAGGATGCCCTCCTCCATCCAGGCTCGCCAGTCCTGGAGGGTCTCGCGGTACGGCCGCGACTGCTCCCAGCCGCCGAGCTGGTCGGGTCCGTCGCCGTAGGTGATGGTGGAGGCACTGATGCGCACGTCCGGCTTGATGGCGAAGGTCTCCAGGTAAACCTTGCGCACGATGTTCGTGACCTGGTCGCGGCGCCACTGGCTCCACTCCGGGTCATCGGGGAGAGGGCGGTCGGAGCGACCGGTCGCGGCATGGAACCGCGCCAGAGAGACGGGGTTGTAGCCCCACGAATTGTCCAGCGGCCAAGCCGCCAGCTGACCGTCGGGGTAGCGGATCCGGTCGAAGTTGATGCCATCCACGTCGTAGTTCTCGACCACGCTGGTGTACATGCTGACGATGTAGTCGACAGCGTCCGGATGGCCAGGATCGAGATAGGTGTCCCCCGGACGGCTGCCGTCATAGCGGGTCATGACCCAGTCGTCATAGCCCGTGGCTGACGGTCCGTGGGTGTTGTACACGTGATCGGGGTCCAGCGGTGGAGCGGCGCTGTTCCAGATGGCCGTGGCGATGATCCAGGCATGCACCTCGATGCCCTCTGCGTGCGCCTTGTCGATGAGCGTCTGGAGCGGGTCGTAGGGCAGCGGCGCGATGGCCGCCTGGGTGCGCGGCATGATCGCGTCGTTGCAGAAGCAGTCGCCGCGCCGCCCGATCTGGGCCACGATGGCGTTCATGTTGGCAGCCTTGGCGGCGGCCACGAGCTCGTCGACCTCGGCCTCGTTGAAGGTGCCCTCGCCGAAGGCGTCCACCCAGTAGGCACGAAACTCCTCGTCCGGTCCCTCTGCGGCCAGCGAGGCCATGGGCAGAGCTCCCAGCAAGAGCGCCAGCGTCGCAAGTCCGATGATGATCCTCTTTGCCATCCTCAGGCTCCTTTCCTTTCGCCACTCGTGCGGCGAACTTCGATCCGGTCGATCGGCTGGGCCGTCCTCCGGGAGCGGGCTACCCGTTCGAGCAGCTCCAGATAGTTCGTTCCGGGCCAGATGGCACCCAGAACGGACGGATGCCGGGCGCCGGTGCAGCCCGGCAGACTGTTGGGCCGGCCGTGAAGTGCCTCGTGGCCCAGGACCGCGAAACACACCGCCTCTTTGGCGGCTCCTGCTACACCGACCTCGTCGATCGACTTGAGCGCGACCGGGACCGCGCCGGCTGGGGTCTCCCGCTCCAGGGAGCGCCTCAAGGCGGCCATGAGTGCCGCATTGCGTGTGCCGCCACCGGCCACGTAGAGCGTCTCCGGCCAGTCCGACGCCCAGCGGGCCAGCGCGGAAGACACGGAGCGAGCAGTGAGCTCGGTGGCGGTCGCCAGCAGGTCATCGTCCGACAGACCCAGCGCCCGACCTTGGCGGATCAGCTGCTCCGTGTACTCGTCGCCGAACAGCTCACGGCCCGTGCTCTTGGGAGGCGGGCGCTGGAAGTAGGGCTGCTTGAGCAGCACATCGAGGAGGGCTTCAGAGGGCTCTCCCGCCGCGGCCCCGGCCCCGTCGCGGTCCAAGGGTTCGCCCAGCAGCTGTCGAGCCGACGCGTCGATGATGGCGTTGCCAGGACCGGTGTCGAAGGCGATCGAATCGAAGGCCCTCCCGGCCGGGATGATGGTCAGGTTGGCGATGCCACCGATGTTCAGCGCGGCGACCGTCCGCTCTGCCTCGCCCACCAGGAGCGCATCGAGATAGCCCACGAGCGGCGCCCCCTGGCCGCCCGCCGCGATGTCCCGTGAGCGCAGGTCGGCCACGACCGTTCGACCGGTGCGCTCTGCCAGCACGGCCGGCTCGCCGATCTGTAGGGTCGCCACGGCGCGTCCCGTCTCGTCGATCCGATGGTGGATGGTCTGGCCGTGCGACACGACGAGGTCGACCTCATCGATGGCCAGGCCAGCCTCGTGAACCAGCCCGAGGGCCACCGTGGCGAACGCTTCGCCGACCTCCATCGAAGCCACCGCCAGGTCGCCCGGTGTGATGGTCGCAGGGGGATCGCTCCAGCCGCGGAGGCGGTCTCGCAGCTCCGCCGGCCAAGGGGCTTCGGTCCAGCTGACGAGGGATAGCTCCAGGGTCGAGGCATGGGTGGTGATCTCCACCAGCGCGGCGTCGATCGCGTCGAGCGAGGTTCCGCTGATCAGGCCGAGCACGAGCATCGATGCCATCTCAGCCCTTCACGCCGCCCACGCGAACACCCTCCAGGAAGTGCCGCTGGAACAGCAGGAAGAGCACGATCATGGGCACGGCGCCCACGATCGCGCCCGCCATCTGCAGGCCGATGTTGGAGCTGAACTCCTGCTGCAGCAGAGCCACGCCGACGGGGAGCGTGAGCAGCTCCCGGTCACTGAGGACGATGAGCGGCCAGAGGAACGCGTTCCAGGCACCCACGAAGCTGAAGATGCCCACCGTGGCCACGGCGGGTCGCGACAACGGCATCACGATGCGCCAGAACACCTGCCACTCGTTCGCTCCGTCCACCCGAGCCGCTTCTTCCAACTCGGTTGGAAGTGACTGCATGAACTGACGCATGAGGAAGATGCCGAAGACGTCCGCGATGCTTGGAGCGATGACCCCCAGCAGGTTGTTCTCCAGGCCGAGGTTGGTGATGAGGATGAAGCGGGGCACGAGCGTGACGTGCACCGGGATCATCAGACTGCCCACGATGAGCGTGAAGAAGATGGCCTTGCCGCGGAAGCGCTTCCTGGCGAAGGCGTAGCCGGCCATCGAGTCGAAGATGATGTGGCCGACCATGATGGCCCCCGCCACCAGCAGGCTGTTGAACGCCCACAGGAGGACCGGTGCCTGTTCGAAGAGCGCCACCAGGTTGTCGAGGGTGGCGTCGAAGGGCAGCAGATTCGGCGGGACCCGGATGGCCGCGGCCCTCGGGGTCAAGGCCGTGGTGACCATCCAGTAGAAGGGCAGGAGCCCGATGATCGCGACCGGGATGAGCACCGCCAGCGACATGAGCCGGTCCCGGCGAGACTGCTGCCGTCCCCCAGGACCGCCGTCCCCCGCGTCCGGCGTTCCGGTCGATTCGGGAAGAAGCGGGACAGGGGCGATGGGGCGAGGCTCGGCGGATGGGCGCTCGATGGCCATCAGTACTCCACGTCCGATCGCAGGGCCCGGAACTGGAGCACCGAGATGGTGGCGATGACGATGAACAGCAGGAAGGCTTGCGCTGAGGCCACCCCGTAGTCACCGAAACGGAAGCCGGTCCGCCAGATGAGATAGACGATGGTGTGCGTCGCATAGCCCGGTCCGCCGCCGGTCATGACGTAGACCCGCTCGAATACCTCGAACGCTGCGATGGTGTAGATGATCGTGACGTAGAGCGTGATCGGCTTCAGCAGCGGAACCGTGATGTAGCGGAACTTGGCCAGCGCCCCGGCTCCCTCCGTTTCGGCCGCTTCATACAGGTCTCTGGGGATGCCCGCCAGCGCGGCGGAATAGAGGACGACGCCCACCGCAGGGATGGTCAGGACCGACGAGAGGATGATCGACCATAGCGCCACGTTGGCGCCCAGGAACGGTGACGGATCCGAGATGAAGCTCACCGGCCCAGCACCGAAGAGGCTCAGCACGTGGTTCGCCAGGCCCCACGGGTTGGCGTTGAGGATCCACTTCCAGACCAATGCGATGAAGACCGCCGAGGTGACCGCAGGAAGGTAGTAAGCGGCGCGGAAGAACGTCCGCAGGCGTTGCGGAAGCGGATGGATGAGGGTCGCCAGGACCATCGACACCAGGACCCACACCGCGACCGTGGAGACCGAGTAGACGACCGTGTTGAAGGCGGCCTGGTGGAAGATCGGATCGCGGATGAGGCCCAGGTAGTTGTCGAGCCCTACCCATGTGCTGCCACGCAACCCGAATTCCTGGAATGAGAGGAGGAACGACCAGCCCAGGGGCAGGAAGATGAAGATCAGGAAGAACGCCAGGCTGGGCAGCACGAACAGGTAGCCCGCGCCGTTGTCGCGCCAGAAGCGCTGGAGACGCCGGGTCGCCCTCGCCGTGGGAGTGGCCGGAGTGCTGGGAGGCGATGTCATCCCGATCGAGTCGGCGGTCGAGACGTCCCGACCGCCGGTCTCTCGACTACTCGACTACTCCTCAAGCAGCGGGCTGATCTGTGCTCCGGCGTCGTCGAGCGCCTGCTGCGCGCTCTTCTGTCCGGAGATGGCCAGCTGGATCTCGGGATGGATGAATGAGTCGACCTGGGCCCAGTCCTCGATGAGCGGCATAAAGCGCACGTTGGGCAGCATGTCCTCGAAGGCCGCCATCTCCGGGGTGGTATCGGAGACGGTGATGGACTCGCGGGTGCCCGGCGCCAGGTACCAGCCCGGGACGTCCTCGGCCACTTCCGCGCTCGTCAGATACCGGCCCAGGTCATGAGCCGCCGCCACGCGAGCCGGGTCGTCCTTCTGCGGGACGGCGTAGGTGCCCATGCCACCCACGGTGACCGTCTCGCCGGCATCGCCGATAGGCGGCGGCAGGATGGTGAACTCGACCTCGTTGGCCTTGAGGTTGGCGATGCTGCCCGAGCCGCCGGTCATCATCGCGAAGCGGCCGTCGATGAAGCCCTGCTCGATGTCGGGCAGGACGATGGTGGTGCTATCAGGCGGCATCGCGCCGGCCTGGAAGAGGTCGGCCAGCACCTGGAGGCCCTTCACTCCAGCCTCGTCGTTGAGCGTGTACTCCGTGTTGTCCTCGTTGAGGATCGTGGCGCCCTGGTTGTAGAGGAGCGTCAGCTCGTTGACGCTGGCCGGTCCCATGTAGGTCGCGAAGCCGAAGACATCGTCACCGGTCAGGTCCTGCGCCAGCTGCTGGAACTCCTCGGCCGTCCACTCGGCATCGGGGATCTCCACGCCTGCATCCTGGAAGATGGCGTTGTTGAGGTAGAAGCCGACGGGCGGCACCCACTGCGGCCAAGCCAGGTGCTCGTCCTCGTAGGCCACACCTTCGAGGAGATTGGGCAGGATGTCGGCCCTATCCTCCTCGGTCAGGAACTCGTCGATGGGCGAGAGGACACCCTGCGCGCCATAGCCCGGCAAGCGGTCCGAGGCGATGCGGAAGATGTCCGGGCCGCTGCCCGCTGCCAGACCGGTGTCCAGCCGCGCCAGACCCTCGTCGGAGAAGGGGATACCGGTCACGGTGATGTCCACGCCGGGATGCTTGACCATGTATGCCGCGACGGCATCATCGACGAGCTGCGAGGTGGCCGTCTCGCCGCCCGGCGCATAGCCCAGGTGCCACCAGTCGAGAGGACCCTGGTAGGCCGCTGCTTCGCTGGGCGGCACGCTCGTGCCCGGTTGGCTGGTGCCCGGATCGCTCGTCCCTGGAGCGCCCGTCGCTGGTGCCGCGCCGGGGGTACAGCTGGGCAGCAACAACGCCAACGCGAGGAAGATCGGTGGGGCTGCGATGCGTCGTCTGTTCATGGGAACGCCTCCTTCATGTCGTGCCTGACTTGGATCCGGGACGGGCCGGCTGCTCATCGGCAGTCGGTCCGTCCCGAGCGAGCGCCAACGCTCCAGTGGCCGGCTCGACCGCCAGCGGGGACACCTGGTAGGACCCATCTCGTCCCTGCAGTGCCGCCGCCAGCAAGGCGAGCAGCGGTGAACGCGGTCGAAGCAGGCCCCCAGCCGCGACCACCGGGCGTGGCGACGAGTCGGACTGATCCATCCGCTCGTTGCAGACGGCGACGGCCAGCGCCAGATGTGCGGCGGCCGTCTGCAGGATCGACCGCGCCACCTCATCCACATCCGCCAGATCGAGGACTACCGCGGCCAGACCGGCCACCTCGCCCACTGACGCTGTGGGGTAGCACCGTTCGCGAAGCTGGTCGGCATCGCCGACGCCCAGCGCTCGCGTGATGCCCTCGGTCAGGCCGGTCGCCGGCGCTCGTCCGTCCCCGGCCTGGGCGACCGCCCGGAGCGCGGCACGACCGATGTCGTAGGCGCTTCCCTCGTCACCCAGAAGGTGACCCCAGCCACCGACCTTCACCTCGTGCCCATCGCGCCCCAGGCCGTAGACCGAGGAACCGGTGCCGGCCACGACGGCGATGCCCGAGGTAACGCCGGCCGCTGCCAGGACCAGGCGCGCGTCATGCGAGATGTGGACCTCATCTACGGCAAGCGCTTCCAGCGCCGCGCTTCGCACCGCCTCGCGCATGACCGGACGCTCCGATCCGGCGACCCCGATCCATGCCTTGGTCGCGGGACGATCGCCGAGGCTGGACAGCGCCTGCCCGGCCGCCTCCGCCACGGCTCGCCGGAAGCCCTCTAACCCGGACACGTTCGGGTTCGCCGGGCCGGACTCCCCCCGGCCCAGGATCGCCTGGCCGTCACCGGCCAAGCAGACGGTCCTGGTGCCGCCGGCATCCAGACCCAGGTAGAGCGGCTCAGTCATGGAGGCCCTCCGCGCGGGCGGCCCCCACGAGCTCGCTGAAGGGAGGTCCGTGGGCGATCAAGCGCCGGGCCTCGGACGCATCGACGTGGCGACCGAGCATGACGATCGCCACGCGCGCCGACCAGCCGCTCTCGGCCAGTGCCTCCTCCACGGCCGGACCAGCCCGACCGGTGACCTCCTCCACGATGCGCCGTGCGCGGTCGCGCAGCTTGGCATTGGTCGCCTGGACGTCGATCATGAGATTCCCGTGGATCCGCCCGAGACGGATCATGACCGCGGTGGTCAGCATGTTCAGGACCAGCTTCTGGGCGGTGCCGGCCTTCAGCCGCGTGGAGCCGGCGATGACCTCCGGTCCGACCGTCGGGTGGATGGCGATGGCCACAGCCTCAGAGAGCGGTGCCGGGTCATCGCAGCACAGGCCGATGGTCAAGGCGCCCTGAGCGTGGGCGGCCCGCACGGCGGCGATCACGAACGGGGTCCGACCGCTCGCCGAGACGCCCACCACCGTGTCCCGGACGGTCAGTGCGAGGCGCCGGATATCCTCGATGGCCGCTTCCACATCGTCCTCCGCCCCTTCCCGGGAACCCGTCATGGCAGAAGGGCCACCGGCCATCAGGCCGATGACGGTCGTGGCTGGCATGCCGAAGGTCGGCCGGGCCTCGGCAGCTTCCATGACCGCCAGACGACCGCTGGTCCCGGCACCTAGAAGGATCAGGCGCCCACCCTGGCGGAGCCGTTCGACGACGGCGTCCACCGCGCGCTCGACGGCCGGAACCTCGCGCCGCACCGCGGTCGCCACGCTCGCGTCCTGGCCATTGATCAACTCCAGGAGGTCGCGGGTGGAGAGTGCGGGCAGGTCCGTCGCCGCGTCGCTGGCACGCTCTGTGCCGGGAAGGTCGGGGCCAGCCTTGGGCAGCGGCTGCGGATTCACGTCAGCCCTGACATGCGCTCAAGCTCGATGGGCAGGCTGCCGGGCCAGCCCGCGCGTCCGGTCAACGCATCGGCCAGCGCCTCCAGCGTCTGGGGGACATCGGCATAGGCCGCCACCGCACCCGTGGTCCTCGGCAGCGCATCGAGGTCATACGGGTTGCGCAGCGCGACCAGGAGGGTGGGGCGATCGCTGCCCGCGATCCTGGCGATGAGATCACATTCGTCAGGCCAGACGTATGCATCCCGGGTGGCCAGGATGACGAGCTCGGCGGCAGCCGCCGCCTCGATGGCCGCGAGGCGGGACGCCGCAGCCAGCTCGCCTGGGCGGACGATGACCTCCCGTACCCGAGGCAGGTATGCGCTCAGGGCCGCCGCCACCGTGGGGGCCACGCTGTCGAGCTCCTCGACCGGGCTCGCGCGCCGGCTCGCGAACTCGATGACGGCGACGGACGTAGAGGGTGCGATGGGCAGCAGGTCAGCCCCTGCCACCAGCGTCAACGACCTCTGAGCGACGAGCCCCGCCAGTCCGCTGTGCGCCGCGTCGGGCAGCATCGCTCCATCGCCTCGGGGCGCACGCGAGTCGCCGCTGCGAGTCAAACGAGCGTCGAGCTCCGCGATGCGCGCCAGGGCTTCCTCGACGCGCTGCTCCGGGAGCACCCCTGACTCGATGGCTGCCGCCAGCGCGCGGAGCACCTCGTCCTGCTGCTCGATGGGCATCACGGTGTCCGCGCCGGCCGCGATCGACCGCACGCACGCCTCGGGGATCGCGTGCCGGGCGGCCAATGCGCGCATGCCCATCGCGTCGGTCACGAGCAGTCCCCGGAACCCCAGCTCGTCACGCAGCAGGTCCTTCATGATGGGCGCCGCCAGCGTCGAGGGCAGCCCGTCGGTGAGGCCCTCGAAGGCGACATGAGAGGCCATCACCAGGTCGACCTCGGCTTGGAAGGCCGCGCGGAACGGTGGCAGGTCGCTCCGGCGCAGCTCGTCAAGCCCGCCCGTGACCGTGGGCAAGTCGACGTGCGAGTCGATGGGCGTCCGCCCGTGCCCGGGGAAGTGCTTCGCCGTAGCCGCTATACCAGCGTCGCGGTAGCCGCGCACCGTAGCCGCACCGAGCCGCGCGACGGCGTCGGGCGATGACCCGAAGGAGCGCGCGCCGACCGACGGGTTGCGTGGGTCGGAAGCGACGTCGAGGACCGGCGCGAGGTTCACGTCGATGCCCAGGCTGGCCAGCTCCTCTCCGGCCGCGCGCGCCACGGCGTACGCCAGATCCTCCGATCCCGTGGCCCCGATGGCCATGGCGCTCGGGAAGCGTGTGACCGGAGCTCCGATGCGCGCGACGTGACCCCCCTCATGATCGATGGCGATGCGCAGCGGGCCCGTGGCGCATCTGCGCAGCTCCGCAGTCAAGCCCATCAGCTGCGCGGCCCCGGTGATGTTGGCGCTGAACAGCACGACGCCCCCGATGCCCCGCTCGAGGAGTGCCCGCGAGGTGTCGTCCAGCTCCGGGCCGGGCAACACCATCCAGGTCAGCCGCGCCGCGGCCGACGCAGCGTCGAGGCCCTTGATCTGCTGGCGCAGGGGTGCCGTCATCCCGTCCGGGCTCATCGCAGCTCCACGTGCAGCTGATACCGGTCGCCGCGATAAACGGCGCGCGTGAACTCCACGAGGGTGCCGTCATCCCCGCACGTCAGCCGATGGAGGCGCAGCACGGGAACGTGCTCCGGCATCTGGAGCAGCTCACGTTCCTCGGCGACGGGCTCCGATGCCTCGATCGTCTGCTTCGCGGAACCCAGTCGGATGCCGTAGCGCGTCCGAAGCACCTCGTAGAGCGAGTGGGCCGAGAGGTCGACGTCGCGCAGTCCAGGGCAGAGCGCATGCGGCAGATGGCTTGCCTCCATCGCGAGCGGCTGCCCGTCGGCCAGTCGCAGCCGGCGGATGCGCACGAGCTCGGCGCCGGGCGCCACAGCCAGCGCCTGCGCTAACTCCAAAGGGGCGGGCAGGAGATCCTGGTCAAGCACTCGGCTGGCGGGTCGCAGGCCACGTGCCTGCATGTCCTCCGTGAAGCTCGTCAGGCGCTGCAGCGGTTGCGCGATCTTGCGCTCGGCGACGTAGGTGCCCTTGCCCGAACGTGTGTAGAGGGTGCCGTCGATGGTCATCGCCACCAGCGCCTGGCGGATGGTCATGCGGCTCGCCCCGAGGACGCTGCTCAACTCACGCTCCGACGGGATGCGGCGATGTGCCGTCAACTCGCCGAGGGCGATGGCGCGTTCCAGGATCGACTTGACCTGCTCGAAGATGGGGATCGGGCTCTGCCGATCCAAGGGCGGCGCCGACTCGAGGATCTCCACGCCGCGTCCTCCGAACTGCTGGCCGCGAGGCGTGACTCATGCCACTCCTCCATACCGGTCTAGGCCAGTATAGCCACCCCCTCAAGCGCACCGCAAGCGGAGTCTGCGACCGGTCCCGCGGTCCTCGCGGTCAGGCCGAAGGAGTCTCGATCTCCGCTTCGAGCACGGTCAGGCCCTCTTCTGTGGCGATGCGGAGATGGGTGACCTCAGGGCGCAGGATGGCAGCGTTCAGATTGCAGACCATGGGCCCTGCCACGCCGATGAACGTGCCACCGGGAACCTCCCTGCCGTCCTCCGCGAAGAACGTGGCCCGGTACGCCTGCCCAGCCTCGAGACCCGAGACGATGAGCTGGATCTCCGTACCCCAGGTGTGAGCGATGAGGCGACCGCTGGCGTCCACGCCGGGCGGCACCTGCTCGAAGGCGACGGTCTCGAATGGAGCACCGGGCGCGACGCGTGGAAAAGCCTGGCTGCCGATGCCCACGCCCACGGCCAGCAAGGCGAGTGCCGCGGCAAGAGCCAGCAGGAGGCCATCCATCGGCCGGCGTCGGCGCTCAGCGAGGAGCACCGGAGCGGCGCCCGAGAGCCGCGGACCAGCGGAGGGTCGCTGAGTCCTCCGGGGCGTTCACCAGGTTGATCCGGTAGAAGCCGCTCCGGCCGGAGACCTGGAGCGCAGCGAAGGCACGGACCTTCACCGTCGCACCGTCGCGCACGATGCTGTAGACGTCGAAGCCGGTGCGCGGCGACACGTCCAGGCCGAGCTTGCCCACGGCGTTCAACGTGCCCGAGTTGGGCGGCGCCTGGATGACCGTCTGATCAAGGTTCGTGTCCAAGTCGTACAGGGTCGTGGCGGTGTCGGGGTCGCTGTCGTTGTTGGTATAGCCGGCGGCGGTCACACCCAGCGCCGGACTGACTGCCGGGGGGCCCACGTAGTTGAGCGTGCCGTCGTTGACGGTCGTGCCGGCGGTCGGGCCCGCGAACGGGTGGCGCAGATCCTGGCCATCGTCGCCGATCATTCGCAGAGCATCCGCAGCGGGATTGAAGTCGACGCCGAAGTGCTCGCCCGAGAGCTCGATGGTCAGCTGGTCGACCTTCTCGGCCGAGGCATCGGAGGTGTCGATGATGTAGATGCCACCCTCGTCGCCGAGACCGTAGAGCTCTCCGTTGGCGTTGCGGAAGTCGATGCCCACGAGTCGCGTATCGCCCGTCAGGTCGCGGATCGGCCCGACCTTGTCGGCATCTTCAGGGTCACTCGACTGGAAGCAGACCAGCCGCTGATTGAAGGTCAATCCGAAGACGAGCAGATCGTTCCTGTCGTGGGCTGAGGTCGAGTAACGGTCGCCTCCATCGCAGCGGTCGCCTCGATCGTCGTTGGTCGCAGCGACCGGCGCCGCGCCCAACGTGGACAGTGCGAGGGCGCCGACCAACGTCCATTTCGTGCCGTTTCTCATCTCTGTCTCCCGCTTCGGTGTCACCTCCGGCCAGATGACCGGAGCGTGTCCACGGGGGGATACGGGCAGTCGGGCCTTTCCGTTCAACGAGCGACGAAGGCGGCCGTAGACTGTCCCTCAGGAGGTAGGCCAGCGGCATGTACTACGTCAGTCGCGGCAACGTGCCGCACAAGCGCCACACGCAGCACCGGGCGCCGGACGGCTCGCTCTACGCCGAGGAGCTCTTCGGCATGGAGGGCTTCCATGGCCGCTCGTCGCTGCTCTACCACCTGCGTCCGCCGACCGAGACGCATCGCGTCGAGCCCGTCGCGGAGGTGCGCCTGCAGGCCGCTGACGGGGACGCACACCACCACCGGCTGGTGGATTCCAGCGGCCTGGAGCCACGCGGCGACATCGTCTCGGGTCGCGTGCCGCTCTTCTACAACAGCGACGTGCTGATGGGCGTCATCCGGCCGGCAGAGGCCCTGCCCGCGGACCGCTTCTACCGAAACGGGGAGGCTGACGAGCTGCTCTTCTTCCACCAGGGCAGCGGCACCTTCGAGAGCAACTTCGGCTCGCTGACGTACGGACCCGGCGACTACCTGGTCATCCCCATCGGGACCACCTGGCGGCTGGAGCCTGACGCCGCCACGGAGCAGCGGGTGCTCTACCTCGAGTCACCCACGGAGATCGTCTCGCCCAAGCGCTACCGCAACGACTGGGGCCAGCTCCTGGAGCACTCGCCCTACTCCAACCGCGACCTGCGCGCCCCCGAGGAGATGCCGGCGCGCGACGAGGAGGGCGAGTTCACGGTCCATCTCAAGGTGCGCGGCAAGATGACCGCCTACCACTACCGGCGCCATCCCTTCGATGTGGTCGGCTGGGACGGCTACCTCTTTCCCTACATCTTCAACATCGGCGATTTCGAGCCGATCACCGGGCGCGTCCATCAGCCGCCCCCGGTGCACCAGACCTTCTCCGGTCGGAACTACGTGGTATGCAGCTTCGTGCCCCGCAAGTTCGACTACCACCCGCTGGCCATCCCGGCGCCCTACAACCACTCGAACATCAACAGCGACGAGGTCATCTACTACGTGGCGGGCAACTTCATGAGCCGTCGCGGCGTGGACATCAGCTCCTTCACGGTGCACCCGGCCGGCATCCCGCACGGCCCGCATCCCGGCACGGTGGAGGCGTCCATCGGCAAGGAGGGCACGGAAGAGCTGGCCGTCATGGTCGACACCTTCCACGGCCTGCACCTCACGCCGGAGGCGGCGGCGCTGGAAGATCCAGCCTATCCCTATTCCTGGCTGCCCTCGGACGACCCCGGTGCCGACGCTCAGGCGCTGGCAGAGCGGGGACCCGAAGCCTTCCCCGACTGAACACCTGGGCACCTCTATAGGAGCAGGCGCGCCATGCCCGAAGTGGACGGATCGACGTAGGGAAGCCCGCGGACATGTCCGAACGCTCGGTCGGCCGAGACAAGGGCATCGACCACGTTGGCGATGGCCGTCGCGGCCAGCACGGCGTCGAAGGCACCCAGCTCGGGATGCTCCTCGAAGAGACGTAGGCCCAGCAGCAACGCCGGCTCGTCGACGGGCAACAGCGGCGCCAGCAGGGAGGCGTAGTCGCGGCCTTGTCGCGACGCGTCCTCACGCCCGTGGCGGCGAGCTCGGACGTGCACGAACTCCTGCACCACCTCGGTCGTGGTCGAGGCCTCTACTCGACCCTCCGTGACCGCCTCGATGAGCCGCCGGCACGGCGCCTGGAGCGGATGGTCCGATCCCAGGGCGTAGACGAGGATGGTCGTGTCCAGGACGATCATCGTCCGCCGGAGCGCAGCTCGTCGAGCTCCTGTCGAAGTCCCTTCGGATCGGGCACGTCCATGGGCCGCGCCGACAGCAGGCGTCGGCCCGCGGCCTCCCGACGAGAGGCTGGTCCCGAAAGGTCACGGTCGATGGCTTCGCGGACGACCATCGCGACCGAGACGCGACGCCGGCGGGCGACGGCCGCCAGACGCCGGAACTGGTCCTCGTCGAGCAGCACCTGGAGCCGGCGAGTCAACATGAGCATACAGTAGCATGAGTCGGCTAAGGCGAAGCGGAGGACATTGATAAGCACCGCGCCAGTGGCTATCCTGCGCCGATGCAGGAAGCGAACCAGCCCAACAACGAGGTGCTTCGCCTGAGGCTCGATGCAGTCGAGGCGCGCCTTGCCCAGATCGCCAGCGCCGACCCTCCGCCGGGGTTGACCGAACCGGACCCAAGCGACGGCGACCGCTGGGAGGCGGGACAGGCCTGGTCGCATATCGCAGAGTTCGTGCCCTACTGGATGAGCGAGGCGGAGAAGGTGATCGGCGCCGCATCTCCCGACCCGGTGCCCTTCGGGCGGATCAAGACGGACGAAGCACGGATCGGCGCCATCGAGCGTGGACGCCATGAAGCTGCGACGGACGTCATCAGCCGGGTCAGCGCCTCGATCGAAGCGGCTCGAGTCTTCACCGCGGAGCTGGACGAGCGGGAATGGGAAGCACGCGGCGCGCATCAGACGCAGGGCGTGATGACCGTCCGCGACATCTTCGACCGCTTCGTGGCCCGTCACCTGGAAGAGCACGCCGAGCAACTGGAGAAGCTGACGCGCGCCTGACGGTGCGAGGCGCGCTACCCCCGATCGCGCGCCAGGGTCTTGAGCACGAAAAGGACGTTGGCCGGCCGCTCGGCGAGGCGGCGCATGAAGTACGGGTACCACTCGGCGCCGAAGGGCACGTAGACGCGCATCGTGTGCCCGGCCGCGGCCAGGGCCTCCTGAAGGTCGCGCCGCACTCCGTAGAGCATCTGGAACTCGAAGCGTTCGTTCCCGATGCCCTCGCGCGCCACGAGCTCGCGCGCGGCCCCGATGATCCGCTCATCGTGCGTGGCGAGACCGGGGTACTCACCCGCCATCAGCAGGCGTTCCATGAGCCGCAGGTAGCTCTCGTCCGACTGCCTCTTGGTGGCGAAGGCCACGCTGGCCGGCTCGTTATAGGCGCCCTTGCAGAGACGCACCCGGATACGCTCGGCGATGAGCGCCTCGACGTCCTCCGCGCTGCGCCGCAGGTACGACTGGATCACCACGCCCACATCGCCATGCTGCGCGTGGAGGTCCCGAGCGATGTCCAGGGTGGCGTCGGTGCGGGTGTGATCCTCCATGTCGATGCGCACGAAAGCGCCCGTCGTAGCCGCCTGCTCCACGATCCGCGATACGTTGCGCCGGCAGAACCCCGCGTCGATGTCGAGCCCCATCTGCGTCAGCTTCACGCTCACGTTGCCGTCCAGGCCGTGCTCCGCGAGGGAGTCGAGCACCCGCAGATAGCGGTCCGCCGCAGCCGTGGCCGCCGCCTCCGTAGAGACGGACTCGCCGAGGACGTCTACGGTGGTCGCAAGCCCGGCCACTCTGAGGCGCTCCAGGGCGATCAAAGTGGACGGCAGGTCCCGCCCGGCCACGAACCGGCGCACCAGGCTGCGAGTCAGGGGCAGCCGCTGAGAGAGTCGCTCCAGGGACTCGCGTTGGGAGGCCCACACGAATCCGGCGCGCATCGCGCGTCCCGGCAGCTCGCTGAGGGTCGATCGGAAGGGATGCGGCACGGGGGCACGGTAGCGCATCGGGTTCTGCTATAAGGGACCTCGTGACGCGGCAGGGCGAGGGCGATCGCAGGTCGGCCCGTGAAAGCGCCCAGAACCTGGTACGCGCGACGGGCGGAGGCCTGCTCATCGGCCTGCCGCTCCTGTTCACCCAGGAGGTCTGGTTCCACGGGTTCGTCCTCCATCCCCTCAAGGTCCTCTTCCTCTTGGGCGTCGCGTTCGTGGTCATGGTCGGCTACAA
This sequence comes from Candidatus Limnocylindrales bacterium, assembly GCA_037720745.1. Classification (GTDB taxonomy): domain Bacteria; phylum Chloroflexota; class Limnocylindria; order Limnocylindrales; family CSP1-4; genus Palsa-1032. The sequence continues at coordinate 19,464 of JBBJNS010000020.1, forward strand.
CCTCACCAGCGGGTTCCGTGAGGACAGCTCCTTCTTCGAGGTGCTGGTCGACTCGGTCGAGGCCATGGGACTGGGCATCCTCGTGTCCCTCGTGGCGCTCGTCCTCCTGGGACGGCTGGAGCTGGACATGAGCCTGCGCGAGGTCGCGGGCAAGGTGGCACTCGAGGCGATCCCCATCGCCTTCGGTGCGTCACTGGCACGGACCCAGCTGGTGTCGGGTGAGGACAGCCCCGATGACGACGACCAGGCGAGATCCATCGGTCCCTTCGGGCGGCTCTTCGTGGCGGCGGGCGGAGCATTGCTCTTCTCGCTGAACGTGGCGCCCACGGAAGAGCCGGTGATGCTGGGCATCGAGGCGGACTGGTGGCTGCTGCTGGCGGTCATGGTGGCCAGCATCGTGCTCACCTTCGGGCTCGTCTTCTACGCCGACTTCCAGGGCAGCCGGCCGGCTCGTCCCGGTGACAGCCCGATGGACCATCCGGTCAG